>CANPHS010000213.1 GCA_947573925.1 uncultured Enterorhabdus sp. | reverse complement strand
GACACCCGCGGCATCATCCGCGTGCACCAGTTCTCCAAGGTGGAGATGGTGAAGTTCGCCACCCCCGAGACCGGCTTCGACGAGCTGGAAAGCATGGTGGAAGACGCCGAGAACATCCTGCAGAAGCTGGGGCTGCCCTACCGCGTCATCTCCCTGTGCACCGGCGATATCGGGTTCTCCTCCGCGAAAACCTACGACGTGGAGGTGTGGCTGCCCAGCTACAACGCCTACAAGGAAATTTCCTCCTGCAGCTGCTGCACCGATTTCCAGGCCCGTCGCGCCAACATCAAGTACCGCGACCCCGAGAACTTCAAGGGCACGCGCTACGCCTACACCCTGAACGGGTCGGGCCTGGCCGTGGGCCGCACCATGGCCGCGGTCATCGAGAACTACCAGAACCCCGACGGCACTATCACGGTGCCCGAGGCGCTGGTGCCCTACATGGGCGGCCTCACGGTCATCAAGCCGGAAGAGGTTTAAGCCGGCCATGGGAACGCAAGCGCACGGGCCGGGGCGCCACAACCCCCGGTCCCGTGCCGGTGGGAATCGCACCGGAGCCGGGGTCGCCGCAGGGCGGCCCCGCGCTGTAGAGGGAAGTGCCGAGCGGCGTTCGGGATCTGCGGCCGCTGCGGAAGGCGCCGCGTCGGACGCCCCGTCGCGCCGGGGCCGGGCGGCGGCATCGGCGGCCGAGGCTGCTCGCACCCGCCATCGGCGCCGGGTGAAAGTGGCCGTGGTGTCGGCCGTGGCGGCCGTCGTGCTGGTGGTGGGCGCCGTGGTGGGGGGCTTTGCCTGGCTGCGCTGGTTCGCCGCCGACGATGCGGCCGACATTCAGGGCACCTGGTATCTGGCAGGCACCGCCACGCCCATTGAAATCACCGGCGACCGCATCAAGCTCACCGACGACGTGGCCTATCGCTACGGCCTGGATCCGGGCGACAAGACCATCGCGTTCACCTTCACCAACTTGGCCGGGTCGGGGTGCTACCGCTTTTCCCTGGACCGCCAGGAGCTGGCCTTGGTGGACGGCTCCTTCACGGGGGCCGACACCCTCGGCCGCGATATCGGCTGGACTATCGAGGCGCTGCTGAAGCAGTTGCAGGGCGAGCGCCTGTCCCCGGCCGAGGCCGGCGCCGAGGGGCTCACGCTGCTGTCGCGCACCCCCACGGGCACGCCGGCGCCGAAGGCCTCCGACGACGACAAGGGCGCCGACGAGGGCGGCACGGGGTCGAAGGGCGCGAAGAGCGAGACCATCGAGGACGAGCCCGTGGGCGACCTGTCCGGCAAGATGCCCGCCGACATCAACGACCCCAAGGACAAGGCGGCCGACGAGCCCGCGGCCGGGACCGCCGATTCCCCGGACGATGCCGACCCCCAGGCGGCGCCCCGCAACGCCCGCGAGCGGGCCCAGGCGGTGGAAGGGGGCGCGGCGGCCGACAAGCCCGCAGCCCCCCAAGAGTCCGGCGCTGCGAAGCCGGACGCCTCATGAGCGCCTTCGCCGTCGAGCGGGTGGCCATCGAACGCGACCGCATGGCGCTGCTCGTGCGCGTGGACGGCGGTCCGGCGGCCCACCTGTCCCCGGCCGCTGCCGAGCGCCTGCGGGCCGCGCGGCCCCGGCTTGCCCGCCACGCCTGCCTGAACGCCGAGGGCGCCCCCTTCGGCGATATCCTCGCCCGCACATCCCTTCCCCATGTGCTGGAGCACCTCATCATCGACTTCCAAGCGGAAATGAACGACCGTTCGGCGGCTACTTTTGTCGGTACGACGGAATGGCTCAACGAGCGCGAGGGACTGGCCCGTGTTGAAGTAAACTTTACCGATGACCTCATCGCGCTGGCGGCCCTGAAAGCCGCCTCCGCGCTTATGGAAGGGATGGTGGATTAGCCATGTCGTCAGCTCACATCACCTTCGACACCACGGGGGACAAGATTGCCCGCCGCGTGCGCATCATGCGGCCCTCGGCCGTGCGCAACCTGTTCGCCGCCGCCACCCGCGACGACGTGATCTCGCTGTCGGGCGGCATGCCCGCCGTGTCGCTGCTGCCGGAAGAGGACGTGCGCCGCGCCGTGCTGGCCGCCGTGGAAAGCCCCGAGGCCCGCGCCGTGTCGCTGCAGTACGGCCCCACCGACGGCCTCGCCGGCCTCCGCGCCGTGCTGGCCGACCTCATGCGCGACCTCGGCATCCGTGTGAAGGCCGACCAAATTCTCGTCACTTCGGGGGCCCAGCAGGCCTTAACCCTCATCGCCGAGGCCTTCATCGACCCGGGCGACATCATCATCACCGAGGGCCCCACCTACCTGGGCGCCCTGCAAGCCTTCTCCGCCTTCGAGCCCGACGTGCGGGCCATCCCCTTCGACGAGGACGGCATGCGCATGGACCTGCTGGAGGCCGAGCTTGAGCGCATCGGCAAGAACAACCCGCGCCTGAAGTTCTGCTACACCATTCCCAACTTCCAGAACCCCGGCGGCGTCACCATGAGCGCCGAGCGCCGGCGCCGCCTGCTGGAGCTG
>CANPHS010000212.1 GCA_947573925.1 uncultured Enterorhabdus sp. | reverse complement strand
ACCGCAAGCGCCTGCTGGAGAAGCTCGGCGAGCTGGTGCGCGACAAGAAGCTGCCGGAAATCAGCAACATCCACGACGCCGCCGACCGCAAGGGCATCGATATCATCATCGACTTGAAGTCCAACGCCATCCCGCAGGTGGTGCTGAACAAGCTGTACAAGCACACCCAGCTGCAGGTGGGCTTCGGCGCCAACATGCTGGCCCTGGTGAACGGCACCCCGCGCGTGCTGTCCCTGAAGGAAATCCTCTTCTACTACATCGAGCACCAGAAGGACGTCGTCACCCGGCGCACCCGCTACGAACTGGCCAAGGCCGAGGAGCGCGAGCACATCCTCGAGGGCTACATTATCGCGCTCGACAACATCGACGAGGTCATCCAGATCATCCGCTCGTCCCAGACCGACAAGGAAGCGGGCGCGAAGTTGACCGAGCGCTTCGGCCTCTCCGAGAAACAGACCAACGCCATCCTGGAAATGCGCTTGCGCCGCCTCACCGGCCTGGAGCGCGAGAAGATCGAGGAAGAGCTGGCCGAGCTGCGCGAGAAAATCGCCTACTACAAGCAAATCCTGTCCGATGAGAACCTGCTGAAGCAGGTCATCAAGGAAGAGCTGCTGGAAATCAAGAAGAAGTACGGCACCCCGCGCCGCACCCGCATCACCGGCGAGGCGAAGGACATCGAGGTGGAGGACCTCATCGCCGAGGAGAACATGGTCGTCACCATGACCAAGGCCGGCTACATCAAGCGCCTGCCCGTGAGCACCTACCGCCAGCAGAAGCGCGGCGGCAAGGGCATGCAGGGTGTGAACTTGAAGGACGCCGACTTCGTGGAGCACCTGTTCGTCGCCTCCACCCACTCCTACATGCTGTTCTTCTCCACCAAGGGCAAGGTGTACCGCCTGAAGGTGTACGAGATTCCCGAGGCCAGCCGCCATGCCCGCGGCACGGCCATCGTGAACCTGCTGCCCCTGGAGAAGGGCGAATCCATCAGCGCCGTCATCGCCACGAAGGACTTCCCGGCCAACGAGTTCCTCATGTTCGCCACGGCCCAGGGCAACGTGAAGAAGACCTCCATGGACCAGTACGACCGCACCCGCCGCGACGGCCTCATCGCCATCAACTTGAAGGACGATGACGAGCTCATCTCCGTGAAGCGCGTGGCGCCGGGCGAGAAGGTCATCATGGTGTCCTCCGCCGGCAAAGCCATTCTGTGGGACGAGTCCGAGGCCCGCGCCATGGGCCGCGGCACCATGGGCGTGCGCGGCATGAACGTACCCGCCGACGCCCACGTGCTGGGCATGGAAATCGCCCGCCCCGGCACCGATCTCTTCGTCATCACCGAGAAGGGCTACGGCAAGCGCACGAAGATCGAGGAGTACCCCGAGCATCATCGCGGCGGCCAGGGCGTGTATACCATCACCATGACCCACAAGAAGGGCCTGCTCGCGGTCATGAAGATCGTCGGCCCCGATGACGAGATCATGATCGTGTCCGAGGAGGGCGTCATCGTGCGCACCCCGGTGAAGGGCATTTCCGAGTTGGGCCGCTCCACCCAGGGCGTGAAGGTGATGAACGTGGCCGACAAGGACAAGGTGTGCGCCGTGGCCATCTCCTCCACGGGCAAGAAGAAGGCCAAGGCCGCCGGCCCGGCCGACGAGAACCAGCTCGACCTGCTGGACGAGGAGAACACCGACGGTTCCCTGGCCATCGACGACATCGACGGTGACGAGGGCGACGAAGGCGCCGTTGTGGAAGAAGTCGAGGCCGCCGAAACCGAGGAATAGCGGTTTCCGCTGACCTTCAACCCAGAACGAAGGCCCGCATCCGAGAGGGGGTGCGGGCCTTTACCTTTTACGAGAGCTCCCCGAAATCCTCGGGCGAGAGGTGGTCCAGGAAGGTCTTGAACTCCGCCAGCTCCTCCTCGGTTTGTCTCTCGCCGCGGAACAGGAAGGGGAACGAGGCCGCGCTCAGCACCTCCTCCTCTATATAGAGGGGCGCGTCCTGGCGCAGGGCGAGGGCGATGGCGTCGCTCGGCCGCGCGTCCAGGGTGATAAGGCGGCCGCCCTGGTTCAATACCAGGTGGGAGAAGAACATCTGTCCCTTGGTATGGTAGATGGTCACCGAATCGACCCGGGCATCGAGGTTGGTCAGGGCGTCCAGGAACAGGTCGTGGGTCATGGGGCGGCCGAACTTCACGTGCTCCAGGGCTATGCCGATCTGCGCCGCTTCCGTGGGGCCCACCCAAATGGGCACGATACGGGCCTTGCCGGCAGGGGAATCTTCCACCGGCTGCAGTACCAGCACCGAGGGCTGTGTGGGCCCGGCTACCACCAGGGTCAGTACTTTCAACGGCACCATACAGCCTCCTTTCCTCGTGCTCTTATTCTCCCACTTCTGCCGCTGACCACCGGGAAAAGAATTTTTCCAATTCGGTAAAAATTTTCCTTGACCTAACCGGTCCCCTGACGTAAGATAATCAAGCACTTTTTCAAGGGCCCGTAGCTCAGTTGGTTAGAGCGCACGCCTGATAA
>CANPHS010000211.1 GCA_947573925.1 uncultured Enterorhabdus sp. | reverse complement strand
GTCCAAATCCACCCCGCCGCCGGGCCCGGGGGGGCCTGGGGGTTTTAACCGGGGGGCCCCCCGCCGGGTTAAGCTGCCCCAATTCCACCCGAACGTGGGGCAGCTTACCCGGCAGGGCGTCTCGAATTGAATCTTAGGCGCTGAAGCGGATGCCGACGAAGTAGGCGGTGTTCGGCAGCCCCGAGATGTCGTACATCTCCGAAAGCTCGATGACCGACACGCGCCAGTTGTACTTCTTACCGTCGCCCTTCACCGTGCCGGCCTGGTAGGTGTTGCCGGAATCGTCCACGCCCGAATCGGTCACCTTCGCGTTCTCCAGGCCCTCGGCCTGCATGGCGCTCTGCACGGCGGCCTCGATGGAGCCGGAATCGAAGTCGGCGTAGCGCACGCGCATGGAGACGCCGGCCTTGCGGGAGACATCCAAGGTCCAGGCGCCCTTCAGCAGGCGCACGGCATCGGCCGCCGACAGCCGGTCGATGCCCTTCATATACATGAGGCCCGCTTCCTCGAGGGACATATCGGGGGGCAGCTTGATGACTTCGAAGCCGCCATCGGGGTTGGTGCCCACGGGCGTGCGCTCGTAGAGGGTGTAGCCGGCGTCGGTGAGCGAGGCCATGATGTCCTCGTCGTTCTCGGGCATGAATTGCACGAGCTGGGGCAAGTCGAGGGAGACTTCCCGCGTCAGGTTCTCCTGCAGGGTCTGCTGCTGGCGGATGGGCTCGTTCATGACCTGGTCCAGGTACTGGGCCAAAAACAGGCCGCCGATGAGGGCTGCCACGGCCATGGCGGCGAACATGACGGTGCGCACCCGCACGGGCATTTCCTGGGGTCGCGAGAGCTCGGCGCCGTCCAGATAGGACACATCGCCGATGCGCACCGTGCTCTTCTGACGATGGAACAGGCGCTCCTTTAGAGATTGACGGGGCGCCGGCTCGGTGGCGCGGGCATGGGAATGGCGGCCGCCGCGGCGGCTGGAAGCGTGCTCGGCCGCGCCTTCCGGTGCTTCCGGAGAGCCTTCGGGGGAGGCGGGGGGCAGATTTGCGGGTTCCTGCGTCATGGAGGGGCTCCTCGGGTGTTCGTGTAGTCACAGTAGTGTTGCCGATTATACCATTGCCGCGGCTGCGGGCCTTTGGTAGGATGATCAAACCCCATGGGGGAGTAGCTGGCGCGGTGCGCGGCTCGTTCAACATCGTGGTCACGGTTTTTCGCGGAAGCGGCAACGGCGGCCTGGCGAGCCTTAAATAGCGAGACTCATGGTGCAAACTTGCCCGAGAGGCGGCACGGTTGCACCATGAGTCTTTTTTTGTGGCCGGCGCGACCCCGCGACGAGACGAGGAGGAAGACGTGGACCTGTCGATTTTCGCGACCCCGGAGGCTTGGATCAGCCTGCTGACCCTGATTTTCCTGGAGATCGTGCTGGGCGTGGACAACCTGGTGTTCATCTCCATCACCACCAACCGGCTGCCCCCCGAGAAGCAGCACATCGGCCGCAAGCTGGGCCTGGCCGGCGCCCTGGTCATGCGCATCCTGTTTCTGTGCTTCGCGTCGTTTCTGGTGCACATGACCACGCCGCTGTTCACGCTGGATCTGGGCGCCTGGTCCCACGGGTTCTCGGTGCGCGACATCGTCATGCTAGTCGGCGGCGGCTACCTCATCTACAAGGGCATCCGCGAGCTTCTCGACGTGCTCGCCCTCACCGAGATCAAGGCGGAGACCTCCGAGGAGCACAAGGCGCGGCACCTTATCGGCCTGCCCCAGGCTGTGGGCACCATCATGGTCATGGATCTCGTGTTCTCCATCGACTCGGTCATCACTGCCGTAGGTCTGGCCGAGCACCTCATCGTCATGATCCTGGCCGTTATGATCGCCGTGTTCATCATGATGATCTTCATCGACCCCATCTCCAACTTCATCAACTCCCACCCGGAGATGAAGATTCTGGCCCTCGTGTTCATCGTGGCCATCGGCGTCCTGCTCGTGCTCGACTCCGCGGGCATCCACACCTCCATCGAGGTGCTCGACATGCACATGGAGAAGCTCATGGTGTACTTCGCCATGATCTTCGCGGTGGTCTTGGAATTCATCCAGATGGCCTTCAACTCGCGGCTGAACGCGTGGAAGAAGTCGCTGGCCGACGAGGCCATCGACGCCGCCGTGGCCCATGCTGAGGCCGGCGAGGCCCCGGCGCTCGTGGGCGAGCAGGCGAAGCGCCGGGTGGACGCCGCCATCGAGAGCGGCGAGCGCGTGCCCGATGAGGGGGCAGCGCGTCCGTCCGACGGAAAGTAGGAAATTTTTTCAAAAAAGGTCTTGCATCCGTCCGAGGCTTCCCGTATAGTATCACCTCGCGATGCGGACATGGCTCAGCTGGTAGAGCATCACCTTGCCAAGGTGAGGGTCGCGGGTTCGAATCCCGTTGTCCGCTCCATTGTCATCAGAAGGCCGGTCAGGCGCTTGTTTGACCGGCTTTTTCAATGACAGCCGCCAAGGAATGGCGACGTGGCCAAGTGGTAAGGCAGAGGCCTGCAAAGCCTTCACCCCCGGTTCG
>CANPHS010000210.1 GCA_947573925.1 uncultured Enterorhabdus sp. | reverse complement strand
TCCCGATTTGCCCGGTGCCCCGCCCTCTTTTCTTTGAGATACATCTCGCAAATTCTCTGTTTTGAGCAACCTTGAGACGCCGGAGCCCACTTCGCGACTGCAACGTGCGATATCGTAAGCAAGATCAATAATGCGTGCACCATGCATCTGTTGTACGAGTCGGCGCCGGGCGGAGCCACGGGGTATTCTGATTCGCTCAGACAGTCCTCGCTTGGTCAGAACACCCCGCGCCTCCTTTACGCGTTTCTCTGCTCCTTAAAATACTGGTCGTACCAGAGGATGAAGCAGTAGGGGGCCCAGATCTTCTTCATGTTGGATCGCTTGCCGGATTGGTGTTCGTCCATCAGGTGGTTCAGGTGGTCGGTGCGGAAGAATCGGTGCGCCGTTTCGCTGTTCAGGACCTCGCGCACCCGGGTGGCCCAGGGTTCCTCGCGCAGCCATTGGACGAGGGGAGTCATGAAGCCGATTTTGGGGCGGGCGGCGGTGGCCGCGGGCAGGGTGCGGGCGGCGGCGCGGCGCAGGGCCGGCTTCGTCTCGCGGCGCGTCACGCGCAGGGGAGCGGGCAACGTGCGGGCCACGGCGAACACCTCGCGGTCGAGGAAGGGCACGCGCAGCTCCAGCGAGGCGGCCATGGACATCTTGTCCGCCTTCAGCAGAATGTCCTGCTGCATCCAGGTGAGGATGTCCGCCGTCTGCATGGTCGTCACCTCGCCGGGGTCGGCCGCGCCGATCTCGCGGAAGAGGGGCGCTTCCAGCTCCCACGGCGCCGGGCCGTCGGCGGACACGAGCTCTGGGCGCAGCAGGGCGCGGGCCTCGTCCCAGCCGTACACGTATTCCAACCGAATGTAGCGCTCGGCCAGCGGGTGCGCCCCGCGCAGGAGGAAGCGCCGGCCGTGAGTGCCCGCGGGCAGGTGCGCTGCCGCCGCTGCCGCCGCCCGGCGCAGGGGCGCGGGCACGGCCATGTACGGGCCGTAGGCCAGGCATTCCTGGTAGTAGGGGTAGCCGCCGAACAGCTCGTCGGCCCCCTCTCCCGACAGTACCACCTTCACTGATTCCGCGGCCATCTGGGCCAGGTGGTACAGCGGCACGGCCGAGGGGTTGGGCAGGGGCTCGTCCATGGCGTACTGCACCGCGGGCACCGAGGCGAAGAACTCCTCCGCCGACAGGGTGCGCCCCGTGTTGGCGAGCCCCACGGCATCGGCGAATTCCCGGGCCGCGGCCAGTTCCGAGTATGTTCCTTCGCCGTAGCCGATGGAGAACGTGCGGGCATCCATGATGCGGGCCGCCTCGTTCGCCACGAGGCTGGAGTCCACTCCGGCCGACAGGAAGCAGCCCACCTCCACGTCGGCCACGGCATGGGCCTGCACGGAATCGCGCAGCACCTCGGCGATGGCCTCGGCTGCGTCGTCCGCCCTGAGGCCGCGGTCGGGGGCGAAGCGGGGCTGAAACCAGCGGTGCAGGCTCGCCTTCCTGTCGCGCCAATGCAGCCAGTGGCCCGCGGGCAGCTTCCGCACGCCGGCGAACAGCGTCTCGTCGTCGGGCAGGTACTCCAGGCAGAGCCAATGGGCGAGCCGCTTCTCGTTCAGGCGCCGCTCCAGGCGCGGGTAGGGGAGCAGCCCCTTGATCTCGGAGCCGAACACGATGCGCCGGCCTGTTTCTGCGTAGTACAGCGGTTTGATGCCGAAGGCGTCGCGGGCGAGGAAGAGCTCGCCTGAGGCCGGGCGGTACAGGGCGAAGGCGAACATGCCGCGCAGCCGGTCGAGCACGGCCGGCCCCCACTGCTCGAAGCCGTGGAGCACCACTTCCGCGTCGCCCTCGGTGGAGAAGCGGTGGCCGGCCGCCGTCAGCTCGCGGCGCAGCGCCCGGTAGTTGTAGATCTCGCCGTTGAAGACGAGCACGAGGCTTCCGTTCTCGTTGTGCAGGGGCTGGTTCGCCCCGGCCAGGTCGATAATGGCCAGGCGCCGGAAGCCCAGGGCCGCCCGCCCGTCGGCGAAGTATCCGTCCGAGTCGGGCCCGCGGTGGGCGATGACCTCGGCCATGGCGTGGATCACGGTACCGTGATCCAAAGAGCCGTCCTCGCCGGTGAAACCTACGAAACCGCACATAGGGACTTCCTCACTTTCTGACCGGAGAACTCGATGACGCGGTCGGCCAGCACGTCCAGGGCATCCACCACGGGAAGCCCCGCCGCCTGCTCGCGTCCGGCGAAGGCCCAGGACAGCTCCGTGCAGCCGAGCACGATGCCGTCGCAACCAGCGCGGCGGAAGGGGGCGGCCAACGCGTCCAGCGCATCTGGCTCCACGGGCAGCCCGGCCTTCACCTGGTCGTAGATAATGCGGCTCACGGCCCGCTGCTCTTCCGGCGCGGGGTAGAGGCATGCCAGCCCGAGGGGCGTCCCTTCGCGCCCGTACAGGTCGGTGAGCACGGTGCCGGTGGTGGCCAGCACGCCCACGCGCCGGCAGCCCCGTTCGGCGACTGCGGCCATGGCCTCGCGCACCATGTGCACCATGGGAATGTCCAGGGCGGCCTGCACCTCGTCGAAGAACGAATG
>CANPHS010000209.1 GCA_947573925.1 uncultured Enterorhabdus sp. | reverse complement strand
GACGAGAGCAATCTCGCGAGCGAGCCGCTCGTAATCTGTGTCGGTCACCTTGCAGCGCAGGGCGCGCTCAAGTTTCCTGGTCTTCCTTGCCTGGGCAAGGCACGCTCCCGTGCAGACGTAGGCCCCGCGCCCCGGCTTACGGCCCACGGGGTCGAGGACCGGGCCGTCCTCGGTGCGCACGATGCGCAGGAAGGCGCCCTTGGTCTGGGTGGCCCCGCACCCGATGCAGGTGCGCTGGCGCTTGGGTTTCGTCTGGTCGGGCATCGGTGTCAGCTTCTTTCCTGGCGCGGGCCTACTCGCCGGCCGCCTCGGCGTGGACGCCGCAGTACTGGCTGTCGGGGCGGGCGTGGTTGCGGCAGCGGTTGCCGTCCTCGTCCACGAACACGCAGAAGCCGTCGTCTTCCTCCACCTCGTCGATGAGGCTGTCGTCCACCAGGGACGCCCCCTCGTAGCTGACGGGCTTGATGTCGATGTGCCAGCCGGTCAGCCGGGCGGCCAGACGGGCGTTCTGGCCTTCCTTGCCGATGGCCAGGGACAGCTGGTCGTCGGGCACGATGACCGTGGCGTAGTTGTTGTCCTCGTCGATGGTGACGCGGTTCACCTTGGCCGGCGACAGGGCGTTGGCCACGTAGACCGCCGGGTCGGGGCTCCACTGGATGACGTCGACGCGCTCGTTGCGCAGCTCCTCGACCACCATGCGCACGCGGCTTCCCTTCGGGCCCACGCAGGCGCCCACCGGGTCCAGGTTCGCCTCGCGGGAGAACACGGCCACCTTGGAGCGGGCACCGGGCTCGCGGGCCACGGACTTGATCTCCACCACGCCCTCGTAGATCTCCGGCACCTCGATCTCGAAGAGCCGGCGAATGAGGTCGGGATGGGTGCGGGACACCACGATGGCCGGGCGGGCCTGCTCGCCGCGGGCACGGGCCGCGTCCCCGTTGGGGTCGCGCACCTCGATGATGAGCACCTTCAGGCGTTGGTTGTGGCGGTAGTGCTCGTTGGCCGGGCGCTCGTTGCGCTCGCCGGGGTTGCGCTTGGCGTCGTAGTGGGGCAGCTCGGCCTCCACGCCGTCGCGGATCTTGATGATGGTGAAGTCCGGCGTGCCCTGGAGCACGGTGCCGGTCACGAGATCGCCCACGCGGTTGCGGAACTCGTCGTAGATGGACTGGCGGCCGGCCTCGCGCACCAGCGAGGAGATGACGCCCTTGGCGTTCTGGGCGGCGATGCGGCTCACGTCGGCCGGGGTCACGTCGCGCTCCTCGAACTCGCTGTACTCGCCGGTCTCCTCGTCGGGCTCGCCCACGGGCACCAGCTCGTAGACGTAGATCTTGCCGGTCTGGCGATCGATGGTCACCCGCGCGTCCCACTCGAGGTCCAAGATGCGCTCGTAGCTCTTGGCGAGCGACTGCTCCAAGCGCTCGATGAGGTAGAACTCGTCGATCTTGCGCTCATGGGCGAGCGCCTGCAATGCCTCGATCAGTTCTGAACTTGCCACGTTGTTCCTTTCCTTTCCCTAAGCGCTGAAATCGACGGAGCCCTTGAGCCGGGCCCGCTTGATCGTATCGTACGGAATGGCCACGACTTCGCCGTCCACCTTAAGCTGCACGGCGCCGTCGGCGAAGCCCAGAAGCTCGCCGGTGAACGAGCTGCGGCCGTCCACGGGACCCCGGGTCTTCACCGAGGCCGTCTCGCCGACGAAGCGCTGGAAGTGCTCCGGCGTGCGCAGGGGCCTGTCGATACCCGGGGAGGACACCTCCAGCATGTAGGCGCCGGGGAACGGGTCGATCTCGTCCATGAGCTCGCCCACCCAGGCCTGGGTGCGGGCCAGCTCGTCGAAGCTCACGCCGCCCTCGGCGTCGATGAACACCCGGATGGTGGGCGCCCGCTTGGCGCCGGCAATCTCCACGGTGACGATTTCCACGCCCTCGGAGGCGGCACGGGGCTCCATGGCCTCAAGCAGGCTTTTCTCCTTGCCCGTCAGCATACGGCCTCCTTTCCCGTCGTCGTCTGTTCCCTTCTTTCGCCGGGGCGCCTGCGCCCCTCGTCGCGGGGCGTTTTGGCCCCTACAACAAAAGAAAGCGGGACATGCCCACTTTCTCGAATGCGAAAGTATGTCTACGCGGCTCTTTGCGCAGCAGTCGATTTATACCATATACGGGGGGCCTTGACCAGAGCCCACCGCAATTTCCCCATTCAAGGCCCAAAACTGCCGTGAGCGGGACCGGCCCGCCCCTCGCCCGGCGGCTTCCGGACCCCCGCTGAGCCCCTGCCGGACCCCCGCTGGGCCCCTGCCTGAAATCCGTCACTTTGCACGCCTTATGGCCGGAAAATGCGTACAAAGCCCCGCTTTGTACGCATTCAGTGTCCAGAATCCGTCACTTTGCACTGATTCCCCACACCGCGCCACGACCGGAGCGAGCCGCGTCACGAGCGGGGTGGCGGGGGCTACTCCTCTTCCAGGAGGGCGGGGTCGTTGCCGGGGTAGGCCTTCACGAAATCGATGAAGTCGGTGACGGCGCGGGAATGCACGTGCTTCTTGTGGTACGCCAAGTACACCG
>CANPHS010000208.1 GCA_947573925.1 uncultured Enterorhabdus sp. | reverse complement strand
GCACATTGCTTTAGTTGGTGAAGGAGGTTTTCCATGATCGATCCCACTCGCGCCGCATTTATTCTCATCGACATGCAGGAGGGGTTCATCGACCCGGCCTCTCCCCTCTGCATCGCGGGAGCGGCGGCCACGGTGCCCGCTTGCGCCCGCGCCCTGGAGGCGGCGCGAAAGCTCGGTATGACTATCGTCCACGTGCGGCGGGAATATGCGGAAGACGGCAGCGACGTGGAGGCGGTGCGCTACCGCACCTGGGCCGAGGGCGGCAAGCCCCTGTCGACCGCGTGGCCGGAGAGCCTCGGCTGCCCGACGGCCTTGGAGCCGTTGCCAGACGAGACCGTCCTCCTCAAGCCGAGTTGGTCGGCCTTCTTCGGCACCGATCTGGATGCGCGGCTGCGGGGCGTTGGCATCGCCACCGTGGCGCTCGCCGGCACCACCACGCCCAACTGCGTGCGCTCCACCGCCTACGACGGGCTCGCCCTCGGCTACAACGTGGCGGTCGTGGAAGACGCCACCTCTTCCCGCACGCGTGAGGTACAGGCGGCGAACCTGGCGGACATGGCCTTCGTCGGCGTGCAGATGATCGCGAGCGCGGACTTGGCGGAGACAGGGCTGGCGAAGCTCCGTGACGTGGAGGGCGCGGCGGCCGAGGCTTCCCCGGCACGGCGCGGAGCACAAGCGGCCGAAACCCCCGCCGCCGGAAACGGCGCACCCGGCGGCCGGCCCGGATGTGCGGCTACAACCGGCCCCTTCCCCACCACAAGCGCCGCCTGGGAGGCCCCGGCCACGCCGCGGCTCGCCTCCATCGAGACCGTCTCCACCGGCTGGATCAACAAGTACCACCTGCACTACACGCTACCCGACGGGCGCCCCTACGCCTACGAGGGCGTCTCCCGCAAGGGGCCCGACCGTTACGCTGCGGCGCTGGAAGCCCTCGGCACGGGCGCGGCGCCCACCCCCGACGCCGTCTGCATCGTGCCCCTGCTGCCCGACGGGTCGGTGCTGCTGGAGCGGGAGTTCCGCTACCCGCTGAACACCTGGTGCGTATCGCTGCCGGCCGGGCTCATCGACGCCGGCGAGTCTTTGGAGGAGGCCGTGGGCCGGGAGCTGGCCGAGGAGACCGGCTACCGCCTGCGCACCGACGTTCCGGATCCGGTGCGGCCCCTCCCCCAGCCCGGCTTCTCCTCCACGGGCCTGGCCGAGGAGAACGTGCACGTGGCCTTCGCCGAGGTGGAGGCCGCCGGCGACGCGGCACCGGAGCCCGCCGAGCTCATCGAGCCCTTCGTGCTGGCCCGCGAGGACATCCGCGCCTTTCTCGACGCCAACACCCTGCCCATCGGCACCCGCTGCCAGCTCGTCCTGGAAATGCTCGCGAGAAAGTAGCCCGGCCGAGCCCTTCCATGGGCAAGGGGCGTCCGGCGCATGGACCCGCTCCGGACGCCCCTTGCCCGTGCTCGCTTCCTAACGTGCTACTCTCCCTCGAAGAGCACCGTGGAGAAGTAGCGCTCGGCGGTGTCGGGCAAAAGCGTGACCACGGTCTTGCCGGGGCCGAGGGCGCGGGCCATCTTTAGGGCAGCCGCCACGTTGGTGCCCGAGGAGATGCCCGCGAACAGGCCCTCCTCCCGGGCCAGGCGCCGGGCGCAGGCCAGGGCCTCCTCGTCGGTGACCACCACGATCTCGTCGATGAGCGAGGTGTCCATGATGGCGGGCAGGATGCCGTCGCCGATGCCCATCTGCACGTGGGTGCCGATGGCGCCGCCCGACAGCAGCGCCGCGTGCTCCGGCTCGGCGGCCCAGATGCGCACTTCAGGGAAAACCCGGCGCAGCTCGCCGCCGATGGCCGTCAGGGTGCCTCCGGTGCCGAAGCCGGAGCAGAACCCGTCCACGGTCACGCCGGCCGCTTCCACGTCGGCCAGGATCTCGGCCGCCGTGCCGTCCACGTGGGCCTTCAAGTTGTCGCGGTTCACGAACTGCTGGGGCACGAACACACGCCCGTCCTCGGCGGCCATCCGCTGGGCGAGGGCGATGCACTCCTCGATGCAGGCCCCGATGTCGCCCTCGTCGTGCACGAGCACCACCTCGGCCCCGTAGTGGCGCACGATCTTGCGTCGCTCCTCCGATACGGAGTCGGGCATGATGATGCGGGCTTCGTAGCCCTTCACCGCGGCCACAAGCGCGAGCCCCACGCCTTGGTTGCCGCTCGTCGGCTCCACGATGATGGCGCAGGGCCCGATCTCGCCGCGGGCTTCGGCCTCCTCGATCATCTTCAGGGCCGTGCGCGTCTTCACGGCGCCGCCCACGTTCACCGCCTCGAACTTCACGAGCACCTGGGCGTCCTCAGGCCCGGTCAGGCGGTTCAGCCGAATGAGGGGCGTGCCGCCCACCGCCGCCAACACGTCGTCGTAGATCATGGGGAATCCTTCCTCGGAAGGTCATCGTTTCTCGCAGGAGATTCTATCATCGCCGCCGCCCCGCGCCGTCCGTCCCGCCCCCGAACGCAAAAAATCGCCGCCCCGAGGGACGGCGATTTAATTTCGATGGCGGGATGTACGAGACTCGAACTCGCGACCTCCGACGTGACAGGCCGGCGCTC
>CANPHS010000207.1 GCA_947573925.1 uncultured Enterorhabdus sp. | reverse complement strand
CGGCACCCCCCCGCCTTTGCCCCCAGGGTACGGTCGTTCGGGGCGGGGGAAAAACCGGGGGGCGACCCCCGCCGCCTCTCGCTCTCGCAGCGTCGGCTTCTTCGTCGTTGCGTCAGCAACGACGAAATCTAGAAGTTCCAGCTGTTCATGTAGGCGATCTGCTCTTCGGTGAGGGTGTCGATCTCGATGCCCAGCGTCTCCAGCTTCACGCGGGCCACGTCGTCGTCGATGGCGGCGGGCACGTCGTACACCTTGTTCTCCAGCTCGCTGGCGTGCTGGAAGAGGTACTCGGCGGCCAGGGCCTGGTTGGCGAAGCTCATGTCCATGACGGAGGCCGGGTGCCCTTCGGCGCAGGCCAGGTTCACGAGGCGCCCCTCGGCGAGCACGGTGACGGTGCGGCCGTCGGGCAGGGTGTACTCCTCCACGAGCGGCTTCAGCTCCTCCACCTTCACGGCGTGCTCCCGCAGCCACTTCATGTTGATCTCGGAGTCGAAGTGGCCGGAGTTGCAGATGATGGCGCCGTCCTTCATGTTGTCGAACGCCGGCTCGTCGATGACGTTGCAGTCGCCGGTGACGGTCACCCACACGTCGGCGAAGCGGGCGGCGTCGGCGGCCTTCATCACGCGGTAGCCCTCCATGTGGGCCTCCAGGGCCTTCAGCGGGTCTACCTCGCACACAATGACGTCCATGCCCATGCCGCGGGCCCGCTGGGCCAGGCCGCTGCCGCAGTAGCCGTAGCCCGACACCACCATGGTACGGCCGCACAGCAGGCGGTTCGTGGCCCGCACGATGCCGTCCAAGGTGGACTGGCCCGTGCCGTAGTGGTTGTCGAAGCAGTGCTTGGTGTTGGCGTCGTTGATGTTGAAGACGGGGTAGGAGAGGGCCCCCTCCTTGGCCATGGCCATGAGGCGCACCACGCCGGTGGTGGTCTCCTCGGTGCCGCCGATGACACCGGACAGCTTGTCGGAGAACTTCGTGTGCAGAGCGGTATCCAGGTCGGCGCCGTCATCCATGATGATCTGCGGGTCCGTGGCCACGACGGCGGCGATGTGGCGCTCGTAGGTCTCGGCATCCTCGCCGGCGATGGCGTACACGCGCACCCCGTAGTCGCGCACGAGGGAGGCGGCGGTGTCGTCCTGGGTAGACAGCGGGTTCGAGGCGCAGAGCGTCACCTCGGCGCCCGAGGCCACCAGTGTGCGCATGAGGTTCGCCGTCTCGGTGGTCACGTGCATGCAGGCGCCGATGCGCACGCCCTCCAGGGGGCGCTCCTCGGCGAAGCGCTCGCGGATGCGGGCGAGCACCGGCATGTCGCGGTCGGCCCACAGAATGCGCTTCTGGCCCTCGTCGGCCAAATTGATATCGAGAATGTCGCAGGCTTGGCTCACGGATTGCTTCCTTTCACGGGATTTTGGTTGCGATGGAAGACAGGGTAGCACAGGCCGCAGCGGCTGCGGGTGCGCCATCGGATTGGCGGAAAAACCTTACGCTTCCCTTACATATATGGAGGGGGTGCGGCGGGATTGTGGAGAGGGAGGCTTGTTTGTGTCGAAAAGACCTCAAAATTCCCGCTCTGGCCCGAAAACGCTTTTCAGGGAAAATTTGGAGGCTATAATTCAAGCGTTTGTGCACACGCGCCGGGCCCGGCGCACGTCCAAGGAGTAATTTGGTGTTCGATACCGTAGCATCGCAAGTGTCGGCTCTGTCCTTTGTCGACATCTTCAACTTCTGCGTGTTCCTTACCTTTACCATTTGCTATACCTATCAGCTCTACTACGTGCTGGTCGTGCTCACGCGCCGCGCCCCCAAGAAAGTGGCCGCCCGCAACCATCGCTACGCCGTCATGGTGGCGGCCCGCAACGAGGAGACGGTCATCGCCGACCTCATCCACTCCATCAAGGTGCAGAACTACCCGACCGAGCTCATTGACATCTTCGTCATTGCCGACAACTGCACCGACCGCACGGCTGAGGTGGCCCGCGAGGCCGGGGCCATCGTGTTCCCGCGCCACAACGACAAGCAGGTGGGGAAGGGCTACGCGCTGGACTACGGCCTGAAGGCCATCTGGGAGCAGTACGCCGACAAGGACTACGAGGCCTTCTTCGTCTTCGACGCCGACAACGTGCTCGACGTGAACTACTTCCGCGAGATGAACGCCACCTTCGACGGCGGCGCCAAGGCATCCACCTCCTACCGCAACTCCAAGAACTTCGGCAGCAACTGGATTTCCGCCGGCTACGGCGTGTGGTTTTTGCGCGAGGCCAAGTTCCTGAACCAGGCGCGGCTCACCCTGAACACCTCCTGCGCGGTGTCCGGCACGGGCTTCTTCATCGCCGCCGACATCTTGAAGAAGGCCGGCGGCTGGAAGTGGCACCTGCTCACCGAGGACATCGAGTTCTCCGCCGCCTCCATCATCGACGGCGTGCGCATCTCCTACTGCCCGACGGCCGTGCTCTACGACGAGCAGCCCATCACCTTCCGCGATTCCTGGAACCAGCGCTTCCGCTGGGCCAAGGGCTTCTACCAGGTGTTCGCCCATTACGCCGGCGGCCTGGTGAAGGGCACGGTGACCAATCCCAAGGGCTACCGCTTCGCCTGC
>CANPHS010000206.1 GCA_947573925.1 uncultured Enterorhabdus sp. | reverse complement strand
TGCGCACATCGACCAGCTCGACGAGGCGGTGCCGGACGGCGCCCAGACCCCTCCTCCGCCCGGGTCCTTCAACGTGTTTCTACTGTTCAACCTTGAGGCGGCCTTCGACGAGGGTCACACCATCCTGGGGCTGGGGCCCGTGGGCGACCCCATCGAGACCTACTCGTTCTATCGCGAGGGCAATGCCGTGAAGGCCCCGGCCAAGATGGCCTGCCTGCGGCGCCCCGAGCCCTTCGCCGCCATAGAGAAGGCCTCGGGCTGGATCACCCACGGGCAGCCGGGCAACTGGTGGAACGAGCACGTGGACGCGGCGGTGGCCCTGTGGTGCGACCGCGCCGCCTACGAGGCCGTGCGCTCCTACGCCGAGGGGCGATGCCTCAATCCGGGCACCTACGATCTCGTCACCTTCAACTGCCTCACTTTCGCCGACGCGGCCCTGGCGGCCGGCGGCATCGGCCTCACGACACGGGACGGCCGCGCCCTGCGCACCATCGTGCCCAAGGACGCCTTCGAGGACGTGGACGGCGTCACCGGCGCCCACCCCTTCGGCGCCTGGAAGTACTGGTTCCCCCTGGCCCCCGCCCCCAAGAACGCCTTCCGCTCCATCCCCGACACTGTGTAGGGCCCCAGCCCGCGCCCCAGCCCGCATGTCGAGCCGCGCCCCAACCCGTGCAAAGTGACGGATTCCAAACACCGAATGCGTGCAAAGCTCCAGTTTGCACGCATTTTCCTGTCGGGAGGCGTGCAAAGTGACGGATTCCGAAAGGGAGGGGGAAACGGGGGGGCAGGGCGCTCGGGATGCAGGCGGAGATGCCGGGGGCTACCCTTCGGTGCGCTCCTCTTCCACGAGGTTGATGAGCTCCTGCTGGGAATGCACCTCCAGCTTGCGGTAGATAGCCTTCACGTGGCTTTTCACCGTCTCGTCGCCGATGACGAGCTCCTGGCAGATGAAGGCGCGGTTGCGGCCGCGGGCCAAAAGGCAGAACACGTCGTTTTCCCGGGCCGTGAGCCGCCCCCGGTGGGCCACGGCGGCGCAGGCATCGTCCAGGCTGCACCCGACCGCAGGCGCCGGCTCCTCGTCCATGGGCCGCACGCTGCCCCATCCCGTGGCGGCGGAACGGTCGCCGAACACGAAGAGGCTCACCATAAGCGCCGCGAAGATGACCGCCGCCGACACGGTGGCCCGCGACCCCTCGTCCACCAGCGGCCCCAAGGCCGCATCGCCGACGAGCGACCCGATGAGCTGACCTATTTGAATGGAAAGCAGACCCCAGGCCGCCATCCAGGCCGCCGGCACCTTCTCCCGATTGGCGAGCACGGCCCAAATGGCCCACAGCACAATGTAGAAGTATTGGTAGCCGAACTGGTACACGGCCGTGCCCACAATGTACCAGGGCTCGTGCAGGGGCAGCAGCAAGAAGCCGGCCGCCACGAGCGGCATGGCCACCTGGTAAGTCAGATGGTCGAAATCCATCTTGTACACCACGCTGGTCACGTAGAAGGTGCCGGCCGCGGCGGCGATGGCGACGATGTTCAGGATGTCGCGCACGGCGATGAGCGATGGGTCGACCGGCGCGATGAGCCCCTTCATAAGGCCGAAGGAGATGCCGAAGAACAGCGCCACGAGCATCATGGGCACCGGCGGCCGGCTGTGCACCGCGACGTTGCGGTACTGCTGGGGAACCCGCGGGCGACGGCGACCCTGCCAAACGTAGAGCCCCATGCCCACCAGAGGCAGCGCCGCCACGGCGAACTGGGAGATGTCGCCGGGCACAAGCGTCAGGGCGCTGTAGCCCACCGCCCCCGCGAAGATGGCCCCCACGAAGCAGCGCATCAGCCGCCGCGGGCCGTACTCCACCAAACGCTCGCCCCACAGCATCACCACGCCGGCGCTGCCCACTCCCGTGAGCACGGCGCCCAGCGCGTACACCGTGGCGGCGGCACTGGCATCCACCACCGTGGGAAAGAACGAGACGCACAGCGTGCCTGCGGCCGTGAGCACCCCCGCCTCCACGGGCAGCGAGCGCAATTCCGAGAGCGGATTGCGCACCCGGGCCAGCAGCAGAAGGGCCGCGAGGCCCACCACGTTGGCAAAGAGCGAGAGCACCCATAAAGGCTCGAGGGTCGTGGCGCCGGGCACCTCCAAGGGCTCCAGCGCAGCGCCCGCGTTGTAGAAGCGGCTGCTCCAGAAGACGCACCATATCCACGCCCAATGGGCTGCGAAGCCGAGGGTATCGGGCGTCAGCCACAGCCGCCGCTGTTCCTTTGTCGTCATAGAAATTCCTCCCGCGACAATTATACGCAGAAGGGGCCCTCGCGCCTTTTAGGGAAAGAAAAATCCCTCCCCCCAATAGGGGGATTTGGGATTTGAGGGAGATGTATCCCCCTGACAACGGGGAGATTTCGCCGCGCCATTGGGGTTGAATCGGCACCAGGCGCTCACCGAGGGCGCCGAGCATCGGGCCAAAGGATAGGTGCTCAGGGGAGCACGGCGCGATGCGGGCCCGGGTTGCCACCCGGGTCGGGAGGATTCCACAAGGAGGATCACCATGACTGAAGAGAAGATGACGAGCGGCATCTCCCGCCGCGCCTTCCTGGGCCTCGGCGCCACCGCCGCG
>CANPHS010000205.1 GCA_947573925.1 uncultured Enterorhabdus sp. | reverse complement strand
CTCCTTCGAGACGCCGGCGGAAATTCGGATGTTTCGCCGCTGGGGGGCCGACACGGTGGCCATGTCGGTGTGCGAGGAGGTCATCGCCGCGCGGCACGTCGGGCTGCGCGTGCTCGGCATGTCGCTCGTGAGCAACATGGCCTGCGGTGTGGAGGGGGCGAGCCCGTCCGACGAGGAAGTGCACGAGGTGGCCGCGACGCGCGAGGAAGATTTCTGCCGCCTGGTGGCGGGCATCCTGGAGGCAATTTAGGAGGGGTCGGCGGTTCCGATAGCGCTCATGGTGCGTGATTATCCGTAGGGGCGACCTCCTGGTCGCCCATCAACCATGGCCGAGCGAGCGACCAGGAGGTCGCCCTATGGGGAGACAGGGTGGTTTAACGCTTTAAAGCGATGGTCATGAGGTTGCCGGGAATGTTCCGGCCCTCGTAGATGATGCCCTGGTCGGCCAGGTCGCGGCCGATGGCCCCGTAGCCGGCCGCCGCCTTCCGGTTGCCCTCGATCTCTTCGGGGGTGAGCGCCCGGCGTACCTTGCCGGGCACGCCCACCACGAGCGACCCTTCCGGCACCTCCATGCCCTCGGGCACGAGGGCGCCGGCGGCCACGAGGGAATTGTCTCCCACGCGCGCCCCGTTCATGACGATGGCCCCCATGCCCACCAGCACGTTGTCGCCCAGGGTGCAGCCGTGCACCACCGCACCGTGCCCGATGGTGACGCCGCGCCCGATAAGGCAGTCCTGGTCGAAATCCAGGTGCACGCAGGCATTCTCCTGAATGTTGGAACCTTCTCCCACCGCGATGCGGCTGCCGTAGTCGCCGCGCAAGGTGGCGTTGAAGAGCACGGTGGCGCCGGCGGCGACGTCCACCTTCCCCACGAGGGTGGCGTTGGGGGCAATGTGGGCTTCGGGGTGTACGGTGACCTGGCGGTAGTCCATGGGATACTCCTCGGTGTCGACGGGCGGCTTATCGCCTTCCACCTTAGCGCACCGCGCGGTGCGGCAAAACTCCCAAATGGGGCGAAACGTTGCTTTTTAGGCGGCCGTTACGGTGAAGGCGCTGGCGCAGGCGGCGGTGATGTCCTCGAAGCTCCAGCTCTTGCCCGTACGGGCTGCGCTGGCCGGGTCGTGGATGACGACGCGGCTGTCGCGGTCGATATCGTCGAGGACGATGGCGCTGGCCGCGGGCGAAAACGTGCCCGGCTCGGTGATGACGAGCACCGGCACGTTGGCCACGATGGCCCGGCGCAGGCTGCGCTCGTCGCCGTCCACCGCCTCCAGCTCCAGCCCGCATTCCGCGGCGGCGCGGTGGAAGAAGGCGCTCACGGTATCGACGCCCGAGGCGGTGAGGTCGTGGTCGGTGGCCCACTGGGCGAAATCTGCGGGAGTCTTGTCGTCGCGGCCGGTCACGGCCACGTAGGCCATGGCCAGGGCCGTGGGCGCCGCCCCGGTCTCGGCCAGGGTTGCCTGGCCGTAGGGGAGCGTTCCCCAGGTGTCGTCGGACTGGTACAGCGAGGGAATCTCGCCGGCCTTCCAGCGGTTGGCCGGGGTGCTTTCCGCGGGGGCCACGTCGGCGGTGGCGTAGGGGGAGTCGGCTTCGGCCGTGGCGGGGGTCAGCAGGAAGTAGGCCGTCAGGGCCACGGCGGTGAACAGCACGAAGGCCACCACGGCGGCCACGGCGAGGGCGAAGGCGCGGTGGGTGCGCATCATGGAGGCGAGCCCCACCTGCCGCAGCTCGTCGAATTCGGTGCGGTCGGAGGCGTAGGCGCGGAAGGCCCGCCAGGACGGCGGCGCCACCGGATAGGCGCCCCGGCGGCTCCGGCTGGCCAGGGCCGGGTCGGCGAGCACCGCGCCGGGGTCGATGGTCATGTCCACCGGGTCGCTCGTGGCGGGGCGCACGGGGCTCTCGAGGGGGCGCGGTCCGCGGGGAATCTCGAAGGGGGAGGCCGAGCGGCGGTGCACTTTGGCGGTGGCGGTCATGGTCGCTTCTCCTCTCCTCGCGAACCTACAGGTTTTTCTTAGCATAGGGACTTGCCGGCGCGGCGCGGTGACAAGCCGTCAACCGTCACGGCGGCGCGACGGACTTGTCACCCGGAGCCACCGGGCCGTTGCCGTCCCGTATACGGGAAAAATCGCGCCCGACCCGGGCCGCACGGCTGCACGGGGCCCGGCGGAGGGGTATCCTGATGCCAACGACGGCGCACCGGGCCGCAGGACGGCCCCGGTGCCCGCGGCGCCGCGCGTTGGCGGTGCCCGCGAATGGATCGGCGGCGAGAGGAGACCCCATGGAAGCACAGACGGCCACGGCCCGGCGCACGGCGGCCAGCCAGGGCGCCCCGCGGGGGCTCGGGTCGCGCACGGCCAAGCAGGGCCGCCCCATGCGCGGGGCCGAGGCCGTGGTGGCGGCGTTGGAGGCCGAGGGGGTCGACGTGGTCTTCGGCTACCCGGGCGGCCAGGCCATCAAGCTCTACGACGCCCTCTACGACTCCGACCAGATCACCCACGTGCTGGCCCGCCACGAGCAAGGGGCGGTGCACATGGCCGACGGCTACGCCCGCACCGAGCGCGAGGCCTTCCACATCGCCAGCACCGGCCGCCCCGGCCCCGGGCTCATCGACGTGCCGAGC
>CANPHS010000204.1 GCA_947573925.1 uncultured Enterorhabdus sp. | reverse complement strand
AAAGGAAAAGAGGCTGGCAGTGGTGCTGGGTACGGAAGGGGACGGGCTGGCGCCGGACGACTTCGTGGTGTTCTCCATGCCGTCGAGCTACTTCTCCCGCGATCCCATCGCCTCCATCGGCACCGGCGTGGCGCTGCACCGCATGTACTACAACCAGCGCAACCGCGAGGTGCCCTTCTATAAGACCTTCCTCACCTACCATCCCGATTTCGCCGGCACGCCGTTCTGGTACGACAACCACAGCACGGCCCATATCGAGGGCGGCGACGTGCTGAACATCAACGAGACGACCCTGGCCGTGGGCATCTCCGAGCGCACCGAGGCGGCGGCCATCGACACCCTGGCCCAGAACCTGTTCTGGGGCGAGTCGCCGAGCGCCATTACCACGGTGTACGCCATCAAGATTCCCTTCGGCTACGAGACCATGCACCTGGACACGGTGTTCACCCAGATCGACTACGACAAGTTCACCGTGTACCCGGGCATGTACGACGAGCTGCACGCCTACCGCCTGCGCAAGGGCGACAACCCCGGCGAGGTGGCCGTGGACGAGCTGGACGGCTCGCTCAAGGAGATCCTCGAGGCGGCTACGGGCGTGGACGACGTGATGCTTCTGGAGTGCGGCGGGGGCGACCCGGTGGAGGCCTCCCGCGAGCAGTGGAACGACGGCTCCAACACGCTGGCCATCGCCCCGGGCAAGGTATGCGTCTACGAGCGCAACATTGTCACGAACGATCTGCTGTACAAGGCGGGCATCGAGCTGTGCGTGGTGCCCTCCGAGGAGTTGTCCCGCGGCCGCGGCGGCCCGCGCTGCATGTCCATGCCCTTCGCCCGCGCCGACATCTAGGCGCCGGCTCGTTCCCTTCCGCGTTTTCGCATTTCCCGTTTGCGCACTGAGCCCGGTTCTGTGCCGGTGCCGGGCCCGGTGCGCCCTGTTCCCCGAAAGGATGATCCCCATGCCTCTCAACCTCTCTGGCAAGAATTTCCTCACGCTGCTCGACTTCACCCCTGAGCAGATCCACTACCTGCTCGATGTGGCCCGCGACTTCAAGAACCTGAAGCGCACGGGCACGCCGCACCGCTACCTGGAGGGCAAGAACATCGTGCTTCTGTTCGAGAAGACCTCCACCCGCACCCGCTGCGCCTTCGAGGTGGGCGCCATGGACCTCGGCATGGGCGTGACCTATCTTGATCCGGGCTCGTCGCAGATGGGGAAGAAAGAGTCCATCGAGGACACCGCCCGCGTGCTCGGCCGCATGTACGACGGCATCGAGTACCGCGGCTTCGAACAGTCGGTGGTGGAGGACTTGGCCGCGAATGCCGGTGTGCCGGTGTGGAACGGGCTCACGGCCCAGTTCCATCCCACCCAGGCGCTCGCCGACATCATGACCATGCAAGAGGAATTCGGCCCCGACCTGCGCGGCCGCAAGCTGGCCTTCTTCGGCCAGGTGGGCAACACGGCCTCCTCGCTGCTCGTCATCTGCGCGAAACTCGGCATCGACTTTGTGCAGGTGGGGCCCCAAGCCGATGTGCCCGGCAACCGCACCTACCGCCCCGAGCTGTGGGAGGCCTGCCAGAAGCTGGCGGCCCAAAGCGGCGCCACGCTGAGTGTGACCGACGACATCGACGAGGGCATCCAAGGTGTGGACGCCGTGTACACCGACGTGTGGGTGGGCATGGGCCAGCCGGCCGACCTGTGGCGCGACCGCATCGCGCTTCTGGAGCCTTACCGCGTGACTGAGGCCGTGATGGCCAAGGCGAAGCCCGAGGCCATCTTCATGCACTGCCTGCCCTCGTTCCACGACACCAACACCACCATCGGTGCCGAGATTGCCGAGCAGTTCGGCGTGACCGAGATGGAAGTGGAGGACGCGGTGTTCGAGTCCGACGCCTCCCGCGTGTTCCAGGAGGCCGAGAACCGCATGCACACCATCAAGGCCGTCATGTACGCGACGTTGCGCTAGCGGCTTCAAACGAGAAGGAGGCCCTGCCATGGCGGGGCCTCCTTTGCGTGCAGGGCCGAAAGGGGGCGTTGGCCTAATCCAGGTGGAACAGCACGGGGAGGTCGACGGAGACGGGGGAGTTGTCGGCGTTGGTCTCCATGATGTCGGCCATGAAGTCCCACCACTTCCGGTTGATGGCGGTGTCGGCACCGGCGGCCCACAGCTCCGGGTCGTCGATTTCGATGTAGCCGTACAGCGTGAGCGTGTCCGGATCCAGCGCGATGGTGTAGTTGCGGCCGCCGTGCTCGTGGATCATGTCGACCATTTCGGGCCACAGCTCGTTGTGCCGCCGCTCGTATTCCGCTTCCATGCCCGGGTACAGCTGCATTTTGAATGTCTTGATCATGGGATGCTCCTTTGTGGGTGCGAAGGCGCCCTTTGCCGGCCGGATGGTCCCAGTATAGGAAACGCCCCGCCCCTCGTGTGAGAAGGGCGGGGCGTTGAAGGTACTTCGTAGGATTTCGCGGGATCTAGTTTGCCGCAGATTCACTGCCGAGCACCAGGTCGATCACTTCCTGGCGACTGTGAGTGCCTAATTTCGCATAGATGTTGCGCGTGTGGTAGTTCACGGTTCCCGAGCCACAGACCAAAACATACTGAAAACGGGACGACCAAAGACCTACGGCAAAGA
>CANPHS010000203.1 GCA_947573925.1 uncultured Enterorhabdus sp. | reverse complement strand
GTCGGGCGATAACCGCAGATGAGGGCCTGCAGCAGACCCGACTGTCCTCCCCCGTGGCGCTCGATCACCTCGATCGCGCGGCTTCGCAGCCCCCGCAACGGAGCAGCATCGGCCACCGGCGAGACCTCGCTCGCCGACAGCGAGCCCGCAAGACCGTCGTTCCACCAGCGCTCCCGATTCGCCTCGCCCGGCGCCTCCAAAGGCGCCTCGACGCTCAACGTCGTCCCGCGCAGGAGGCCCGCGCCCTCGTCGGGCAGATACAGTCGCACGGCCACGGAGCGACCGAGGGGATCCACCGCCCGGGCATCGGCCCGCCATCCGAAGTCGGAAGGCTTCGCGTCCGTTGTCAAGGTGCACCGCCACGGGCCCTCGCTGCCGACGAGGGCTCCCATGGCGTTCTGGAGGGCCCCAGCCGCCAGGGCCACGGATGCTGCGCCCACCATCACGGCCAGCAGGACCACCAAAACCGGCGGCACGGCGCGACGGCGCAGGCACCCCAGGACAAGCGCCCCGGCTCCGGCCAGCGATCCGACCACAAGCATTAAGAGGGCCGGTTCCCCGAAGGTACGCGCCGCGGGCCACAACGCCGCCGCCGTCGCCCACAGAGCCAGTCCCGCCAAGAGCACCGGCGGCAGGTGCGGCCGGGGCGGCTTGGCTTCCTCCGCGCCGCTCATACGCAGATGGCATCGCGCAGGGCCTCGAACTTCTTGTCGCCGATGCCCGAGACGCGCTTCAAATCCTCGATGGCGGGAAAGGGGCCGTTCGCCTCGCGGTCGGCGATGATCTTCTCGGCCGTGGCCTCGCCGATACCGTTGAGCGTCACCAGCTCCTCCGCCGTGGCGGTGTTGATGTTCACGAGGACCGCCCGGCCGGCATCTGCGCCCGCAGCCCTCGCGCCGGCGGAAGCGGGCGCCGGCGGAAGCGCAGCAGCATCGCCCGGCGTGGGAATGAGCACCTGCTGCCCGTCTTCCAGGACCTGCGCGAGGTTCACGGCCTCGGTGGCGGCCCCTTCCTTAAGACCGCCGGCAGCCTCTACCGCATCGACGATGCGACTACCCGCGTCCAGATAGTACACGCCGGGAGCCTCCACCGCCCCGTCGACGTGAATGCACAGCGGCGGCGCCTCCGCCGGCGAAGGAGTCGGGAGCGACACAGACGCCGGGGGCTCCCGCGCCGCATCCGCCACTCCGGCATCTCCGGACGGCCCCGAACCGTCTTCCGCCACCAGCGACGCCGCACCGTCCACACCGGCAGACGCCCCCGATCCGGACTGCACTTCGAAGGCGTTAGACCCGGAAGGGAGCGCAAACAGAAGCGCCGCCGCGAGCACAAGCCCCAGCAAAATGGCAACGCCGATGAACAAGGGCCGTCGCACGGCCGTGAGATGAAGGTGGGAGCAGATGCCCTGCGCCCGATCTTGGAATGCCATGGTGCCTCCTTACTCGTTGGAAACACCATAGCTCCGCAAAACCGTCAAAAGGTCGCCGCGCTGTCCCGATACGCGCCGTCGCGCCGCCGTCGCAGAACCGCTCCCCGACCGTCGCCGCGCCGTCGGGGAGCCGTCCGAGAACCGTCCCGGAACCGCCGCGACGTGCCTAGGCCCTCTTCCGCGGCTTGTAGGCCGGACAGCGGTAGTCGTGGATCTCGGCCGCGTCGGCCAGCTCCATCACCCATTCCCGCCAGGGGAAGGCCTCCTCGGCCGCCTCCACGTCGGCGAGCTTCGCATGGGTCTCGGGGTTGCGCGGCATGAACAGGGTGCAGCAGTCCGGCGCGTCCTGGGAGGAGATCTCGAAGGTGCCGAGGCGCTGGGCTGCCTCGATGATCTCCAGCTTGTCCGAGCCGATGAGCGGCCGCAGCACCGGCATGGCCACCGAGGCGTCGGTGGCGCGGATGTTGTCCAAGGTCTGGGAGGCCACCTGCCCCAGGCTTTCGCCGGTCACAAGCGCCCCGGCCCGCTCGCGCCGGGCGATCTCCTCGGCCACGCGGAACATGAGGCGCCGGTACAGGATGACCCTTAGCGCCGGCGGGCAGGCCACGGAGATCTCGCGCTGGTAGTCGCCGAAGGGCACCACGTACACCCGGGCGATGCACCCGGTGCGCTCCAGCACCGACGCGATGTCGTCCACGAGAAACTCCGAGGCGTCGGAGGTCTGCGGGCGCCCGGAGAAGTGCACCCCCACGCACACCGCCCCGCGCCGGGCCATGCGCCACAGGGCCACGGGCGAGTCGATGCCCGAGGACAAAAGCCCCACCACGGTGCCCGAGCTGCCCACGGGCAGCCCCCCGATGCCGCGGACGGACCGGGCGTACACGTAGGCGGAACCCTCCACCACCTCCACACCCACGGTGACGTCCTGGCCCTTCATCTGCACCTTCTTCTCGGGGAAAGCCTCGCAGAGCACCGCCCCGATATCGCGGTTGAGCTGCATGGAGTCGATGGGGAACGTGGTGTGGTTGCGCCGGGCGCTCACCTTGAACGTGGTGAAGGGCTCCGCCTCGGCGAGCGCGATGCAAGCCGCCTCGCCCATCTGCCCCATGTCCTGCTCGCACTTGAACCCGCAGGACACCCGGGCCACGCCGGGCACGCCCAGAATGGCGTCGGCGCACCCGTTGGCCACCTCGTAGCTCGTGCCCTCCTTCAGAAATACGAGCAGGCGCCCGGAAATGCGGTGGATAGTG
>CANPHS010000202.1 GCA_947573925.1 uncultured Enterorhabdus sp. | reverse complement strand
CGGGCGACGGCGCCGCCGCTGGAGACGCTGCCGCTGCCGGCGACGCCGCCGCGGACGACAGCGCGGCCGGTGGCGCGACCGACGAGGCCGCGGCCGCAGGGGCCGACGGGAGCGCGGGTGAGGATTCGCCCGGGGTGCCTCAGGCCATCGTGCCCGACCCGGTATTCGGTTCCGAGCGCAACGAGAAGAACCTGATGAATCCCCAGCAGAAGCCCGACAGCTCCTTCATCTACGACACGTCCATCAGCACGTTGCAGGAAGCCGACCCCTACTTGAACGACCAGACGGTCCAGGTGACCGGCGAGGTGGTGGGCGACCGCATCAAGGCCGAGTTCGACCCGGGGTTCTGCTGGATCGTCTTGCAGGGCGACGACAAGCTGCATACCGAGGTGCCCGTCTTTCTGGACGTGGCCCTCACCGAGGCCGTCGACACCTACGGCGCCTACGGCCGCAAGGGCACCACCTTGCAGGTGAGAGGTACCTTCCACTTGGCCTGTCCCGACCACGAGGGCCTGACCGACCTGCACGCCGACACGGTGAGCGTGGTTTCCAAGGGCTACGTGGGCGAGCAGGAGCTGAATCCGGCGGCGTTTCTGCCGGGGGTGGTGCTGGTGGCCGTGGGCCTCGTGCTTTTGCTGGTGTTCCGCCACATGAGAGAAGGGCAGCGCTAATGGCCGATACCGTGCGCACCGGAGAAGTGGTGAAGCTGGACCGGGGCTACCCCCTCGTGCGCTTCCCCGACGGCGCGTTGCTGCGCTGCGAGCACGCCACGGCCCTGGTGAAGGGCCACGACCAGCGGGCCGTCATCGGGGACGTGGTGGAAGTGGCCGTGCCTGCGGGCCACGACAAGGGGGTCATTGCCTCCATCGCCCCGCGTACCCGCGAGTTCGTGCGGAAGGACCCCACGGAGCGGGCGTTGCCCCAGGTGTTGGCCGCGAATTTCGAGCGGGTCATCGTGGCCCAGCCCGTGGGCGAGGTGAACCTGCGTCGTTTGGAACGCGAACTCGTACTCGCCTTCGAGACCGGGGCGGCGGTGACCGTGGTGCTCACCAAGGCCGACCTGACCGACGACGGCGCCAGCGAGGCCGTGGTGCGCCGCGTGCGCGACTTGGCCGGCCCGGCGGTGGACGTGCTGCTCGTGTCCGAGGCCGACGCCGCCTCGGTGGAGGCGGTGCGCCGCCTGCTGGCCCCCGGCACCACCACGGTGCTCATCGGCCGGTCGGGGGTGGGGAAGTCCAGCCTGGTGAACATGCTCGTGGGCGCCGAAGTGCTGGAGGTGGGCGCCGTGCGCGAGGGCGACGGCAAGGGCCGCCACACCACGGTGAGCCGCGAGATTGTGGAGGTGCCCGGGGCCGGCCGCATTGTGGACATGCCCGGTGTGCGGGGCTTGGGCCTGTGGGACGCCGACGCCGGCATCGAGGCCGCCTTCCCCGACATCGAGGCGCTGGCCGGCCAGTGCCGCTTCCGCGATTGCACCCATACCGGCGAGCCGGGCTGCGCCGTGGGCGCGGCCTTGGAGGCGGGCACGCTGCCCGAAGGGCGTTACGAGTCCTATCAGGCCCTGAAGCAGGAGATGGCCTCGGTGAAGGACCGCCGCGAGCAGGCCCGGCGCCTGAACAAGGAGAAGGCCAGCTACAACAGGCACTACCGGAAGGGAGGGCCGCCCGCTCGCAAGAAGCGGCGCTCCTGACGGCGCTTCCCGGCCCCTGGTAAAGCCCGGCCCGCGCCGACCCCGCCGTGCCGATCGCCTCGGCCGCGCCGTTTTGGCACCGCCTTCCGTTCCGCCCCCTGTTCCGACCCTCGTTCGAGCCCCAACCTCGAAAGGAAACCTATGAATCCCGTTGTCATCATCCCCACCTTCATTTACCCGCGCCGTCACCGCGGGGGGTCCGACGTGGTGTCCTTCTACGACCATACCACCGCCCCCAACCAAGCCGGCGAGCTGGGTCGCTGCCTGGAATCGCTGGCCAAGGTGGAAGGGCTCGGGCTCGTCATCGTGCTGGTGTCGGCCGATGTGTCCATTGAGGCCCAGGCCGCCGAAAAGGTGCAGATGGTGTGCAACGAGCACCCGGAGGTGACCACCCTGGTCATCGGCGCCCCGGAGCTGGCCCTGGTGGAACAGCGCATGGCCCAGCAGAACATCGAGCGCCTGTCCAAGGAAATCGGCCTGACCGGCTACGGCGCCATCCGCAACCTCGGCCTCATCATCGCCAACACCCTCGGCTTCGACGCCGTGGTGTTTTTGGACGACGACGAGGTGGTGGACGACCCGCAGTTCCTTACCAAGGCCATGTACGGCCTGGGCAAGCTGACGAAGCAGGGCGTGCCCATCCTGGCGAAGACCGGCTACTACCTGAACGGCAAAGGCTCGTTCCTCTCGAACTGGGAAGACAAGTGGTACAACCGCTTCTGGCAGCAGGGCCGCGCCTTCAACGAGTGGATATCGGCCGCCATGCGGGGCCCGCGCCTGTCCCGCTCGAACCACGTGTGCGGCGGCTGCCTGGCCATTCACAAGGAGGCCTTCCGACGCCTCGCCTTCGACCCCTGGATCACCCGCGGCGAGGATTTGGACTATATGCTGAACCTGCGCATGTACGGCTCGGACATCTGGTTCGACAACCACTGGGTGCTGCGCCACCTGCCGCCGAACACCCCCAGCGAGGGCACCCGGTTCCGCCAGGACATCTTCCGGTGGCTCTACGAGTACCGCAAGCTGGAGTACAGCCGCGCGCTCATCGACCTGCAGCAGGT
>CANPHS010000201.1 GCA_947573925.1 uncultured Enterorhabdus sp. | reverse complement strand
AAGACGGTGAAGAGCGCGTTGGGCTGGGCCAACGCCAGCGAAACGAAGCTGAACAGTCCCAAAATTCCCAGGGGAAGCATGGCCCGACGCAACGGGCCGCCTTGCCTAGCGCTGGCAATGATGATGCCCAGCGGTGCCGGCACCAGTGCGAAAGCAAGCAGATTCGAATACAGTGGCCCTTTGGTGAAAAACGCCCAGGGGAACGCTGTGAACGCCATGGTAGCTACGGCACCCCACAGCATGACGCCGCGATTGTCGGGGAACAGGGCCCGTATGAGCACCCACATAGATGCCGGGTACACGATGCCGGCTAGAACGGCATTCAGGGCATTGATGCCCATGGGCACGCTGCAATTCGTGAGCGAACATACAAGGGCGGCCAGGCCGTGCCATGCGGCCGGGTAGAAGCTTCCGCCCGTGCGCGAGACGGCATAATCGGGCGCTGCGAGATAGTTCGATGTTTGCAGGGTGGACCAAATGCCGGAATCCAGATACGAGCGCACCAGGTTCAGATGCGTAATGTTGTCGTGCCGCGCGTAAAACGACTCGGGGCCATCGAGCGATTTGATGTACACGTAGGCGCAAACGGCAAGCCCAACAGCTACGTAGAGCGCCAAGCTTCCAAAATCGAATGCAGAAGAAGACCGGCTGGTGCGTTCGGGAAGGCTCCAGCGGCACCGCTCGTGGGAGCGCAGGATGCGCGAGGCAGGCAGTCCGGCGATGGCCGCAAGTACGACGGGGGCAAGCACGCTTGCCCCATTGCAGGGAATGCCGATGGCACCATAGGCAATGCACAGGAGACTGATGAGAGCCACTGAGGCCAAGGGCGCACAGGCTACGGCGAATGCGCCGCGCAGGCCCAGGGCGCGGTTAACGGCCATTCCGGGCACGTACAGTGCCAGAAGACCGGCAAGCATACAGAGGGCGAATGTGAACCACATGGCGGTGGGCTCCTTGGAAAGTCGGTGTCGCGCGGCCTGTTTACGGTAACGCGCCCGTATATTATCCTACGGAATAGGCGTGAAGGAGCGTATAATCGTGGAACGCGCACAACGCGCTAAGAACGAGTGCCGATGGTGAGAGAGCAGACACCTATACATTATGACGAGCAAGATTCTGGCCATCGTGCCTGCCTACAATGAAGAAGAGAACATCGTTTCCACCATTGAGGATCTGAAGGCTTCGGCTCCGGGCGTGGACTATGTTGTTATCGATGACGGCTCCCGGGATCGCACGGCCGCTATCTGCCGCGAACGCGGTTACCGCTGCATCTCGCTTCCCGTGAATCTGGGCCTTGCCGGTGGTTTTCAGACGGGCATGAAGTACGCCCTGCGTCACGGCTACGACTACGCCATCCAGTTCGATGCCGATGGTCAGCACTCGGCGGCCTATATCGAGCCCATGGTGGAATTCGCCCGAGCGTCCAACGCCAATATCGTCATTGGATCGCGTTTCTGCAATCAGAAACGCCCTCTTTCTCCTCGCATGGCCGGTTCGGTGCTCATCTCCGCCATGATCCGCCTTACGACCGGTGCGCGCATCAAGGACCCCACGTCGGGTATGCGTCTGTTTGACAAGTCTATGATTCCGCTGTTTGCCAACGAGCTTGATTACAGCCCCGAACCCGATACCATTGCCTTGGTGGCCCGTAACGGCGCCGAGGTGCGCGAAATGGAAGTGGAAATGCGCGAGCGGGCGGCGGGGGAAAGCTACCTTACTTTCACGAAGTCCGTGTCGTATATGATGCGCGTCTGCGTATCTATTCTGTTTGCGCAGTGGTTCCGAAAGGGGAAGCGATAATGCTTGATGTGCTGCTCATTTTCGGAGCCATTGCGACTCTGGTTTTCGTGGGCGTTAACATTCGGAAATCGCAGATCAAAACGAGCGATGCGGTGTTTTGGTTCGTGTTTGTGGCATGCCTGCTGGTTTTGGCGCTCTTTCCCCAGATAGCGTTCGCGTTGTCTGATTTGTTCGGCTTTCAATCGCCTTCGAACTTCGTGTTTCTGGCCATAGTGGCCATCCTGCTCATTAAAGAGTTCACGGCATCGGTGGAAATTGCCAAGTTGAAGAGCAAGGTCACCTATCTGGTGCAGGAAATCGCGCTGATGGAAGACGAGCGCGAGGGTCGCAAGTAGTCGACGGCTTCGTATCGAGCGCTCAGGCTTTTGCTTGGGCTCGCTCGCATGCGGCGGCCACTGCCTCGGCGGTGGCTTTCCAGGAGTAGCGGTTTCTGACGCGCTGGGCGATGGCAGAGCCCATGGCGCGTGCTCGTTCGCGATGGCCTTCGAGCTCGGCGATGGCATGGGCAATGGCGGCTGCGTCCGTTGAGGGCAGCGTCATCCCGTACCGCTCGTCGGGCATGAGTTCCGCCACGCCCCCGACGCGGGGCATGATGGGGGCGACTCCTGCGGCTGCCGCTTCCAAGAGCGAGGTGGAAAAGCCCTCGGAACGGGTGGGAAGACAGAAAGCGTCCGATGCCTGCAGGAGACTGGCCACGTCGGGGCTCGTGAGGGGTCCAACGAGCTGCGCGTTGCTCGGCAGTTTTCGGCGCACCTGGTCTTCCAGCGGTCCCGAGCCTGCGATGGCGAATTTGACGTGCGGATTGCCTGCAAGCCGCGTTGCGGCTTCGACAAGGTGCGCGATACCCTTTTCCGGAATGAGCCGGCCGGTGAAGGCGACGAGGAAATCGTCGGGCTCAATTCCGAGTTCGCCTCTCCAGGGACGTGGAGAGGCTTGGGCCAGAAAGGCGTCGGCATCGATG
>CANPHS010000200.1 GCA_947573925.1 uncultured Enterorhabdus sp. | reverse complement strand
AGTTAAAATGAAACCTGGAAAAAAGTTAAAATGAAACCTGGAAAAAAGTTAAAATAACCAGGTGGAGGCCAGGGCCATGGAAACGCTGAAAATACCCAATTACATTCCCCGTATTGCTGATAAAACCATTGCGGAAAACATGGAGGCTTTCGGTGCCGTGGTCATCGAGGGGCCAAAGTGGTGCGGCAAGACTTCGACGGCGAAGAACCATGCGGTCTCGGAAATCAGCATGGCCGACCCGCTGGGCGACTTTCAAAACCGACGTCTGGCCGAGTTGGAGCCGGCCATTGCCCTTGAGGGTGCCCGGCCGCGTCTGATCGATGAATGGCAGGACGTTCCCAAGTTGTGGGACGCCGTGCGATTTGAGTGCGATAGGGCCACGGAGAAGGGGCAGTTTGTGCTCACGGGCTCCTCGACTCCCCGCAGGAAGCAGAATCCCCATGCCAATCGGCCTCGACATAGCGGGGCCGGGCGCATCGTTCGCGTTCCCATGAGCACCATGACCCAGTACGAGCTCGGCCAATCGAATGGTAAGGTGTCGCTGAGAGGTTTGTTTGAGGGAGAGCGCTACGCGTCGGTTTCGCAGCTGTCCCTTGAACGCATTGCGGAACTTGTGGTGGCGGGTGGCTGGCCCGACGCCATTGGTTCCCCCACGGCGAAAGCGGTGCGCATCGCCAAGGGCTACTTGCAGGCGGTCATCAACGAGGACATTCATGAGGTTGACGGGGTGGAGCGCGACCGGGAGAAAGTGCGGCGCTTGATTGTGTCCCTTGCCCGTAACGAGGCCACCCTGGCAACGGGAAAGACCATTCTGAAAGATACCCAAGGGCGCACCGAGGATGCTGCGGCTATCACGGCACCCACCATGAACGATTACCTCGATGCGTTGCGGCGCATCTACTTCGTGCAGGACATTCCGGCCTGGGCTCCCGAACTGCGCTCGTCGGCCAAGATTCGGTCGGCCGCAAAGCGCCACCTGGCCGATCCGTCCCTGGCCGCCGCCGCGCTCGGTGCCACGGCGGCAAAGCTCATGGGCGACCTCAAGACGCTCGGATTTCTCTTTGAGTCGCTCGTTGCCCACGACCTCATCGTCTACGCGGAGGCCATGGGGGCTTCGGTATACCACTATCATGATGCGGCCGATCTGGAGGCGGACCTGATCATCGAGCATCCCGACGGAACGTGGATCCCGGTGGAGGTGAAGCTCGGGGCGGCCCAGGTGGACGATGCCGCTAAGAACCTCGTGGCGCTGAAGGAGAAGATGATGCGCGGCGGCTACCAGGCTCCCGTTGCCATGCTCGCTGTCATCGGGGTTGGGGGCGTTGCAACGTGCCGCGAGGACGGCGTGCAAGTAGCGCCCCTGGATACGCTGGGGGTATAGGGTCTGATTTTTCGGAGCTTTTCTACATGCTCCACTCCAAGAGGCGGCTGAGGAAGTGTTGCAGTTCGGGGGTGCGGGGGTTGTCGAAGAGGCGCTCGCTCGGGCCGTGCTCCAGCAGGCGGCCGCCGTAGAGGAAGGCGACGGTGTCGCAGGCGTGGCGGGCGAAGCCCATCTCGTGGGTGACGATGATGAAGCGGGTGCCGGCCTCCTTCAGGTCGCGCACCACGTCGAGCACCTCGGTGGTGAATTCTGGGTCTAGGGCGCTCGTGGGCTCGTCGAGCAGCAGCAGGCGCGGCCGGGCCGCGAGCGCCCGGGCTATGGCGACGCGCTGCTTCTGGCCGCCGGACAACTGGGCCGGCCGCTTGGCCGCGGAATCGGCCAGCCCGAGGCGTTCCAGCAGGTCGCGGGCGCGGTCGGCGGCCTCGGCATCTTCCACGCCGTGCACCACGCGCAGGGGCAGCGCCACGTTCTCCTGGGCGGTGAGGTGGTGGAACAGGCCGCCATCCTGGAAGACGAAGCCCAAGGTCGCACGGTAGTCGCGCAGCGCCGCCTCGCCGGTGGGCACGGGGGCGCCGTCCACGGCCAGGGTGCCGCCCGTGGGCACCAGCAGGCCGCCGATAATGCGCAAAAGCGTGGACTTCCCGCCGCCCGACGGCCCGATGATGGCCAGGGCCGACACCTCTTCGTCGAAGGTGATGTCGCGCAGCACCTCGGTGCCGTCGAAGGCCATGGAGAGATGGGAGAGCTCAACGCGCATGGTGGCTCACCGCCCGGGACGACGGCCGCGCGGGAAGCGGGCGGCAATGGCGGCAATGGCGGCAATGCTCACGCATAGGAGAGCCTCTTCTCGAAGTGGCGGCTCACGGCCATGATGGGCAGGGTGAGCACCAGGTACAGCGCCCCCAGCAGCAGGAAGCCGCCGAAGAAGTTGTAATTCGTGGCCGTGATCTCGCGTATGGTCTGAGTCAGCTCGATGACGGCGATGACCGACAGCAGCGACGAATCCTTGATGATGGAGGCCACCTGGCCCGTGAGCGCCGGCAGCGTGCGGGCCACCAGTTGGGGCGCGATCACGTAGCGTAGGGTTTGGGCACGGGTGAAGCCCACGGCCCGGGCCGCTTCCAGCTGGCTGCGGTCGAGCGACAGCAGGCTGCCCCGCACGATTTCCGCGATATAGGCCCCCGAGAACAGCGACAGGATGATAATGCCCGCGAGCACCCGGTTGTCGATGCCCCAGGCCGTGCCGATGATGTAGTAGAAGAAGTACACCTGCACAATGAGGGGCGTGCCGCGAATGATTTTCACGTACAGGTCGCACAGGTAGCGCAGCGGCAGGAAGCGGGCGCCCTGGCCGGCGGCCACGAGCAGGCCGAGCAGCAGGCTCAGCACGAGCGCCGC
>CANPHS010000199.1 GCA_947573925.1 uncultured Enterorhabdus sp. | reverse complement strand
TGCCCTTCGCCATCGCCGACGCCACCACCCTCACCGAGGCGGGCTATGTGGGCGAGGACGTGGAGAACATCCTGCTGAAGCTCATCACCGCCGCCGATTTCGAGGTGCCCCGGGCCGAGATCGGCATCATCTACATCGACGAGATCGACAAGATCGCGCGGAAGGCCGAGAACCTCTCCATCACCCGCGACGTGTCCGGCGAGGGCGTGCAGCAGGCCCTGCTGAAGATCGTCGAGGGCTGCGAGGCGAGCGTGCCGCCCCAGGGCGGCCGCAAGCACCCCCAGCAGGAGCTCATCCCCATCGACACCACGAACATCCTGTTCATCCTGGGCGGCGCCTTCGTGGGCCTGGCCGACATCGTGGCCCAGCGCGTGGGCACCACCTCCCTCGGCTTCGCGAGCGAGCTGGCCGCCTCCAAGAAGGAGTCCGAGGCCGAGCTTCTGTCCCAGGTGCTGCCGGAGGACCTGAACAAGTACGGCATGATCCCCGAGTTCGTGGGCCGCATCCCGGTCATCACGTCCTTGAACGAGCTGTCCGAGGAGGACCTCGTGCGCATCCTCGTGGAGCCGAAGAACGCGCTGGTGAAGCAGTACACCCGCATGTTCGAGTTCGAGGACTGCCGGCTCTCCTTCGACGACGCGGCCCTTACGGCCATCGCCCACGAGGCCGTCGAGCACGGCACCGGTGCCCGCGGCCTGCGCTCCATCTGCGAGCGCGTGCTCATGGACGTGATGTACGACCTGCCCGAGTTCGGCGGCGCCTCCCAGGTGACCGTGCGGGCGAGCGACATCACCGGCGAGACGAAGCCCGTCATCAAGCCCCGGGCCAACATCGAGGCCGCCCCGCTTTCCGCCTAAGGTTTCCCGCGGCGCGGGCCCCCCGCCGGTTCCGGCGCCGCCCCCGCACCACCGTTGTTCTTCAGAGAAGGGATGAAGATGACCCAGACCGATTACGCCGCCATGGAGCGGCCCATCTTCGAGGCGTGGAAGGACGCCGGCTACTTCCAGCGCACGCCGGGATTCGGCGAGCACGCCGGCGAGTGCTACACCATCGTCATCCCGCCGCCTAACATCACCGGCGTGCTGCACATGGGCCATGCCCTGAACGACACCATCCAGGACGCCTGCATCCGCCGCGCCCGCATGCGCGGCTTCCAAACGCGCTGGATCATCGGCACCGACCACGCCGGCATCTCCACCCAGACCAAGGTGGACAAGCGCCTGGCCGAACAGGGCATCTCCCGTCTGGAAATCGGGCGCGAGGTCTTCATCGAGGAGTGCTACAAGTGGTACCGCGAGTACGGCACCACCATCGTGAACCAGATCAAGGGCATGGGCTGCTCCTGCGACTACTCCGACGAGCACTTCACCCTGGAGCCGGCCTACGTGCGGGCCGTGCGGAAGCTCTTCGTCGACTGGTACAACGACGACCTCATCTACCGCGGCAAGCGCATCGTCAACTGGTGCCCCAGCTGCACCACGGCCATCGCCGACGACGAGGCCGAGTACGTGGACGAGGCGGGGCATCTGTGGTACCTGCGCTACCCGCTCACGGAGCCCGTGGACGGCTTGGAGTATCTGGTCGTGGCCACCACGCGCCCCGAGACCATGCTGGGCGACACCGGCGTGGCCGTGAACCCCAAGGACGAGCGCTTCGGGCACTTGGTGGGCAAGACGGTGAAGCTGCCGCTCGTGGACCGCGAGATCCCCATCTTCGCCGACTGGCACGTCGATACCGAGTTCGGCACCGGCTGCGTGAAGGTGACCCCCTCCCACGACCCCAACGACTGGGCCATGGGGGAGCGGGCCGGCCTTCCGCGCATCAACATCTTCGACGAGACGGCCCACGTGGTGGAAGGCTACGGGAAGTTCTCGGGGCTCGATCGCGACGAGGCCCGCGAGGCCGTCGTGGCCGCCTTCGAGGAACTGGGCCTCTTGGACCACGTGGAGGACCACGACCATTCCGTCATGACCTGCTACCGCTGCCACACCAAGCTCGAGCCCTGGGAGTCCGAGCAGTGGTTCGTGGCCGTGGACGGCCTGAAGGAGGCCGCGGCCCGGGTGGTGGAGGACGGCTCCATCCAGTTTCACCCCGCCCGCTGGAAGCAGGTGTACCTGGACTGGCTCGCGAATTTGAAGGACTGGTGCATCTCCCGCCAGCTGTGGTGGGGCCACCGCATCCCCATGTTCTACTGCGACTCCTGCGGTTGGGAGGACGCCTCGGTGGACGAGATCGAGGCGTGCCCCGTGTGCGGCAAACCGGTGCGCCAGGACGACGACGTGCTGGACACCTGGTTCTCCAGTCAGCTGTGGCCCTTCGCCACCATGGGCTGGACCGAAGAGGGCATGGACGCACCCCAGATGAAGAACGCCTACCCGACCCAGGTGCTCTCCACGGCCCGCGATATCATGGGGCTGTGGGTGGCCCGCATGGTCATGGCCTCCATGTACTGCTGCGACGACACCATCCCCTTCGAGGACGTCATCATCCACCCGACGGTCATGGCCGCCGACGGCAAGCCCATGTCGAAGAGCCGCGGCAACGGCGTAGACCCGCTGCGCCTCATGGAGGACTACGGCGCCGACGGCATGCGGTACGGCCTGCTCATGCAGGTGACCGGCGCCCAGGACATGAAGTTCAACGAGTCCAAGCTGGAAAGCTCCCGCAACTTCGCCAACAAGGTGAAGAACGCGAGCCGCTTCGTGCTCATGAACCTGGAGGGCTATGAGCCCGGGGCGCCGGAGCCCGTCACCCCGGCCGACCGGTGGATCTTTTCCCGTCTGGCGAAGATCGTGACGGCGGTGGACGCCGGCTACGACAATTTCGAGTTCGGCGAGATCACCCGCGAT
>CANPHS010000198.1 GCA_947573925.1 uncultured Enterorhabdus sp. | reverse complement strand
GGGGCGGTGCACATGGCCGACGGCTACGCCCGGGCCACGGGCCGCCCCGGCGTGGCGCTGGTCACCTCGGGCCCGGGCGCCACCAACACCGTCACCGGCATCGCCACCGCCTACATGGACTCGGTGCCCCTCGTGGTCATCTCCGGCCAGGTGGGCCGCGGGGTCATCGGCACCGATTCGTTCCAGGAATCCGATATCGTGGGCATCACTATGCCCGTGGTGAAGCACTCCTACCTGCTGCAATCGGCCGACGAGCTCGCCCGCACCGTGCGCGAGGCCTTCCACATCGCCAGCACCGGCCGCCCCGGCCCCGTGCTCATCGACGTGCCGAGCGACGTGGCCGGCGAGACGCTGGTGTTCCAGTACCCCGACGAGGTGCGCCTGCCCTCCTACAAGCCCACCTACCGCGGCAACGCCAAGCAGATCCGCGCCGCCTGCAAACTCTTGGAAGAGGCCGATCAGCCCCTCCTCTACGTGGGCGGCGGCGTCATCGCGTCTGAGGCCACCGACGAGCTGGTGGCCCTCATGGACCGCATGCGGGTGCCCGCCGTGGTCACCCTCATGGGGAAGGGGGGCGTGCCGGCGAGCCACCCCCTGAACCTGGGGCCCGTGGGCATGCACGGGGCGAAGTACTCGAACATGGCCATGACCGAGGCCGATCTCATCATCGCCGCCGGTGCCCGCTTCTCCGACCGGGTGACCGGGCGCGTGTCCGAGTTCGCCCCCAACGCGAAGATCGTGCACATCGACATAGACCCGGCGGAGATCGGGAAGATCCGCGCCGCCGACGTGCCCATCGTGGGCGATCTGAAGGGTGTGCTCGCCGGCATGCTGGAGGTGCTGGAGAAGGACGGCGCCGCCCCCCGCGACGGCCAGTGGATCGCCGACATCGAGGCCTGGCGTGCCCGCTACCCGTTCTACCACCCGAACATGGCCGAGAGCGAGGGGGCCGACGAGATCGTCCCCGAGCTGGTCATGGCCGAGTTGGGCCGGCAGTTGGACCCGGCGGCCTCCATCGTGACCACGGAAGTGGGCCAGCACCAGATGTGGGCCCACCAGTTTTTGCCCCGCGAGTTCCCGCGCACTTTCCTGTCGTCGGGCGGCCTCGGCACCATGGGCTTCGGCTTCCCGGCCGCCATCGGGGCGGCGGTGGCGCACCCCGAAAAGACGGTGGTCTGCGTGGCCGGCGACGGCTCGTTCCAAATGAATTCCCAGGAAATGGCCACGGCCGCCGTGAACGGCATTCCCGTGAAGGTGCTGCTGATGGACAACCGCTGCCTCGGCATGGTGCACCAGTGGCAGAAGCTCTTCTACGGGAAGCGCTACTCCGAGACGCTGTTGGCCCCCGTGCCCGATTTCGTGAAGCTGGCCGACGCCTACGGCTGGCAGGCCGAGCGGGTGGAAGAGCCCGCCGGCGTGGCCGCCGCCATCGGGCGCATGCTGACGGCGCCGGGGCCCTGCCTGCTTGACGTGGCCATATCCCCCGAGCAGAACGTGTACCCCATGGTGGCGCCGGGGGCGGCCATCGACAACGTGATGGGGGCCATCGACGTGGCCGTGGGGGCCGTGCGCACCGATGTGCCCGCGGGCGCCGCGGTGCCGGCGTCGCCCTGCGCCAAGTTGGACGCGCAGTTCGGCGGCCGCTGGGAGGTGGACCCGCAGGACACCGGCGCCCGCCTCGGCCAGGACGGCTCCACCGTGGATGTGCGGCCGGAAGACTGGAAGACGCTGTTCCGCAGCGCCGAAGAGAAGGGAGGCCGGCGATGAGGCACGTGCTTTCCGCCCTCGTGGAGAACAAGGCCGGCGTGCTCTCCCGCGTGACGGGGCTCATCTCCCGGCGCGGCTTCAACATCGAGTCGCTGTCGGTGGGCCCCACCGAGGACCCGAGCCTGTCGCGGGTGACGGCCGTGGTCATGGCCGACGAGGTGGCCTACGAGCAGATCACCAAGCAGCTGCACAAGCTCATCTCCGTGCACAAGATCACCGACCTCACCGACGAGGGGGCCATCGAGCGGGAGCTGGCGCTCATCAAGGTGAACGTGGACGCGGCCCATCGCAGCGAGCTCATCGAGATCGCCAGCATCTTCCGGGCGAAGATCGTGGACGTGGGGGCGCACTCGCTCACCATTGAGGCCACGGGCGACGAGAGCAAGTTGGCGGGGCTGGAGGATCTGCTGCGCCCCTACGGCATTAAGGAGCTGGTGCGCACGGGCAAGATAGCCCTGTCCCGGAGCACGCACGAATAGGGCCCCCGCGGCGGCGCACGTGTCGCTGGTTGCGTTCTTCCCTCCGCGGCGGCAGCGCGGGTGTCATTGCCGCCGTACCCGCTTCGCTGTTCGCCTTCGGCTCAGGCGCTGCGCTGCTTCATGCTTTTGCTGGGCGACCTTTGGTCGCCTTTTCTTTATGGTGTTCAGAGAACGTCGTCAACGACACCCGCGCTACCGCCGCTACTCTCATCTACTTGCTTACTACCTGGGAAAACGTCCTTTGTCACGCAAAGGGGTGACGGAAGATTTTTCGCTGCGCGTGACAAAATCATGGGTCTGCGTGATAGGCGGCGGGGCGGTTTGGGGGCATAGTGGGCGGCGTTGAAACGCAAACGCCGAGCGGCGGCCAAAAGAGACGACAAGGTCGGCGCCCGCATCCTCGGACAAAGGAGAACCTGCCATGAAAATCCTCGGACTGGGCGTTCCCGAGCTCGTTATCATCCTCGTTGTGGTGCTGCTCATCTTCGGGCCCAAGAACCTTCCCAAACTGGGCGCCTCCCTCGGCAAGACCGTGAAGAGCCTGCGCGAGGGCATGGCCTTCGACAAGAAGGACGACGACGAGGTCGAGGAGATCGTCGAGATCGTCGAGGATGAGCCCGAGCCGGCCGTGGCGACCGCCTCC
>CANPHS010000197.1 GCA_947573925.1 uncultured Enterorhabdus sp. | reverse complement strand
CGGGCACGCTGTAGAAGCCGCGGTGCTTCTCGGGCCCCATGTAGATGAGGTTCTCCAGGAAGGGATACTCCTCGGAATGGAGGAAGCCGCGCTGCACGTCGAGGGACTCGGGCACCAAATCGCGGATGATCTTCAGGTAGTCCACGTCGCGGTAGGCGTCGATGACGCAGAGCGCCTTCATGTCCGACTGCTTCAGCACGTAGTCCAGCTCGTGGGACTTGTACACCGGGTTCACCGTGACCATGACCACGCCGATCTTCGCCGAGGCGTACATGAAGGTGAGCCAGTCGGGAATGTTGCGGGCCCACACGCCCAAGTGGTCGCCGGGCTTCATGCCGATGGCGAGCAGGCCCTTGGCCAAGGCGTCGGTGCGCTCGTCGAAGTCCTTGTAGGTCCAGCGCAGGTCGCGATCCGGGTACACCACGAACTCGTGATCCGGATCGACGGCTACCTGCTGCTTCAGGTACGCCCCGATGGTCAGCTCCGAATGCAACGGATAATCCGGCGACCCGGGAACGGGAGCGGCAGTTTCTTTATCTTCCATTTCTTCCATATTCTCATCCTTAAGTTTTTATAGAACAGGTTCGCCCAAGGAAGTCAGCGAGGTTGCGACAGGTGCCTGGAATTCGCTTGAAGGGCGGCCGAGCGTACTTCGTTACGCGAGGGAAAGCCCTGAATGCGAAGGCCAGGTGCCTGTCGGAACCGCAGCATCGGCCCAATCCGTCGGAGCGTCAACGCCGACGGAACCGAAAGGTGCCTGTCGGAACCACAGCATCGGCGTAATACTCCGTTCGTTAGAACGGAGTATATACACAGGCCAGGAACTTGGCGTTCTGCCCATCATGGGCGCGGACCTGGTGGGGCACGATGGAGTCGTAGTAGATGGACTCGCCGGGGCCGAGCACGTAGGTCTCGTTGCCGTACTCGATCTCGATCTCCCCCTCCATGCCGTAGAGCCATTCCTCGCCCTCGTGGGAATCCAGCTTGTGGGTGGCCTCGCCGGTGGGGGTCACCGTGATGATGAACGGGTCCATGTGGCGGGAGGGACGGCCCGCGGCCAGGCTGAAGTAGGACAGGTCGCCGGCGTCCTTGGCGGTCTGGAGCGACTTCACGCGCTCCACTTCCTCCATCTGCTCGCTGCTGATGTAGGCCGGCCCGAAGGCCTCGTCGTCGTCCATGAGGGTGCCCAGCCGCACGCCAAGGGCCCGGGTGATCTTGATGAGCGGCGCGAGGGACGGCGGCACGTCGCCGGCCTCCAGCTTCTCGATGACGTCCACCTCGCACTGGCAGCGGTCGGCCAAATCCTGGGCCGAAAGGTGATGGGCCTCGCGCAGGGTGGTGATCTTCTTCCCGAGCTTGTTGTCGTCGATCATGGGTGCCTCCTTAAACCGTTTTGGGTATCCGAATATGTTACCTGAGATGACGGGATGTCAAGCGACAAAGCCGCTCACGTGTAGGGAGCGGCGGCCGGATGTTCCGACCGAGCGAGTTCCGCAGCGACTGGAACAGCCCGGCGGGCTGTTCCATCAAGCGAGGACTGTCTGAGCGAATCGGGATATCCGGCCGCCGCGCCCGGGCAACCTCCCCTACCGTTTGTCGGCGAGGAGGCGGTTCAGGGCGTTCAGGTACGCCTTGGCCGAGCTCACGATGATGTCGCCGTCGGCGCCGCGGCCCACGCGCACTTCCCCGTTGGCCGCCTTCACGCGCACGGTCACCTCGCCCAAGGCGTCGATGCCGCGGGTGACCGAGTTCACCGAGAACTCGGTCAGGTCGTTGTCCAGGCGCACGATCTCGTCGATGGCCTTGTAGGCGGCGTCGATGGGGCCCGCGCCCCAGGCGCACACGGTGCGCTCGTCGCCCTCGGGCCCCTTGATGGTGACCGTGGCCGTGGGCTTCAAGGGGAAGCCGCAGCTCACCTGTACGCCCTCCAGGGTGTAGAGGGCCACCGCGTCCCGGTCGCTCTCGTTCACGAGGGCCTCCAGGTCCTCGTCGTAGACCTCCTTCTTCTTGTCGGCCACGTCGAGGAACGCCGTGTAGACGCGGTCGAGCTCGTCGCCGGAGAACTCGTAGCCGAGCTCCTCCAGGCGGTGCTTCAGGGCCGCGTGCCCGCTGCGGGCCGTCAGCACGATCTGGCTGGCACCCACGCCCACCTCGGCCGGGTCGATGATCTCGTAGGTGTCGCGGGCCTTCAGCACGCCGTCCTGGTGGATGCCCGAGGAATGGGCGAAGGCGTTGGCGCCCACGATGGCCTTGTTGGCCTGGATGTTCATGCCGGTGATGTTGCTGACAAGCCGGCTCGCCTTGATGAACTCGCGGGTGTTGATGTCAGTGCGGGCGTCCAGCTCGTCGCCGTGCATGCGGATGGCCATGACCACTTCCTCCATGGCCGTGTTGCCGGCCCGCTCCCCCAGGCCGTTGATGGTGCACTCGATCTGGGTGGCGCCGGACCGCACGCCGGCCAGGGACAGGGCCGTGGCCATGCCGAGGTCGTTGTGGCAGTGCACCGACACGGTGACGTTGTCGATGCCAGCCACGTGGTCCATGAGGTAGCCGATGCGGCGGCCGAAGTCCTCGGGCAGCGAGTAGCCCGTGGTGTCGGGGATGTTCACCACCGTGGCCCCGGCGGCGATGACCGCCTCGATGACCCGGGCCAGGAAGGCGAAGTCGGACCGGCCCGCGTCCTCGGCGTAGAACTGCACGTCGTCCACGTAGCGCTTGGCGTAGGCCACGGCGTGCACGGCCCGCTCGACGCACTCGTCCTCGGTGATGCGCAGCTTGTCGCGCATATGGGAGGGCGACACGCCGATACCCGTGTGGATGCGGGGCCGCTTCGCGAACTTGAGCGCCTCGGCCGCTGCGTCGATGTCGCGGTCCACCGCTCGGGTCAGCGCGCACACCACCGCATCGTCGCCGGCCAGCTCGGAGATGCGGCG
>CANPHS010000196.1 GCA_947573925.1 uncultured Enterorhabdus sp. | reverse complement strand
GCCGGAAGGAACGAAGCACCCGCTCCATGATAGGCCACCAGCACCCCGGCCACTACGACGGCCACGCTGAAAACGAGGAGGAGAACCAGGGCAATGTGCCACCACATGCCTATCGATCGAGCAAGCGCTAAACAGCTGAAGTAGCAAAGCACAACTTGGCTGAGCAACAAAAGCGCAAGCGGTCCTGAGAACGAACCCGTCCCCACCGGTTTTCGTCTTATAAATAATACAGCCAACGTCATGAGCGACACTGCCGCCAATGCATATATAAGCTCATTAGCAACCCAGGCAATCGGATCGGCGCTCCACAAGACTATCTCGTCAAGAAAATACTCGGGCACCGGCGCCCCTAGAAGTGCTTCTTGGAAGACCAACTGCAATGCACTCGCAGCACCATCGCAGATATTCATCGCGCACATTGCGACGATGCGACGCAACTTAGGACCATCCCAAAATAGCAGTGGCAATACGAGCGTCGTCGAAACTCCGCACACAGCTGCGAAAACAGCAAGGGGAACCTGCATCTCGGGCATGAGGAATAGATAAAGGAATCCCAGGCCGTTAGATAGAAAGTAGCAGACACCCGTAAGTCCCACGAACAAAACGGGGCGCCTTACCGGAAGTATGCGCAAGGCAAAGTAGCACCAAATCACAAAGGACAGCGTGCAGTCCGCCAGGTCCATCATAATCCCCAGTGTCACCGGCGCTCTCCTTCCACAGTGCGCATCCCTTCCGTAAGGTAGGCGCGGAAGGCCTCGCGGGTGGCGGCGCTGCGCTGGCGGGAGACGGGAGCGCACGCGCCCGTGGAAAGCTCGGCCACCTTGCGATCGATGCGATCGATGAAGCCCATGTTCACCAGGTAGCTCTTGTGGGTGCGCACGAAGCAGCCGGGCAGCTGCTCGGCCAAGTCGGACAGCTTCGCATAGGCCTCCAGCTCGCCGTCGGTGGTGTGCACCGCCACCTTCCGGCGCATGTTTTCCACGTAGACGATCTTCTGCACCGGCACCCGCAGCACCGATGTGCCCACGGAAAGGGCCAGGTAATCGCGCTCGCCGGCCTTCAAGTTCGCCACGGCGCAGGCCAGGGCCGCCTGCAGCTGGTCGGGACGCACGGGTTTCAGCAACAGGTAGGTGTGACGGGTCTCGTACACGGGCACGCAGTATTCCGGGAAACCGGTCACGTATATCACCTGGGTGTGGCTGCCCGCGGGGAACAGGCGCGACACCGCTTGGATGCCGGCGGCGGCCGGGGCGTCGGAGCCGGGCAGCGGGGCGCGAATGTCCATGAAGCAGATGTCGGGCTCGCCCTCGTCGGCTATGAAGGCAGCAAGGGCGTCGAGGTTGGTGAACAGCTCCAGATCCACCGGAGCGCCGAGGGGCATGCGGGCTATCAGCTCGGCCAAGGCCTCGGCCTGGCGTCGGTCGTCATCGAAAACGGCAACACGGTACACGAACTACTCTCCTTCTGCCCTCCCCTCCAGGGCCCTCACCAACTAAACCGCAGGCCATTTTCGCAAAAATGCCCCTGCCGAAAACAGTCGTTGTCATTTCTGGCACGCTGAATGTAACAAACGGCACAGGAAGTGCCCCCTCCCCCCGGCCAAAATCCACCTGCTAGCGGTGGGCGGAACGAGGCGGAACGGCGCCGAAACCCCCTGACGAGTTTTGACACCGAAGCGACCAGAAATGCCCACCCTATTGCTGAGCAGACCGCCAAACGATAAGTTGCTAAGTTAGGAGAAATGTTTGAACTGCAGAGAAAGGGAACCTATGAAACCAATTGCAAAGGGAGTAGTTGCCGCCTTCGCGACGATTGCCCTCGCCATCGGGCTATGCGCCGCCCCGGCCCTCGTCGAAGAAGCTCACGCCGCCACAAACGCAGCTGCAACTGCAAAGATAAACTCGATCAAAACAAGTGCAGGCTTCAAACCGGGCGCGTGCGGATGGACGAATTGGAATAGTCCTTACCCCAGTGGATGGACTGACTGCAAATCGGGATGTTGGTATTTTGTCGCAAATGTAGCTCAACGAATGTACGGCTGCTACCCCTCCGGACCAAGCAAGTACACATTGATCAATCCTGGTAACTTCAATATGGTAGGGCAAGTTCTAGACACCCCGTCCGCAAACCCTTCTTACTCAGGTATTCAGACTCTAATCAAAAAGGCACATCCTGGTGACATAATACAATTCACTGGAGGACCTAGCGGCTGGGGAAGCTTTCAACATACAGCACTTATCGAGGCTGTTGACGCGAACGGAGTTAGAATCTATGAGCATGGCGACAATCCCCATGTCAATTCCACTTACTATAACTGGAGTTCCTTCTATAACACCTATCTCGATTTCGACGTATTCACTGATAAAACAAAGGGGATAACTCTTTATCACTTCAAAAATTATGACTCCAAGTTCCCCTCCCACACTCATAACTACAGCAAGGTTATCAGCACGTCCTACGCATACGGACAGGGCTCTGGGAACAGGCATGGCGTGACGAAAACTTATCAATGTTCTTCCTGCAACAGCAAGACAACTAAGACAACGTGGGAGAATTGCAGCTACTCGAATGGGAAATGCACCAAGTGCGGCATCACTAAAACAGTTGCCTACACTTTCAAGCCGATAACCATTGAAGAGGGCGTCTATTCCATTCGATCTGCGAAGAACACTGGCTATACGATTGACATTACCGGAGGGTCCACCAACGATGGAGCCAATGCGCAGCTCTACAAGTACGATGGTGCCGGCGCCCAGCTCTTCTCTTTTGTTCATAATGCTGACGACAACACCTACAGCATCATTAACGTTAAATCCGGGAAAGCCCTAGAGACCCAAGGCTGGAATAAAAACAGCGGTGGCAACATCGATCAAAGCGGATGGATCGTAGGGCACGCGAACAAACGGTGGTACATCGGTCAGTTGAACGATGGCACG
>CANPHS010000195.1 GCA_947573925.1 uncultured Enterorhabdus sp. | reverse complement strand
CGGCCCGTTTCCCCCCGCCAGGGTAAAGCCCCTGGGGCAATTCCCCAAACGCTTGTATTGTTTTCGCCAAACATGTACCCCCGCGGCCCCGACTGGCGAGGAGCCGCAACCTACCCCTCGAACAGCTCCGCGGCGCGTTCGAGTTCGCTCACAATGGCGATGTGCTGGGGGCACACCTCCTCGCAGGCGCCGCACTGGATGCAGGCGCTCGCGGGGCCGTCCCCCACATTCCAGATGTAGTTCTCCCGGGCGCGGTACGCGTCGCCCATCTGGTCGTAGATGTTGAGCGACTGCATGATGTTGTTGATGTGCACGCCTTCCGGGCAGCCCTTCACGCAGTAGCGGCAGTCGGTGCAGGGCACGCCGGGCAGGGCCGCCAGGGCCGCGCGGGCCTCGTCGATCACCCCGTACTCGGCTTCGGTCAGCGGCATGCCGTCGCGCATAATGGCCACGTTCTCGGCCACCATCTCCGGCGTGTTCATGCCCGAGAGCACGGCGATCACGTTCGGCAGCGACCCGGCAAAGCGCAGGGCCCACGACGCGAGCGGGGCGCCGGGCTCGGCCGTGCGCAGGATGTCGGCCACGGAATCGGGCAGCTTCACGAGCGTGCCACCCTTCACCGGCTCCATGATGACCACGGGCAGCCCGCGCTTTTGGCACACCTCGAAGCAGCGGCGCGACTGGATGATGTCGCTCTCCCAATCCACATAGTTGATCTGGAGCTGCACGAAGTCCACCTCGGGATGCGCGTCGAGCACCCGCTCCAACTCCTCGGCGTTGTCGTGGATGGAGAAGCCGAACTGCTTGATCTTCCCCTCGGCCTTCTTCTCGGCGCAGAACTCCCACAGGCCGTACTCGTCGAAGGGAGGCGTCAGCGTCTCGCCCAGGTTGTGCAGCAGGTAGTAGTCGAAGTAGTCGATGCCGCACTCCTCAAGGGAGGTGTCGAACATGGCCCGCGCCTCCTCGGCGTCCTTGGCGAGCCAGGCCGGCAGCTTCGTGGCGATGGTGAAGGACTCGCGCGGGTACCGCTCCACGAGAGCCTTCTTCAGCGCCCATTCCGATTTGCAGCCGTGGTAGCCGCGGGCGGAATCGAAGTAGGTGAACCCGCCCTCCATGAAGATGTCCACGAGCTCGCAGACCTTGTCGATATCGATGGACGTGGGATCGTCCGCGTCTTTCAACGGCAGTCGCATGAACCCGAACCCAAGCGGCGCCAGCTTGTCGACTTTCTCCATAACGCTCCCCTTTTCTCGTGCACCCGCACAATTCATGACAGGAAGCATCATAGCACGGGAAACGAGCGCAGTCAGTACCCCACGCTCCAGAAGATGAGGCCGCGGGCGGGGGCGTTTTCGCCGGCGGCTTGGCGGTCGCGGGCGGCGAGGACCTCGGCCACCCAGTCGGGGTCGCGCTGGCCGCGGCCCACCATGACCAGCGTGCCCACGATGGTGCGCACCATGGAGTGCAGAAACGCGTTGCCCCGCACGGTGATAACGCGGTGGGGTTCGCCCAGAATCTCCTCGGCGGCGATGGAAATTTCGTCCACGGAGCGGCAGGTGGGCTTGCCCACGGCCGAGGCGGCCATGCAGAAGCTCTTGAAGTCGTGCTCCCCCACCAGGTGCGCCGCCCCGCGCTCCATGGCGGCGATGTCCAGGTTCGGCCCCACGTACCAGCTCGTGCGGTCGGTGAACACACAGGGCACCTCGCCCGTGGCCAGGAAGTACTTGTACTCGCGCCACTGGGCGTCGAAGCGGGCGGAGAAGCCCCGCGGCCGCTCGTCCACCGAGCGCACCACGACGCCCTCCCCCGTCAGCGCGTTCAGCGACCGCCGGAGCGAGTGCAGCGTGCGGTCGCGCAGCTCGGCCGTGTCCATGTCGAAGGAGACCACCTGGGCCCGGGCGTGCACCCCCGCGTCGGTGCGCCCCGCGCACACCACATCCACCGGCCGGCGGAACAGCAGCCCTAGGGCCTCTTCCAACTCCCCCTGCACCGTGCGCTGCCCCGGCTGCTTCGCGAACCCGGCGAAGGGCGCCCCGTCGTAGGCCACGGAAAGCGACAGCGTCCGCTCCCGCTCGCATTCCGCAGCCCGCTCCTCCAACGTGGGACGGTGGATAGTCTCGTGGGTCATGCAAAAGATCCTTCGACTCGCTGTGCTCGCTCAGAAGACGCGAGCGGCTAAACCGTTCATAGGCGGAACAGGCGGTGTTCTGACCGAGCGAGTTCCGCAGCGACGGGAAGTGCCCAGTGGGCACTTCCCCAAAGCGAGGACTGTCTGAGCGAATCAGAATACCGCCTGGTTCGCCGACGCCTGCGCTTCCAACTATGCTATTAAAACTTCCTGCTCGAACAAGTCCCGGATCTCGGCTTTCAGGATGGCCGAGCGGGCGTCCACAGACACGGGCAGCTCGGCGCGAAACTTGCGGCCGTCGGCCTGCTGCACCATGAGCACCACGGCGTCGCGACCCGGGTAGGACTGCAGGATGCGGCTCAGGCGGGCCGAGCGGTTCTGGTCGAAGGTGCGCGAGGGCACCGACAGCTCCAGATGGGCCGGGCGGGCGTCCTCCTCCCGCAACTCCAGGGCCTCCAGCTCGAAGGCCATGATCTGGTTGCCGCGATCGCCGCACTCGAACTTGCCCTTCACCTTCGCGATCACGTCCTCCTGGATGACGCTCGCGTTCTCGTCGTACTTGAAGCAGATGCACTCGCAGGAGCCGGAGGTGTCCTCCAGCGTGAAGGTGGCCATCTTGGTGCCGCGCTTCGTCAGCTTCACCACCACGTTCGAGATCATGCCCACGAACACGGCGTTGCGGATCTCCTTGGTGCGCTCCGACAGTTCGCCCATGGTGAACTTCGACAGGCGCGACAGCGTGCCCTCGTAGGGCGCCAGCGGGTGCTCGGACACGTAGATGCCCATGATCTCCTTCTCGTAGGCCAGCTTCGTGCGCT
>CANPHS010000194.1 GCA_947573925.1 uncultured Enterorhabdus sp. | reverse complement strand
AAGCGAGGACTGTCTGAGCGAATCAGAATTCCCCGTGGTCCCGACAAGCGGGGAGTCACGACAAGAAGGAGGCGTTCATGGCGGAACAGGTAGAGGCCCAAGGGCAGGACGTGCTGGATGTGGCCATTATCGGGGCGGGGCCGGCGGGGCTGACGGCGGCGCTGTACGCGACGCGGGCGGGGCTTTCCTGCGCCATGTTCGAGATGCTGTCCCCGGGCGGCCAGTGCGCCCAGACCGAGCACTTGGAGAACTACCCGGGCTACACCCGTTCCACCAGCGGCTTCGAGCTGTCCATGGACATGTACGAGCAGGCGTCCTCCTTCGGGGCGAAGCTGGTGTCCGAGGAAGTGACCGGTGTGGACTTCACCGCCGAGCCCAACAAGCTGACCACGCCCTTCGGCACCTACTTCGCGAAGACCGTGGTGGTGGCTACCGGCGCCGCGGCGGCGTCGCTCGGGCTGCCCCGGGAGGAGGAGCTGCGCGGGCGCGGGGTGTCCTACTGCGCCACCTGCGACGGCAACTTCTTCCGCGATAAGGACGTGGTGGTGGTCGGCGGCGGCAACACGGCGGCGGCCGACGTCATCTATCTGGCCCGCATCTGCCGCAAGGTGTACCTGGTGCACCGCCGCGACAAGCTCTCGGCCACGGCCATCTACCACCAGCGCCTGGCGGAGCTGGAGAACGTGGAGTTCTGCTGGGACTCGGTGGCCGAGGAGTTCCTCACCGAGGACGAGGCCCGGCCGCGCATCTCCGGCCTGCGCATTCGCAACACCAAGACCGACGCGGTGCGCGATCTGGCCGTGTCAGCGGTGTTTATTGCGGTGGGCACCCGGCCCAACACGGCGTTCCTCGGCGGGGCTCTGGCCTTGGACGCGGGCGGCTACATCATCGCCGACGGCACGGGCCGCACCGCCACGGCCGACGTGTTCGCCGCGGGCGACGTGCGCACCAAGGAGCTGCGCCAGGTGGTGACCGCCGTGGCCGACGGCGCCAACGCCGCCGAGAGCGCCGCCGACTTCCTGAACGCGTAGGGTTCCCGGCTGTTCTTTTGCCGAAGGACTCCGCAGGGTGCGGGGGTTCTGCTACAATGTGACGTTGCGCACAGGCGCATATTCGAACCTAACCGTTTCACGCAGAAGGACGCATCCATGCAGGAAACTGATATGAAGGAGAAGCTCGTCAAGATCATCGAGGCCTACGACGAGCTGCAGGCCAAGATGGGCGATCCGGCGGTGTTGGCCGACCAGAAGGAGTACAACCGCCTGGCCAAGGAGTACGCCTCCCAGGGCCCCTTGGCCAAGAAGGCCGCCGAGTACGTGGGCGCCATGGACGACTTGGAGGCGGCCAAGGAGATGCTCTCCGACGCCGACATGAAGGAGTTCGCCCAGGAGGAGATCGCCGGCATCGAGGCCAAGCTCCCCCAGCTGGAAGAGGACATCAAGTTCATGCTCATCCCGGCCGACCCGGCCGACGAGAAGGACATCATCGTGGAGATCCGCGCGGCGGCCGGCGGCGACGAGGCCGCCATCTTCGCCGGCGACCTCTACAAGATGTACGAGCGGTTCGCCGGCGCCCAGGGCTGGAAGACCGAGACCATGGACGTGTCGCCCTCCGAGGCCGGCGGCTACAAGGAGATCCAGTTCAAGGTGAAGGGCGACAAGGTGTACTCGGTCATGAAGTTCGAGTCCGGCGTGCACCGCGTCCAACGCGTCCCCAAGACCGAGAGCCAGGGGCGCATCCACACCTCGACCGCCACGGTGGCCGTGCTGCCCGAGGCCGACGAGGTGGAGGTCGAGATCAACGAGGGCGACCTGCGCATCGACGTGTACCGCGCCGGCGGCCCGGGCGGCCAGTGCGTGAACACCACCGACTCGGCCGTGCGCATCACGCACCTGCCCTCCGGCCTGGTGGTGCAGTCCCAGGACCAGAAGTCGCAGCTGCAGAACAAGATCGCGGCCATGGCGGTGCTGCGCGCCCGCCTGTACGAGAAGATGCTCGCCGAGCAGCAGGCCGCCGAGGGCGCCGAGCGCCTGGCTCAGATCGGCTCCGGCGACCGCTCCGAGAAGATCCGCACCTACAACGGCCCCCAGGACCGCGTGACCGACCACCGCATCGGCTTCAACTCCACCTACAACGGGGTGCTTCTGGGCGACAACCTGGGCGATGTGATCACGGCCCTGCAGGCGGCCGATCGGGCGCAGAAGTTGGAAGCTGCCGTCTAACCGCGGCTCTGACGTACCTGACGGCCCGGCTGGTCGCCAAGGGCGCCGTGCTCAAACAGTCCTCGCTCGGCGGAAGTGTCCACCGGACACTTCCGTTCGCTGCGGAACTCCGCGCGGACCCTCACCGACCATCCGGGCCTGACTCTTCCTTGGTTGGGAGGCTCTTGCTTTGACGAACGAAACCTGGACGGTTAAGGCCGCGCTGGATTGGACGAAAGATTATCTGGAGAAAAAGGGGGATGAGAATCCCCTTCTTTCTGCGCAGTGGCTCATCGGGGAGGCCTGCGGGCTTTCGCGGGTTCAGCTGTACATGAACTACGACCGGCCGCTGTCGGAGGACGAGCGCGGCACCCTGCGCGAGTACGTGCGTCGGCGCGGGGCGGGGGAGCCGTTGCAGTACATCACCGGGGAGGTGGCCTTCCGGCACATCACGGTGAAGGTGGCGTCGGGGGTGCTCATCCCGCGGCCCGAGACCGAGGTGCTGGTGAGCGAGGTGCTGGCCGCGCTGCCCGCGCCGGGGCGTCGCGAGGCCCAGTGGAACGCCGAGGCTGCCGCGGCCGAGGGTGCCGCCGTGGAAGCGGTGAAGACGGCGCTGGCGGAGGCGAATGAGGCGCGGGCGGAGAACCAGCGGGCGGCGGCCGTCGTTGCGGTCGAGGGGGATTCGGCGCAGGGCGCGGCCGTTCCCGAGGAAGCTCGGGAGGAAGGCGCGGCGCCCCTCTCCGATGATGCGGACGCGATAGACGGCGGCCGTCCGCTGCTCGTGGCCG
>CANPHS010000193.1 GCA_947573925.1 uncultured Enterorhabdus sp. | reverse complement strand
GCGGCCCCACCCTCTGCCAGCCGTTTTTGTGCTGCCTGTAGGGCGGGTGCGGGCCCTGTGCTAAGATGATTCGCTGACTGACACGCGCCGCTTTCCGCGGCGCTTCGATTGTTGAGGAGGTACCCGTGCCCCAAGTGACAGATTGGGCCGACGTGCGTGTGGTGGGCATTCCGCGGGCGCTGCTGTTCTACCGCTTCGGCGTGCTGTGGACCACGTTCTTCGAGGGTCTCGGCCGCACCGTGGTGGTGAGCGACCCCACGGACAAGGCCATCGCCGATGAGGGCGAGCGCTTGTCGGTGGACGAGTGTTGCCTGGCCTCGAAGGTGTTCGTGGGCCACGTGGCCAGCCTCGCGGGCCGCTGCGACGCGGTGTTCGTGCCCTGCTACCCCACGAGCGACCACCGCTCCGGTTTCTGCACGAAGTTCCAGTCGGCCACCGACCTGGTGCGCAGCACCTTCCGCGACCAGCACCTGCGGGTGATTTCCTGCGAGGTGCGCAACGCGCGGAAGATGAAGGACGTGCGCCGCGCCTTCGAGGAGTTGGGCTGTCGCATGGGGGTGGCGCCCCGGGACGCTCGGGCGGCGTTCAAGGCCGCCTGGGAGGCCCAGGAGGCCCACGACAAGACGGCGGCCGACGGCCAGCTGCGCATCATGCGCACCCTGGACGACCGACGCCGCGCCGCCGAGCGGGCCGCGGCCGCGGGCAACGGCGACGTTCGCCAGCCTTTGGGCATCCTCGTGGTGGCCCATCCCTACATCACCCACGACCCCTACCTCTCCGGTGCGGTGACCGACGCCCTGGCCGATATGGGGGCCACGGTCGTCTACGCCGACGCCGTGGACCACGAGAAGGCCTACAAGAAGAGCTTCGAGTTCTCCGACACCATGCCCTGGCTCATCAACCGCGAGCTCATCGGCGCCATCCTCATGCTGGAGGACCACATCGACGGCATCGTGCTCATCAGCGCGTTCCCCTGCGGCCCCGATTCCATGACCGACGACGCCATCATGCGCTGCATCCAGGGCAAGCCCATTTTGAACCTCATGATAGACGCGCAGTCGGGCACCGCCGGCGTGGAGACCCGCGTGGAGAGCTTCGTCGACATCCTGCGCTTCCAGCAGAAGGGAGGCTACGTCCGTGGCTAAGCCCCAGACCCTTATCGAAGAGGTGCGCTCGAAGGTGGCCGTGGAGCGGGAGCGTCGCCGGCCCCCGAGCCTGCACGCCGACCGCAAGGCGGCCAAACGCGCCAAGCACAAGGCCAAGCACCACAAGTACACCAAGGCGGCCTTCTTCCGCTACTGCTACTACGACCCGGCCTTCAAGTTCTTCTGCGAGCAGGTGCTCGACGTGGACTACCTGCCCCTGCCCGACGCCACCCGGGCCGCCTCCGAGGTGGGCGTGCAGAACTCCAGCGACTACGTGTGCACCCCCTTCAAGCACATCCTGGGCGATTTCGCCGAGGCCCTCGATCTGGGGGCCGACATCCTCGTGCAGTTCGGGGGCCCGTGCCGGCTCGGCTACTACGGCGAGCTGCAGGACTCCATCTTGCGGGACATGGGCTACGACTTCATCATGCTGAACTTCGCCCACGGCATCGAGAAGGGCTACCTGGGCTGGGCCAAGGAAGTGCTTGCCACGGTGAACCCCGACGTGGACATTCCCCACGGCGTGGTGCAGATGAAGGCCCTGGCCCGCATGATCGCGCACTTGGACAGCCTGCGCGACTTCTATCTGGCCAACGCCGGCTTCGAGGTGGAGCGCGGCTCCTTCGACGCTGCCTGGGAGCGGGCCATGGACGCCATGCGGGCCTGCCTGGACGAGCGCGACATCGCCCAGGCCTACCGGGCCGCCCTGGAGGAGATGCGGGTCATTCCGCTGCATAAGCCCGCCGATCCCATCCGCATCGGCATCGTGGGGGAGATGTTCACCGCCATCGACGAGCGAAGCAACCTGGAGTTGGACCACAAGCTTCTGGCCATGGGCGTGGAAGTGCACCGCATGCTGAACTTCACGAACCGGTATCTGCGCTACAACGAGCCGAACCTGCGAGTGGGCGTGCGCGACTACGTCACCTACGACATGGGGCCCACCTCCACGCTGACCGTGGCGGCGGCGAAGAAGTACGGCACCGAGGGCTTCGACGGGGTCATCCACGCGAAGTCGGCCGGCTGCACCCCCGAGATCGACTGCATTCCGGTGCTCCAGAAGGTGAGCGAGGACTTCCGGATGCCCATACTGTATCTGACCTACGATTCCCAGACCTCCGACACGGGCCTGGACACGCGCCTCGAGGCGTTCTACGACATGCTGGCCATGAAGAAGGAGAGGAAGAGCAAATGACCAAGGCTTATTTGGGCATCGATATCGGATCCATTTCCACCAAGGGCGTGGTGATCGACGAGAACCGGAGCATCATCGCGCGGTCCTACCTGTGGACCGAGGGCAACCCCACCGAGGCCTCCAAGGCCGTGGTGCGCGAGCTGGAGGCGCAGGTGGCGGAAGCGGCCGAGGGCGGCGAGCCCGTGGACATCGTGGGGGCCGGCACCACCGGCAGCGCCCGGCGCCTCGTGGGGGCGATGCTCGGGGCAAGTGTCATCAAGAACGAGATCACGGCCCATGCCGTGGGCACCACCTACCTGCACCCCGACGTGCGCACCATTCTGGAAATCGGCGGCCAGGACTCCAAAATCATCTGCGTGTCCGACGGCATCGCGGTGGACTACGCCATGAACACCCTGTGCGCCGCGGGCACCGGCTCGTTCCTTTCCAGCCAGGCCCACCGCCTCGGCGTGGAGGTGGAGGAGTTCGGCAAAGTGGCCCTCACCTCCAAGAAGCCGGCGAACATCGCGGCCCGCTGCACGGTGTTCGCGGAAAGCGACCTGGTGCACAAGATCCAGGTGGGCTACGCCCGGGAGGATATCATCGCGGGCCTGTGCAACGCCGTGGCCAGCAACTACCTGAACAACGTGGGCAAGGGGAAGAAGATCGCCGCGCCCGTGGTGTTCCAGGGCGGCGTGTCGAAGAACGCCGGCGTGGTGCACGCCTTCGAGGAGC
>CANPHS010000192.1 GCA_947573925.1 uncultured Enterorhabdus sp. | reverse complement strand
GGGGCGCCGTGAAACTGAAAACAAAGCTCCTGTGCTTAATCGCCGTGCTGTTGGCGGTTTCTCTTGGCGCGAACGTGTGGTGGACCACCGAGAACAAGCATGCCCAGATGGAAAACGAACTGCGGGAGCAGGGCCGCGCCCTGGCCCAGCAGATGGACGCTGTGTGGGAGTTCATGGTGTACAACCAGGATCGTCTGGAAAAGGTGGCTTTCACCGAAGACGGCGTGTACCAGGGGCTGCACTGCGCCATTGCCGGTCGCATCATCGGCCAGGTGTTCACGCGGCAATCGGACTACACCACCCGCTTCGTGAACTTCAATCCCCGCAACGATGCCGGCTTGCCTGACGACTACGAAGCAGCGGCCCTCACGGCTTTCCACGATGACCGCAGCCTGCCCGACTACTACGGGTTCGCGGAATACGAGGGGCGCCAGGTGTTCCGCTACGTGGCGCCCATGACCATCGAGGAGGCCTGCCTGCAATGCCACGGCGAGCCCGTGGGCGAGTTGGATGTGACCGGCAACCCCAAGGAGGGTTGGCAGATGGGGGACGTGGGCGGCGCCATCAGCATCATCATGCCGCTCGATGTGTACCAGGCGGGCGAGCGCGCCTCCATCAGGCAGGACGTGCTGTTCTTTGCGGTGATGCTGGCGGTGTGCTTGGTGGTGGTGTACGGGGCTCTGACGTACCTGGTCACGCGGCCCCTGGGAAAGATTCGCGCGGGTGTGGACGCCGTGTCGGGCGGCAACCTGAACGTGCAGCTGTCCTACAGCGAATCGTCCCAAGAAATGAGCGACCTTACGACGGAGTTCAACGCCATGGCCCACGAGCTGGCCGATACCTATGCGCATTTGGAAGACGAGGTGGCCGACCGCACCGAGCAGCTGCAGGCGGCCAACGAGGTGCTGGAGCGCCAACGTCGCCAGCTGGAGTCGGTGAATGCCCAGCTGGTGGACGAGAACCAGTATAAGTCGGACTTCCTCTCCATGGTGAGTCACGAGTTGCGCACGCCGCTTACCTCCATTGTGGCCTTCGCCGATTTGCTGAACAAGTCGGTGGTGCCGGCCAACGAGAAGGAAGCTCGGGCGTTGTCGGGCATCGAGGCCAATTCCCAGGCCCTGATGCTGATGATCAACGACATCCTGGAAATGAGCCGGCTCGATGCGGGTCGCGTGAAACTGAACCGGGAAGTGGTGGACATAGGCGACGTGGTGGGCATGGTGCGGGCCACCGTCGGGCCGCTGGCGACCAAGGAGCACCTGGCGTTTTCGACGGAGGTGGCTCCCGATGTGCCGCTGGTGCAGGCCGACTTCGACAAACTTGTGCACGTGCTGCAGAACCTGTGCGGCAACGCCGTGAAGTTCACCCCCGATGGCGGCAGCGTGGGCGTGGCGGCGACGTTCCATCCCGCGACAAAGGAAGGCGAAGCCGACGAGGTGTGGCTTACGGTGACGGACACGGGCATTGGCATTGCGGCCGCCGATCAAGAACGCATCTTCGAGAAATTTGTCCAGGTGGATTCGTCGTCTACCCGGCGCTATAACGGAACCGGGCTGGGATTGGCCCTTGTACGGGAGTACGCCGAAATGCACGGCGGCAGCGTGACCGTGGCAAGCGAGCCCGGCTGCGGTTCCGCATTCACCGTGCGCATTCCCGTGACTGGGGCGGCGGTTCCGATGGAACCCCCCGTAGCGAGCGGCGATGGCGCGAACGAGACAGAAGGGGAGCGATCATGATGCAGCCCATCAAAGTAATGCTTATCGACGACGATCCGGGTATTCACGACAGCCTGCGGGCCATCGTGGAAGAGGCCGGCTACGAGTTCTGCGGAGCTTTGGGCGGTCGGGAGGGCCTGCGCGTGCTGGACGAGGAACGGCCCGATTTGCTGCTTCTCGATGTGATGATGCCTGGCATGAACGGCTTCGACGTGTGTCGCGCCCTGCGCGAGGAGGGGCGGCGCATTCCGGTCGTTTTCCTCACGGCGAAAAACGACATCGTGGACAAGAGCACCGGGTTCAAGGCCGGTGCCGACGACTACGTGACGAAGCCTTTCATTGCCGATGAGCTGCTGCTGCGCATCGAGGCTCATGTGCGCCGCCACCGCGACAACTTGGAACATGCCCGGGTGGTGGACGCTGCCGATGCTGCTCCCGCACGTCGGCCCCCGTGCCGTGTGGGCGATTTGGAAGTGCTCTTCGATCAGTACGAGGTGCGCCTGCGCGGCGAGGCGGTGCCGCTGACGGCCAAGGAGTTCGAAATTCTGTCGCTGTTGGCCGAAAGCCCCGGTGAGGTGTACACGCGCCGCCGCATCTACGAGCATTTGTGGGGCCCCGTGGCCGAGGTGGACGAGAACTCCATCACCGTGTTCATGCGCAAAATCCGCGAGAAGATAGAGGACAACCCCAGCGAGCCCCGCTACCTCCTCACCGTCTGGCGCGTTGGCTACAAACTGGCAGCCGAGTAGCCCCCGCCCCGCACCAACCCGCCGGTGCGACCCGACCCCCGACCCGCACCCTCTCCTCCCGGAATCCGTCACTTTGCACGACTTTTCGCGGCCGAAACGTACAAAGCTGCCCCGTGCGTGCAGGTTTTCCGCAACGAGGCGTACAAAGTGACGGATTTTTGCATCGCTTTCCCCCATCAAGCGCGGGGCGCTCCCATTCCGCCACCCTCTTGTTGGCGGGTGGGCAATCGCTGAGGTTGCGGGTTATCTTTCCACTGGCGACCTCGGGTTTTCGCTCTGCGAGAAAGTCATGAATCACGGGTGCCTTTCGTTGCCAATTTGTTAGAATGGAGCATACTCACAGAAGCTATGCCCTAAGGAGATGCGCGCGCCCATGGAGATGACCCCCGAACAGCTCGACCTCATTACCCACGAGCTGCAAACCATTAAGGAACGCTCGCCGTTCTACGCGAAGAAGTTCGAGGGGATCGACGTCGCCGACGTGCGCACCCAAGCCGATTTCGAGCAGCTGCCCTTCTCCGAGAAGGACGACCTACGCCAGGTGTACCCGCTCGGCCTGCAGGCGGTGCCCGACGAGGAAGTGGTGCGCATCCACTCCAGCTCCGGCACCACGGGCACGCCGGTCATCATCCCTTACACCCAGCAGGACGTCATCGACTGGGCCACGCAGTTCGCC
>CANPHS010000191.1 GCA_947573925.1 uncultured Enterorhabdus sp. | reverse complement strand
ACAGGAACACATGGCCGCACTGCTCGCAGAAGGCGGCATCGTCTTTGTTATCGAAGGAGCAATGGGGGCATTTCATCGACGGCTCTCCTCATCGTGTACGCAGATAAGGAGAATTGTAGCGCAGAAGGGGGCCCTACAAACCTTCTCCGTAACCGAATCGGCGAATTTGATTGGCGTCGCGCCGCCAGTTCTTCTTCACCTTCACGGACAAATCCAGAAACACCTTCGCGCCCAGGAGCAGTTCCAGATCGCGCCGGGCCTCGGTGCCAATGCGCTTGATGGCGGCCCCGCGCTTGCCGATGATGATGCCCTTCTGGCTGTCGCGCTCCACGTAGATAACCGCGTAGATGCGGTAGAGGTTCGGTTTCTCGAATTCCATCTCCTCCACGCCGACGCCGATGGCGTGGGGCACCTCGTCGAAGAAGTTGCGCAGCACCTTCTCGCGGATGAACTCGGCCACCATCACCTCCAGGGGCTGGTCGGTCTCCATGTCGGCGGGGAACCACGCCGGGCCCTCGGGCAGCAGGAACTCCACTTCCTCCACGAAGGCGTCCACGTTGCGGCCCGTGGCCGAGGAGAGCCCCACCATGGCGTCCCAGTCGCAGAGCGCCTCGGCCGCCTCGCGCTGGGCGCTGATCTGGGCGTCTGAGGCCAGGTCAGTCTTGGAGAGCACGCAGACCTTCGCCGAGCCCTTCGCGGCCCGCACCTGCTCGGCCACCCACTCGTCGCCCCGGCCGATGGGCTGGGAGGCGTCGATGAGCATGGCCACCACGTCCACGTCCTCCAAAGCCTTGATGGCGCTCGTGTTCAGCTCCTCGCCGAGGGCATCCTTGGGCTTGTGCAGGCCGGGGGTGTCCACGATGATCATCTGAGCCTCGTCGGTGGTGTGCACGGCGCGGAAGCGGTGGCGGGTGGTTTGGGCGGTGTTCGAGGTGATGGCGATCTTCTTGCCCATGATGGCGTTCAAAAGCGTGGACTTGCCCGCGTTGGGGCGGCCCACGAGCGTGACGAACCCGCTCTTGAAGCCGGGGTTCGTGGGGAAGGAGCCCCCCATGGGGTTTTCAGCGAAGTAGGCGTCGAGATCCATGAATGTCCTTTCGGAAAGGGTCAGAGCATATCCAGAATGTGCGGCAGGAACACGATGAGGCCCACGACCGCCGCGCCGGCGCTGGCCAGGAGCACCGCGCCCGCGCCAGCGTCCTTGGCGGCCCGGGCGAGCTCGTGCCATTGGGGGCTGGCCAGGTCGGTCACCGATTCCACGGCCGTGTTCACCACTTCCGCCGTTGCCACCACCGTGATGGCGAGCACGATGGCGAGCCATTCGGCCCGGGAGATGCCGAGGGCGAATCCGGCAGCCACGGCCGCCGCGGCGCAGGCCAGCTGTATCTTCAGGTTGCGCTGGGAGCAGAAGGCGTAGGCCACGCCCGCGCCCGCGCACCGGAAGGCGCACAGAAGCGGGAAGCGCCCGTCCCCGCAGGAGCGGCTGTCGGCCGCCGTGCGCATGAGGCGGTCGTTGCAGCCGCAGGCCCCGCGCGGATCCTCGGAGGCGTTCGCGCGGGCGGCTTCGGAGGCATCCGGCGCAAACGCGCCCTTGCCGGCTTCCGCCGCCTCTTCCCGGTCGCCGTCCACGGCTAGCGATTCTCGTCCAGCGGGGGCAGGTCGCGCTCCGACCAGGCCGTGAGCAGCTCCTTCTCGCGAGCCTCCATCACCTCAGCCTCCTCGTCCACGATGTGGTCGTAGCCGCACAGGTGCAGAAGGCCGTGCACGAGCAGGAGGCTGATCTCCTGCTCGAAGGAGTTGCCGTACTCGTCGGCCTGGGCCGCCGCCACGTCCGGGGCGATGATGATGTCGCCGAGCTCGTAGATGAGGCAGCCCTCGCCGTCGGCGGCGGTCATGTCGTCGGCGATGTTGTCGCACTCGAAGGAGAGCACGTCGGTGGGGCCCTCGATGCCGCGGAACCGCTCGTTCAGCTCGGCGATGGTGGCATTGTCCACGAAGCTGATGGACACCTCCGTGTTCGCCGGCTTCCCCTCGTCCTTCAGCACGAACTGCGCGAGCGAGGCCAGGGGCAGCTCGGCCAGCATGTCTTCGCCGTGGTTGAAGGTGATCAGGATGTCCATGGGTGTCAAGCCTTTCTGTCCGCGCGCTCGTAGGCGGCCACGATAGTGGCCACCAGGGAATGGCGCACGACGTCTTTGCCGGTCAGATCGCAGAACGCGATATCGTCGATGCCGTCGAGCACCGAGCGCACCTGCACAAGTCCGCTTTCGCCCTTCGGCAGGTCGATCTGGGAAATGTCGCCGGTGACGACGATCTTCGAGCCGAAGCCGAGGCGGGTGAGCGCCATCTTCATCTGCTCGGGGGTGGTGTTCTGGGCCTCGTCCAGGATGATGAAGGCGTCGTTCAGGGTGCGGCCGCGCATGAAGGCGAGCGGGGCGATCTCAATGACGCCGGCCTCGATGAGGGCGGAGGCCTTCTCGGTATCGAACATGGCGTATAGCGCGTCGTAGAGGGGTCGGATGTAGGGGTCCACCTTCTCGAAGAGGGTGCCCGGCAGAAAGCCGAGGTTCTCGCCGGCCTCCACGATGGGGCGCGACAGCACGATGCGGCCCACCTCCTTGCGCTTCAGGGCCGCCACCGCCATGGCCATGGCCAGGTAGGTCTTGCCCGTGCCGGCCGGCCCCACGGCGAAGGTGACGGTGTTTCGGCGGATGGCGTCCACGTAGGCCTTCTGGCCGGCGGTCTTCGGGCGGATGGCCCGGCCGCGGTAGGTGAGCAGCACGTCGTCGCGCAGGGCCGATGGGGCGAACTCCGCGTTGCGCAAAAGCTCGATGGCGTGGCGCAGGCCCTCGGCGTCGGGGGTGTCGCCCTGCTGCACCCGGCGGAACAGGTCGGTGAGAAGCGCCGTGAGCTGCTGTACCTCGATGGAGTCGCCCTCCAGGGCGATGGCGTCGCCGCGCACCGTGATGCGGGCATCGAAGGCCTCCTCCATCTGGCGGAGCAGCTCGTCGGAGGCACCCACCACGAGCGCCATGTCCACCTCGGCCGGCGCCGTGAGGGTTCTGTGGGTCAAATCAGTCATGTCCGCTATTGTACCCTAAGTTGTGCATCCGCTCCAAATGACGGGTAAACGAATTTCCCTCAATGCGCGCGCCGGGCCGCCGCGGGGACGCCGGAGCGCCTATCATGGAACCACGAGCTGCACGAGAAAGGTGCCTTTA
>CANPHS010000190.1 GCA_947573925.1 uncultured Enterorhabdus sp. | reverse complement strand
GAACCGGCCCTCCGTGGCGCTGTAGGGCACCCCGGACACCACCAGCGTCGGCTGCAGGCGGTCGGCAATGCCGGCCGCGGCGGGGTCTTTCACCCCTTCCGTGGCCGCCGTAACCTGGGGAAGCACCTCGGCGGCCCCCGTCAGCTTCTGAGGCGCCAGGCTCTCGAGCACCTTGGCGTCCAAAGCCTGGGCCTGCAAGGTGGCCGCCCAGGCGCGATCGGGCTCCTTGGCCTCCGGTGCGTCGGACTCGGCAGCCTCGCCCGCCGTGTCGGCCATGGGCGTTTCCGCATCGGTCATTTCGTCGGCGTAGGAGGTCAACGCCGTGGCGTCGAACATGGTCAGGGCCAGCAGCAGCGACAGACACACCGACAGCACCCGGGCCCAGGGCTTCGCCGCGAAGGAGTTCACGGGGCCGCCCGCAGCGGGTACCTGCGTGTGCCAGTGGGCATCGGAATCGTGGCGTACCGCTGTGGCTTCGGCTTTTCCCTCCCGCTGCCGGTCGGGCGTTTCCGAATTCTGATGATTTTGCGTAGTATTTCCCATGGTTCGGCTCCGTTTAATCTTCGCCATGTTTCGCAACATCCTCGTTCGCTTCCTCTATCTCTCCAAAATACGAGGTGAAGGGACAGTTTTCCCAGGCCCTTTCCTCGTACGTCCAAAGGTTGTTTCCCTTTGAAGATGCAGTTCGGGCAGTATGAACTTAATATTTAATTGTATAACTTTTCAGAATGTCATTCAATAGGTAACAGTCAGTAAACAACGACGTTACCCAGACGTTACCCAAGGTGAGACTGTGTCTCTCAACGTCTCTCCGGAAACCATGCGCAGTGGGTTGACCGACGGGCCGACCGCGCCGCTTCCTCTTTGGGAAGCCGGCGGCCGACAGAGCCGTCGCTCCAGAAAACCGCACTGCTTGCAAGCCATTATAGGGAGGTTTTTCCACTGTGAGCGAATTTGACAGGGCAATGACAGCCATATGGATGGGAAAGAGTGTCGATTTCGTCGCTCGGCGACCTCGCCATCGCGTGGCGTACGGGTGACGACAGACGTGACAAAAAAAGACCCGCGCCATTCGACGCGGGTCTTCTGCATGCGCATTGATGCGCGGGGCGCTGGGGGCCGCCGCCTTTGTTACTGCTGGGCAGCCTGGTCGCCCTCAGCCGGGGCCTGATCGCCCGCAGCCTGGTCGCCTTCGGCAGCGGCCTGATCGCCAGCGGCATCGCCCTGGGCGGCCTGGTCGCCAGCGGCGGCATCGCCCTGGGCAGCCTGATCGCCGGCGGCGGCATCGCCCTCAGCCGGGGCCTGGTCGCCCTCGGCAGCGGCCTGGTCGCCAGCAGCGGCATCGCCTTCAGCCGGAGCCTGGTCGCCCTGGGCAGCGTCGCCCTCAGCGGCGGCCTGGCCGTCCTGGGCCGTGGGGTCGGTCGACTGATCGCCCTCGGGCGTGGCCTGCTCGGTTTCGGCCTTCTGCTTGTAGGGCTCGATGTCGATGGCGTAGGGCAGGCCCTCGGGCATCGGGTTGATGGTCACTTCCGCCTTGTCGCGGTACTCCTGGAACCAGGTGGTGAAGTTCTGCGCGCTCGTGGCGGACTGCATGTTCTGCAGCACGGCCACGAATTCCTCAGGCAGCTGGTCGAGGGAGGTGATGCCACCCTCGGGAACCTCGAACACGTCGGTGCACTTGATGATGTGGTAGCCGTACTCGCTCTTCACCGGGGCGGCAGTCATATCGCCCTTGTTCAGCGAGGCCAGCCCGTCGGTGTACTCGGTCACGAAGTTGTTCAGGATGTTCCAGCCCACATCGCCGCCCTTCTCGGCGCTGCCGGTATCCTGGGAGTTCTGGGCAGCGGCATCCTCGAAGGAGATGGTGCCGGCATTGATCTGGTCGATCAGCTCCTGGGCGCGGGCCTGCAGAGCCTCGTCGGTCTCGTCGCCCTGGGCGGTCAGCAGAATGTGGCTGGAGCGCTTCGCGCCGTTGAACTGCTCGCTGGTGGCCTGAGCCTGGGCCAGCAGCGCATCATCGCCCTGCTCCCCTTCGGCGGCGGCCACGGCGTCGGCCAACTTCGTTTCCATCAGCTGGGGACGCAGGTTGGTCTCGATGTAGGTCTCCTCGGTCATGCCGGAAGCCTCCAGGGCCTGCTGGAAGGCCTCTTCGCTTTCGAACATGGCCTTGGTCTGGGCCATGGCCTCGTCGATGTCGGCCTGCTCGACGGCCACGTTGTACTCAGCGGCGGCCTGATCGTACAGGTCCTGCTTGATGTAGTACTCGATAACCTCTTCGCGCACGGTCTCGGGGGTGTAGTTGTTGGAAACCATCCAATCGCCCCAGGCCTCGTCGGAATCGAGGCCGTTGTCGGCGCGGAACGTGGCCACGTAGTCGGTGACCGTCTGCTCCATGATATCCTGGCCGTTCACGGTGGCAGCCACGGCGCCGCCGGCGCCGGAACCGCCGCAGCCGACCATGCCGGCACCCAAGGCCAGCGTGAGCGTCACGGCACCCACGCGCTTGAGCGCAGAGCTCTTCATAAACGAGGTGAACTTCATGTATCCCTCTACCTTTCCTGACACTGCGCACGCCCCATGCGCGCGCATCCTTGCCCTGTCTGCCACAAAGCACGGCCCTCCCAAACCGGACCCTGTGCCCCATCGTCGCCAGGGCGTAGCGAGATAGTGTACCTTTCCTGTGGTCAGGGCGCTATTATTTCACCCGCTTCTTCCCAAAAAAACCACCCGAAAGGGCAAACCATGAAGACCGCACACCCCTCCAACGAAACCCACACATTCCTGTAAACAACCTGAAAACTACAGCAACAAACTCAACGATTACCTGCGAAAACAGGGTTTAAGCTTCGCATCTATGACTTTTTGTAGCCCAGGTTCGCCCAAGGAAGTCAGCGAGAGTTCGACAGGTGCCTGGAATTCGCTTGAAAAGCGGCTGAGCGTACTAAGGTACGCGAAGGCAAGCTTTGAATGCGAAGGCAAGCTTTGAATGCGAAGGCCAGGTGCCTGTCGGACCCGCAGCGTCAATAAAAAACGACCGCCCGAAGGCGGTCGTAATAAGTTTGGTGGAGCCTAGGGGGATGCGGAAGCCCTGCTTCGCAGGTCTTCGGGACTTCGGCCTTCGGCCTCAGCCGCGAACCGCCCACTGGGCTGTTCGCCCCTCACGGGGTTCGATCCTCTGCGGACTATACAAAAAAAACGAGCGCCTGCCGTAGCAGACGCTCGATAGG
>CANPHS010000189.1 GCA_947573925.1 uncultured Enterorhabdus sp. | reverse complement strand
ACTTCGTCATGCCGAGGAAGAACGCCGGGTCGGTGCCGGCCCGCAGGTTCACCCACTGGTCGGCCTTGCCGGCCGTGGGGCTGAAGCGCGGGTCGAGGCAGATGAACTTCGTGCCCGCCTCCTGAGCATCCAGCATGCCGCGCGACCAGGTGAGGCTCGTTTCCACCAGGTTGGTGTTGGCCAGAATGACCACCGACGCCTCGGGCCATTCCCACATAGTGTTCGGCGCGAACATACCGATCCAGGGCGAGAAGGCGAAGAACTGGCCGTTGCCCTGGCCCATGTCGTAGCCATTCATGCCGCCGGCCTGGGCCCCCAGCACGCTGGCCAAAAGCGGTGGGAAGCGCTGGGAGGCCTCGGTGGAGAACTGGATCCACAGGGCCTCCTTGCCGTAGGTGTCCTGGATGGCCTTGAAGTTCTCGGCGATGGTCTGGAAGGCCTCGTCCCAGGTGATGCGCTCGAACTGGCCGCTGCCACGCTCGCCGGTGCGCCGCATGGGATACGGGATGCGGGCGTCGCCGTAGATATTCTGCACCTCCGAGATGCCCTTCAGGCACACGTTCTGGAAGCGATGATCCTCGTTGGGGCGCGGCTGGATCATGGCCAGACGGCCGTCGCGCACGGTGCACTGGAGCATGCAGTTGCACAGGCAGTGCTCGTTGTGGTAGGTGTAGGCCAGCGTCTCGTTGGCGGCCGGGGCGGCCTCGGCGGTGGCGTTCGCGCAACCGGCCATGCCCGCAAGGCTGGCCCCCGCGAAGGCCACCGTACCCAGGGCACCAGCCGCCTTCAGGAAGCCGCGACGGCTGAGCGCGGCGCCGGTAGTGGCTGCGACCGGCGTGACAGCGGCTGCGGTTGTGGCATCCGTGGCGGGCGCGGCGCACGGGGTGCTCGCGGCAGTGGCGCTCGCGGCCTCGTTCCGTTTCTGCTCCATGGTTTCCTCCTGCTCTCTTCTCTTCCCCGGGCCTCATCCCTGGCCCCATGGGTTTCTGAGGGGCAGTGTACGGAGCGCCACCGGGAAAATCACTGCCCACATGCGGCAGCGCGGGGCTTATGCCCCACTTTCCGAAAAGTGGGCATTAACCAGGGCGGCGGGAAGGCGGCGATGTGGGTACAATGCAAACGGTGAAAAGCAGGGAATCGCCGAGGAGGGCCGATGGTAAACACAAGCGACCTGCGCGTCGTGCGCACGCGCAACGCCTTACGCGCGGCGTTTGAAGCGCTGATGGCCGAGGACACCCTCGACAAGATCACCGTGAAGGCCCTTACCGAGCGGGCCGGCGTGAACCGCAAGACGTTCTACCTGCACTACGAGACCATCGAGGCCTTCTACGACGACATCACCAACGACCTCATGAACGAGTTCTTCGAGCACCACGAGAAGGCCGTCGACGACCCCTGGGACATGGACGGCCACGCCCGGCGCTTCTTCCGCTACCTGGCCGCGCAGCCGCCCATGATCGAGTCGCTGGTGTGCTCGCCCAACCTGTACGACTTCGGCGAGCGCATCTACGCCACCCAGATGACCCGCTACCGCTCCTTCGCCGACGACGACTTCTGGCGCGAGGGCATGACGGCTGACGCGGAAGAGCTCGTGTGCGCCCTCATCCGCAACATGGCCCTGGAGTTCTACCGCCAGTGGGTGCGCCGCGGCAAGACCGTGCCCGTGGAAGAGGCCGCCCAGCTGCTCGGTCTCATGACGCTGGACAGCGTCGAGCACCTCATGAGCCCGCGGCCGAGTTAAATTCCGCACCTGTTTTCGCGAGCGCGGCGAAAATGTCGCCAAAATTGCAGTTATCAGCGTCTAGAAGACGACGGCGCGATCATGAGGCAAAGGTTGTTCTGCAAAACCCCAGGTCGGTGCAGTATACCCTGAGTTTCCTTAGATGCAAACGCCCTCTCGGGCGCTGATAACTCGATTTTTCGTGCAGAACATGACCCCTTCGCTAAAATCACGAGGGAGCACGCTGTATCGGATTCGATGGTTCGTCACCCCGCAGCGGGATGGACGCTGCTCGGCTAGAACAGCGACATCTGGTCGGAGTCGGGGGCGGCCTTGGGGCGCGGGGCTTCTTCTTCGGCGGTGAGGGGAATAGGGCGATGGGCGGCGAGCAGGGCGCGGGCATCGGCGGTGGGGTTCAGCCAGGCCAGGGCTTCGGGAGCCGTGAGACTTAAAGGCATGCGGCTGTGCACCGCCCCCACCACGGCATCGGGCTCACAGGTCACGAGGGCGAAGCGGTCGCCTATACGCAGCCCCGCCAGCAAAAGCGCCGTGCCGCCCGTGGCCGCGAACCGGTACTGGGGACGCCTGCCCCGCGGGCGTTTCGGGGCGGTTTCTTCCCCCGGCAGCACGCCTTGCTCCACGTCGTGGTCGCCTTCGCGGCGAAAGTCGGGCACCGCCACGTTCCGCGTCTCGTAGAAGGCCCGCACGGGCACGATGCAGCGACCCTCGGCCATGGCTTCGCGCCACATACCCGAGCCGGCCAAGGTCGATTCGATACGCGCGTTGAACACGAGCGGTTTCTGCCAGGGCACGTCCACGCCCCACACGAGGTTGACACACGCGAGGTCGCCACTCGCTCCGGGCGCCTCATCGACATCCCAACTTCCGGTGCCCTCGGCAGTCGCGGTCGGCCAGCTGCCGGCCGTTTCCGTCACCACCACCGGGCACTCCCGCCCCGGGTAGCATTCCAGCGCTTCCAGCGGAAACTCCGCCGGCCGCCCGAACGTGGGCGGCACCACGGCGCCGCCCGCATCAGCCGCAGCCGCGCCGCCGAGCCCCGCCATCGCCCGCCGCACGGCCCGCAGCCAGTCCACTACGGCACCGACCTCTTCCCCACTCAGCATCTCAAACCGATGGCACACGGCGCACCCCCTTCCGCAATCGCATTCGCCGTTATTGTAACGGCCGCGCGAACCTACGCGGCATCTTCACGTCAACGGTCACGATATCGAGGAAAACTCTGCTACCATGGGTCGCGCAACAAGCTCCGTGCCAACCTGTTCTGCCGACCCAAGGAGGCCCCATGCCCGCAAGCGCCACCGCTGCAAACGTGTTGTTCCTGGAATACCCGAAGTGCTCTACGTGCCAGAAGGCGAAGAAGTGGCTCGACGGGCGCGGCGTCGCCTACACCGACCGCCATATCGTGGAGGACAACCCCACGGCCGACGAGCTGCGCCAATGGCACGAGCGCAGCGGCCTGCCCCTCAAGCGGTTCTTCAACACGAGCGGCATGCTCTACCGCGAGATGGA
>CANPHS010000188.1 GCA_947573925.1 uncultured Enterorhabdus sp. | reverse complement strand
CCCGCGGCCCCGGGAGGCCCCTCTCGGGGGACTTCCCCGCTGCCTTCCGAAAAAGGCAACTCGATTAGAATACCGGTTTCAGAAATTAATGCAAGACCCAATTTTCAATTTTTTCGAAAAAATTGGGCACCCTGGAATCGAAAACCGATCGGAGCGGGTGCCCAGTGCGCTTATTTGGCAATAAGTTGCCTGGTGAAGGGCCGTCTCGAAGCTGAGCCAGCAGCGTCAACGTGTTTAGCGAGAAACGGCGTCGCCTTCGCTGCGGTGCTTCCCGTGGCCAGCGCCGTGACCGTTGCCGTGACCGCCATTGCCGTTGTGACCGGAACCCGTAGCCTCGGAGGCTGCCTCCCCCTCTTCCCCGGCAGCCGATTCTTGGTGGCAGGCGTCGATATGGTCGCGGAGTTGGCGCATGGACATGGCGGCGCATTCGTCGAGGGTGTAGGATGGGTCAAGCTCCATGAGCTCCTGGGCGGCACGATAGCGGCCGACGCACAGGCCCGCAGCCGACGCAGCGTCCCGCAGATCGGCATCGGCCCGCTGGCAGGCATGGCCGCAGGGCATGGAGGACGCGGCCTCGCTGCTCTCGGCCACCAGGCTCTCCCCCAGCACATCGTTTTCGGAGACGACGTTGATGTCGATGAAGCCGTCCTCGGTGGCGTAGGAGGAGAAGGCCTCGCTCTTCATGAGCATCTCGATGGCGGCGGCGTAGGGACGGTGGGTCACATTCACGGCATCGAGCACCGTGCGGCCGTCGTCGTTGAGGGCCTCGGCGTCGATGACGATGCCGAAGGAGTTCACCGTGAGCTCGATAGCGGGATTCACATCGATGTCCACATAGGCCGAGGGAGTTTGGTACACCCCGTAGGCCCCGAAGGCGGCCAGGACCAGCAGCAGGCACGCCGCCGCGGCCAGCCACACGGACCGGCGGCGCCTCGGTGCGCGGCGGGACGGCCGGGCGACGGCCTTCGCCGGAGCGGCCTCCCGGTCGCCCGGGGTTGCGGCATCGGTGGTTCGCGAGCATTCGTTCGCTGTCGCGGTTGAGGGAAAACGTGGGCTTGCCTCTGGGGAGGCGGCCGACACGGAAGTTGCCGCCGTATCGTGTTCCGTGCGGACCGCTTCTATATATGAGAGCGTGCGGGCGCGCACGTCGTCGGGGAGGCGCTGGGCGTCGTAGGCTTCGCGGACGCGCTGGTCGAGATCGGTCATAGCAGGGCCTCCTTCAGCGTTTTCTTGCCGCGGGCGATCCAGGAGTACACCGTGTTCACGGGAACCTCCATGAGGGAGGCGATTTCCGGGGCGGTGTAGCCTTCGTAGAGGGCGAGGTAGACGGGGGTGCGGGGCGGGTCGTCCAGGTGGTTCATGGCGTCGAGCACCTCCCGGACCCGTGAATCGGGCTGCGTCTCGGGGTCGACGGATGCAGGCACCGGCAGCGCCTCCTCATCGAGGGGCAGGTTCTTCGCCGCAGCCGAGCGCTGCATGTCGCGGCAGGCGTTCGTCGCCACGCGGATGAGCCAGGCCTTGCGGTGCTCGTCGTCGTTGAAGCGGACGTCGTCGGCCAGGGCGTACTTGAGAAACGAGTTCTGGAACGCGTCCTCGGCGTCGGCGGCGTGGCGCAGGGCCGTCAAGCAGACGCGCCAGACGGTATCGCCATGGCGCATCATGACCTGCTCTATGTCCTGGGCAGGGCGCACGGAACAGGCAGGGGCCTAGCGCCAGCAGCCGTGGCCGCCGCCATGGTGACGACCGGCACCCTGGCCATTGCCGCGGGGGCAGGCGCCGTTGTCGTAGTTGTCGCAGATGCCGTCGCCATCGGCATCCACGTAGCCGCGACCGCACCCGGCGCCACTGCCGTTGCCCGTGCCGGAGCCGTAGTTGTCGCAGGCGCCATTGCCGTCGGCATCGATGTAGCCGCGGCCGCACCCGTTGCCGTTGCCCGTGCCGGAGCCGTAGTTGTCGCACACGCCGTTGCCGTCGGCATCGGCGTAGTTGGGGCACGAGCCGGCGTTGTCACAGACACCGTCGCCGTCGGCGTCATGGAAGTTGGGGCATGCGGTGCCGGTGCCGTTGCAGTTGACACAGATGCCGTCGCCATTGGCATCGACGTACACGGGGCACGAGCCGTTGTGGCGCTCGGGGTGATGGGCGCCGTTGCCCCGGGGCGCGGGATCGGCCTGCGGGGCAGCCTCGGATTCGGTCGCCGGATCGGTCGAGGGCGCAGCCTCGGGCTGCGGGGCACGCCCCACGCGGGGGGCCTCCTGGACCGGCGCAGCAGGCTGGTCCGCAGCCTGAGGGGCGGCGGTGCGGCCCGGCTGCGACACCGGAGTCGCAAGGGGGCTGGGGGTGAGGGCCGCGAACGCCACGGCGGGCACGCACAGGGCGGCCGCAATGGCGATGACGATGGCGAGCGTGGACTTCTTCATGTTCAGGTTCCTCCTTGGATTCTCTTCCGTCTCTAGAAGCAACACGATTCAGAGCCGCGAATCCTTGCAAGAATTTTCAAAACCGGTGAAAAAAGTCGCGGCGCCGCCGGCAATCCCCCGCCGGCGCCGCGTTCGGAACGCTAGACGAGACGCACGAACTTGCGCTTGCCCACCTGGATGACGGCCCCTTCCAGCAGGGACGGCTCCACGTTGTAGGCCTTGGGGGCCAGCGCTTCGCCGTTCACCTTCACGCCGCCGCCGTCGATGAGGTTGCGGGCCTCGCTCACGCTGCCCGTAAGCCCCGCCTGGCTGATGAGCCGGGCCACGTAGACGAGCCCCTCGTCGTTGGGGGTGAGGTCGGCGGCGAACTCGGCGATGTCCTCGGGGATGGCGTGCTCCTTGAAGAGCCTGTCGAAGGCCTCCTCGGCCCCTTCCGCCGCCACATCGCCGTGGTAGGCGGCCACAATGTTGCGGGCGAGCGCCCGCTTCACCTTGTTGGGGTGCAGCTTGTCGGCGGCGAGTCCCGCCTCGATGGCGTCGATCTCGTCGACGGACTCGGTGGAGGCCAGGCGGTAGTACTTCACCATGAGCTCGTCGGGGATGGACATGACCTTCCCGAACATATCGCCCGGCTCATCGGTGAGGCCGATGTAGTTGCCGTAGCTCTTGGACATCTTCTTCACGCCGTCGGTGCCCTCGAGCAGGGGCAGGGTGAGGCAGACCTGGGGCTCCAGGCCCATCTTCTCCATGAGCTCGCGGCCGGCCAGCAGGTTGAACAGCTGGTCGGTGCCGCCCAGCTCCACGTCGGCCTTGATGACCACGGAGTCGTAGGCCTG
>CANPHS010000187.1 GCA_947573925.1 uncultured Enterorhabdus sp. | reverse complement strand
CTTTCGGACTAAGGCGAATGGTGGGCTCGGAAACCTGCTCCCTGAACCAGTCGACATCGGCGTACATGGAGTGCGTCGTATATCTGTTTCGAATTGAGGTAAAAATGAGCGGATACTTTTCCGCGAGAGGATTCATCTCGTAACCGCCCACCGTTTCGGGCCACGCTTCATGGGGCACTGCAAAATGCGGCAGGTGATTGCTTTCCTCATCGATGGGCAGACCCAGATCGTTGCCTTCCCAAATGCTGCTACGCGTCCAATTCTCCACGTAAAACTCGAATTTGCCCGTCGGAGTTGTAAATTCGCCATTCTCGCCGTGAATGAACTCTCCGTAATAGATGACCTTTTCGTCAAGAAGGCGATCCCACGAGATGCCCATCTCGGCGGCCGTAGGATTGTTCATGGTGTCGGCAAGGTATTCTTCCAGCGTGTAGGTGAACTTATCGGCGAAGCCCATGCCGTCCATGAGCATTCGGCCGATCTCGTAATCATCCCGTGAATCGAAAAGCGGCTCTATGGCCTTCTCCTGCAATCGTATGAAGGGAGCGGCCACACCGCCGATGACGTCCACATGCTCGAACCAACCGCAAACGGGCAGCACGATATCGGCACACTGCTCGATAGTGTCGGTCATCCACATGTCGGCAACGACAACCAGGTCGAACTTCCGGTACGTCTCGATAGTGGAAAGGCGATCGGTCATGTTCGCAACGGGGTTATGCGCGTAGACGAACACGCTGCGAGCATCCAGGGGGATGTCCCCAAGTTTCTTCTCGTCGAGCACCGTCCCCAGAGCGGCGGCGGAGACCACCGGGCCCGATGGCTTCGCATCGGCTATCATCATTTGGGGTAAGCTGTAGAAGCCCATGCCGATGGCAGCTTCAAGGCCGCCAAACCCAGCGCCGACCTTGCCGAAATTGCCCGTAAGCGCCAAAAGCGTGAGAGCGGCATGGTAGGGACGGTGACCTTCGTTGTACTGGTTGAGACCGTAGCACATATAGATTTCAGACGGAGTATCTTCTGCAAAACGCTTTGTCAGATCAGCGATGACCTCGGCGGGGATCTCGGTAAGCTCGGAAGCCTTCTCCAGGGTCCACTCCCTCGTTTCTTCAACGAGCAGCTGGTAGGCCGTGGAAACCTTGATGCCATTCACCTCGTAGGTTCCTGCGAGGGCAGGAGTCGCCACCTCGCCGACAAGACCGTACGCGTCCTTCGCGGAATCCCAAACGACAATGCGATCGACCATAGTCGCCTGCCCCGTCGCATCCGGCGCCCCCTCGATGGGGGCAATGCCCAAATCGCTCCCCCTTAAAAACTTGCCATCGGACTCCTTCACCAAATAGGGCGCCACCGTAGCAGTGATGAGATAATCCTCATCGATCCAGCCCTGCTCAATGACTTCGCGAATCATACCGAGCAGCAGGGCAGCGTCCGTTGCCGGGCGAATGCGAACATATTGGTCGCACTTCGCGGAGGTGAGACCGTAGACGGGATCGATGTGAATGAGTTTGCCGCCTTTGCTCTGGGCCTCCTGGAGAAAATGGAACGTATTGGGCTGAGCAACGGCCGCATTGGTGCCCATCATCAAAATAGTCTTGGCGTGAGGATGCGATGAAGCGGCCGTGTTGCCCGCAAGCGTTTCGGTAAACCCGATAACTTTCTCCAAGGCGATGCATCCCGCCGCATCATAGCCGAATTGAATACTCGAGCCGCCCATATATTGGAACAGGACGTCGTACATCCCCAAAGTCTTGAATCCAGAGCAGCTGCCCACATTTTTCAGAATAGAGGTATCGCCCGATTCAGCTTGGTACTGCTTCCACTTCGTGCAAATCTCGTCAATAGCCTCTTCCCACGTAATACGCTCCCACTGGCCAGATCCTCTTTCGCCGACAAGGCGCATGGGATACTGGAGTCTCTTGGGGCTGTAGGTGCGCTGGGGATGCCCGTACCCCTTCGCGCACAGGCGATTGTATTCCGGCACAGGGTACGGGAGATGCTCCGTGTGCACCAACTTCCCATCTCGAACTTTGACTTTGAGCGGGCATCCCGAAAAACAGTTGCCGCGACATTGGCCGACAAATGTCTGCTCGTTACCCCCTTGGGACAGCCCTCCATCGGCCAAAGCCATGCCCGCGACCGACACCGTCCCGCTCAAAGCGGCTGCGGCGCCAATTGCCCCGCTGGCCTTCAAGAATCCTCGGCGGGTGAGTTTGGTGTGCGGGGTTTTGTCCTCCGACATCTCTCCTCCTCTGATAGCGGGGTTGCCGCGACGACCGCATAGGGCCCTGCGCACGAGATCCGCGCGATCGCTCAGCTTCCCCCTGCGCCCCGCCTTGCGCTCCGCGCGTCGGCAAGGCTCCTCTGATGTGAATAGAATCGGCCGGATTCTTCTTGTCATAGTCTGTCATAGATTGTCATAGCTTGTCAAGAGAAAATGTAGGACAGACTATGACAAAATAAGGGGGCAGGAAATGAACTTGTCAGCTATACATCTCGAGGAAAAATGAGATCGCCATTTCCGAAAGTCAAGACTTATATTAACGAACATTTGATTGTATTATAGGTTAAAACATTTTCTCATTTTCAAGGAAGCTGGCATGGTCGATCTCAACTCAAGCACAGATATTTCCCAATGGGACACCCAGCAACTCGTCACCTTCCTGGCGGCAGCAGCGGAGAAAGGCGCGATTATTTACTCAAAACCTCTCAGCGCCTTTCTCAAGGTCGATTGCGAGCGCGATCTTTTTGCCCACGCTGCTCTCATCCTCTCGCATTATTCTTTCGAAGTTCTTTCGGAAGATGCACCTGATGGATATGCGAACATCGACCTCCTCATGAATCAGCAACTTTGGGAAGTCAAAAGCCCCAACGGCACAACCTTGCGAAGCGCAGAAACAGCTGTGAGAAAAGCACAGAGGCAATTCAAGAAAAGACTCAACTCCCCTTATTGCCCGCGTCTTATTTTCAATGCTCGGTATCATGCCCTTAACGATAGCGCACTTTTAGCAGAATTGAAGAAGAGGCTCGAACAGCATGGATTCGCCAGCGCGCTTTTCGTTTCAAAGGCTGGTTGCGTTGAAGACATCGCACTTAATGGAAAACCCGACGTTCCTATTAGCAGGACCGCCGGGTCGTTGATTGGATTATAGAAGCCATACCTCCCAAAAGTCAAGACTCGCTTTCCAATTTGACGTACGTTGACGGCGTGACTTTGATGGGGGCAGCGTTCCCCCGATCTCCTACCAGCCGATGCC
>CANPHS010000186.1 GCA_947573925.1 uncultured Enterorhabdus sp. | reverse complement strand
GCCCCCCCCCGCCCGCCCCCCCGCCCGCGCGCGCGACCCCGCGACCCCCGGCGCCCGGGGCACCCGCCGAGACGCGCCCGCGCACCTCTTCCAAGGCCGCGCCCTGCACCTTTTCCAGCAGGGCCCAGGCTTGCTCGTCGTCCTCGAAGACGAGCCAAGCGGCCGTCTTCACGCGGTCCAGGTCGCGGGCCTCGTCGGACAGGGGGCGGCGGCGCGGCCCATCGGCCCCGGGCATCGGCTCGGCGCCTTGGGCCAGCTCGGGGAAGAGCTTGCGCGTGCGCATGTCCCACTTCGCCGGCAGGAAGCGCAGCTCGTCCACGGTGAGTCCTTCCGCCTGCAGGCACTGGAGCAGCACCGACTGCCAGGCGTCCACCTCGGTGCGCACGAGGGGGTCGTCCAGGTAGATGCCGAAGACCCACCAGTCGCGGTCGCGGTGGGGGCCCTTGCGGGGGCGCTCGTCCTTGGCGATGTAGATGCCGTTGGTGTGCATGAGCACCAGGCGGGCCACCTCGGGGCGCCCGCGCCAGGTGCGCATGACCGCGGCCCGGTAGCGGTCGCGGTTGCGGGACCGCTTCAGGGCGCTCGCCGCCTCGGGGCCCCACTTCGCCACGAGGGCGTTCAATCCGGTCGACAGGTTCGGCATCGGCGGCCCCCTAACGCATATCGCCGGAATCGGTCAGCGAGACGGTCTCGCCGGCGGTGTCCACGGGCAGGTGCAGCAGGGCCGCGTAGAAGTCCTTGGCGCGGGCCATCACCTCGCGGGCGCTGTACATCTGCTGGTTGTCGTAGGCCCCCTTGTCGCAGGCCACGCCCCAGGTCTCCATGCCGAGGCAGTCGGCGGTGAACATGGCGCGGTACAGGTGGTAGGCTTGGGTGGCCACGATGATGCGCTCGGCCCCGAACACCGCGCGGGCCCGGTACATGGACTCATAGGTGCCCACCCCGCCCCGGTCCACGTACACGTCCTCGCTCGGGACGCCGGCTTCCACGCAGAAGGCCTTCATGGCGTCGGACTCGTTGTAGTGGGAGGAGCGGTTGTCGCCGCTCACGATGACGGCCCGGGCGGCGCCGGCTTTGTACAGGTCCACGGCCACTTCCAGGCGGTCGGCCAGAATGTCGCTCGGGGTGCCGTCGGCGTGCACGCTGGCGCCGAGCACCACCACGGCGTCGGCGGGCGCATCGGCCAGCTCTGCGGCCACCTGGGACACGGTGTGCACGTTTCCCCGGGTGGCGGTCACGGTGACGATGTTCGCCACGGCCACGGCGACCACGGCCGCCAGGGCCACGGCGAGCAGCGCCCGCACGCAGCGGGCGACGGCTGAGGGGCGTTGGGCGGCATCGCGGGACACGGGCACCTCCGGAATGGGGAACGGGAGCGTTCACTATAGCAAATTTGAGCCCTAACGCGGGCATTTAATGAAATGCCCAGATAAAGTTGACGGTATATTTGGTAAACTAGGGCGAATGAAAACGTTGCCTTTCCGTAACGTTGCCGTTACCTCATCCGGTATGTTTCGAAGGACGCGCGCCATGTACCACTGCCCGGTCAACATTTGCCTCGTGGGCTTCTCCGACGAGATCGCCCAATTCGTGGAAGCCGCCGCGCCGCGGCCCTCGTTCTCCCACCATGTGGTGCGCACGGCCGAGCCCGACGGAGCCCGGTCAGCCGAGGCCGACGCCCTGTTCGTGGACGTGACGGGCCGCGATGCGAACCGCTGGCTGGCAGAGACGCTGCCCCGCAAGAAGGAGCGGGCCTGCGTGGTGGTGCTCGCTTCCCGTGACCAGATGGACGAGCTGGCCCCATGGCTCGACCGCATCCACGACCTGTGGATCACCCCCATTGGCCTGGAGGAATTCGCCTTCCGCTTCGAGCGCTGGCTCGACCGCTGCAAGCGCGACGCCGACGCCTGGCGCGACCGGCAGTACCTGGAGGCCACCATCAACTCCATCCCGTGTTTGGTGTGGTACAAGTCGAAGGACGGCATCCACCACAAGGTGAACGACGCCTTCTGCGCCACGGTGAACAAGACGAAGGACGACGTGCAGGGCCGCGGCCACGCCTACATCTGGGACGTGGAGGCCGACGACCCCGCCTGCATCGAGTCCGAGCGCCAGGTCATGGAGACGGAATCCACCATCGAGTCCGAGGAAGTGGTGCAGACCGGCGCCGGCACGCGCCTGCTCACCACCTACAAGTCGCCGCTGTACAACATCGACGGCGCCGTGATGGGCACCGTGGGCGTAGCCATCGACATCACCAAGGAGCGGGCCTACGAGACCGAGATCGTGGAGAAGAACCGCACGCTGGAGACTATCTTCACCACCATGGACTGCGGCGTCATCACCCACTCCTTCGACGGCTCCCGCATCCTCGGCGTGAACCAGGCGGCCCTGAAGATTCTCGGGTACTCCTCGGAGGAGAGCCTCATGGCCGAGGGCTTCGACATGGTGGCCGCCTCGGTGCTGCCCGAGGACGCGCGGCGGCTGCGGGCCAGCATCGCCACGCTCACCGAGGTGGGCGATTCCGTGGCCACGGAGTACCGGGTGCGCCACGAGAACGGCGACATCCTGCACGTGCTGGGCAATGTGAAGCTCATCGAGAGCGACGGCGAGCTGCTGTTCCAGCGCTTCCTTCTGGACTACACCGACAAGAAGTTGGAAGAGGTGCAGAAGGAGCGCTACCAGAAGGAGCTCATCCACGCGCTGTCCGAGGACTACCTCATCGTGTGCTCGTTCAACCTGGACACGGGCGAGGGCATGCCCCTGCGCGTGAGCGGCGACAAGATGCGCCATCTGGACGACCTGTTCAGCGGCACGCTTTCCCTGGAGCCGTGCATCGACGCCTACCTGGAGAGCGCCGTGCACGAGGACGACCGCGCCACCCTGCGCAGCGCCCTGAGCACCGAGAGCCTGCTGGAAGCGTTGGCCTGCGACACGCGCATTCACGTGAATTACCGCATTAACCGCGGCAGCGAGGTGGAGTACTGCCAGGCCACGGCCGTGCGCACCGGCGACTGGAGCCGCGGCCACGACATCGTGCTCGGCTTCCGCAGCGTGGACGTGCAGACCCGCGAGGAAGTGAAGAAGCGGGCGCTGCTGGAAGAGGCCCTGGAGGCCGCCAACCGGGCCAACGCCGCCAAGAGCGCCTTCCTCTCGAACATGTCCCACGACATCCGCACGCCCATGAACGCCATCGTGGGCTTCACCACCCTGGCCGGCAGCCGGGTGGACCAGCCAGAGAAGGTGCGCGAGTACCTGGACAAGATCCAGTCGTCCTCCACCCACCTGCTC
>CANPHS010000185.1 GCA_947573925.1 uncultured Enterorhabdus sp. | reverse complement strand
AGGCCCGCCTGGCCGAGGGGGCCGATCCGGCCGACCGTTTGGCCTGCCAGCGCAACCTGGTGTTCGTGCTCGGCCAGATCCTGCGCCTGCTGCACCCCATCATGCCCTTCATCACCGAAGAGGTGTACGGGGAGATGCCCAAGGAGGCCGACGCCGCCCCCATGCTCATCGTGGCTCAGTGGCCCGATGCGGCCGCCTTGGCCCGCTTTGTGGACGAGGAGGCCGAGCGCTCCATCGCCATGGTGTGCGAGGTGGTGGGCGCGGTGCGTTCCACCCGCTCCCGCTACGGCATCTCGCCCAAGGTGGCGCTGCCCGTGGCCGTGAAGGTGGCCGCCGAGTCCGACGCCGCGCTGCTGCTGGCCCAGGCGCACCTTATCGGCCAGCTGGCCAACGTGGAGGAGTTCGATGTGGCCGTGGAGACCTCCAAGCCCGCGGAGAGCGCTGTGGTGCTCGGCTCGGGGCTCGAGGTGTACATCACGCTGGCCGGCCATGTGGACTTCGACGCCGAGCGGGCGCGTCTCGCCAAGGAGCGCGACGCCGTGGCCAAGGACGCTGCCAAGTTCGAGAAGAAGCTCGGGAACCCGGGCTTCTTGGCCAAGGCCGCCCCGGAGATCATCGAGAAGGACAGGGCCAAGCTCGCCGACCTCACCGACAAGCTCGCCCGCATCGACGCCCAGCTGGCCGAACTCGGCTAGCCGCTTCCCCTCACCGGCAAGAGAGAACCCCGCCTAGGCGGGGTTCTCTTCGTTTCCGGGGCATTGTGTCGCTGGAAATCGTCCGAACCCCGTGCAAAGTGACGGATTCCGAACATCGCTTTTAGAACCAGTGCAAAGTGACGGGTTCCGAACATCATATGCATGCAAAACTCCGCTTTGCATGCATATTCTTTCCCCAACCCGTGCAAAGTGACGGATTCCGTACAACGGATAAGGGACGCAGGGTAGAGGAGCCGGGGGTGGGGATAGGCGGAAGGGGTAGGAGGGGTAAAAGGGGTTGCAGAAGCGGAAGAGGTCGCAGCGGCGGAAAGAGTAACAGAGGCGGTGGCGCAGTCTCAGGCAGTTTGGGCTTGGGGCTTTTCCTCGGGGAAGAACACCTCCATGCGGGCGTTCTTCCGTTGCTTGCCCACCAGGGTGCCCAGCACCATGAGTGCCGCGGCCACGGCGATGCCGATGACGATCTGGTGCAGGTCGGCCACCTTGAAGCCAGCGGCCATGCAGGCGCAGTAGGCCACGGTGCCGCCCACGAGCGACCACAGGGCGCCGGTGGCGTTGGCGCGCTTCCAGAACAGGCCGCACACGAGCACGAAGAAGAAGGCCGTCTCCAAGCCGCCGAAGGCGAACATGTTGATCTTCCAAATGACATCGGGCGGCGTGACGGAGAGGGCGAACACGGCCACGCCCAAAGCCAGGGTGACGGCCTGGCTCCAGAAGGCCACCTTGCCCTCGCGCACGGCAATGCCGCGCTCGGCGCAGGCGTGCAGACACACGTCCTTGATGATGGCCGACGACGACGAGATGAGCAGCGACGACACCGTGGAGATGGAGGCGGCCACCGGGCCGATAATGGCCACGCCGGCCACCACCGGCGGCAGCGTCGTCACGATGGCCTCGGGGATGATGTTGTCCACGCTGCCCCCGTAGGCGGCCAGGTCTCCCGTGAGCACGCCGGCGGACAGCACGCCCAAGCTGGTGACGCCGATCATCATGGCGCCGATGATGACGGTGCCCCAGATCATGGCCGAGTGCAGCGACTTGGTGTTCTTGTAGCCCATGGTGCGCACCACCGACTGGGGCAGCACGAAGGTGAACACGCCCACGAGCAGCCACTGGGTGAGATACAGCGACGGGGGCATGGCGCCGCCGGAGAAGGGCTCCAGCATCTCGGGATGGTAGACCGCGATGGACTGCATGATGGCCTCGTAACCGCCGCCGGCATCCAGAATGCCGCAAGCCAAAACCACGATGCCCACGAGCATCATAATGCCGCACAGGGCGTCGGTCACCGCCACGCCGCGGAAGCCGCCGATGGTGGTGAACAGCACCACGGCCACGCCGAACAGGGCGAGCCCGATGACGTAGGAATAGCCGGTCACCGCCTCGAAGAGCTTCGCCCCGCCCACGAACTGGGCCACCATGGTGGCGGCGAAGAACAGCACGATGACCACGGCCGACAGGTTCGCCAGCGCGTTGGAGCCGTAGCGGGCGCGAATGACGTCCACCACGGTGACGGCATTCAGCTTGCGGGAAATGAGCCCCATCTTCTTGCCGAAAATGCCGTAGAGCAGCACCAGCGCCGTCACCTGCACCACGGCCATGTACACCCAGCCGAAGCCGATGGACCAGGCCTGGCCCGGGCCGCCCACGAAGGAGCTGACTGAGCCGTAGGTGGCGATGGTGGTCATGGCCAGCACGAAGCCGCCCAGGGCCCGGTTGCCGATGAAGTAGCGGTTCACGAAGGTGCCCCCGGCGGCCCGGGTGCGGCCGCGCACCACGATGGACACGATGAGGGCCACGAGCAGGAAGGCCACGAGCGGGGCCAGGGGCGCCAGGGCGTCGATGGCGGAAGGGGAGGCGAGGCTCTGGGGCAGGGGCAGCGATTCCAGGAAGCCGTCCAGCGAGAAGTTATCCACGGTCGGCCTCCTCGTCGTCGTCCAAGTTGAAGTTGGCGAACACGACCTTGGCGAGGGCCACGGCGGCGACCACCGTCACGAGCCAGGTGCCCACGCAGCCGCCGATGATCCACAGCGGCGTGGAGAACAGCTCGATGTCGCTGTCGGCCAGGCCAATGCCCCAGGAAAGCCAGGTGACCACGATGACGAACAGCGCCGCCACCGTGGCGAGCGCCTCCCGATTGGCTTGCCGCATCTTGGCGGCGTAGGTGGTGAATTGCCTCTTCACGGCTTCCCCTTCCGCAGATGGCTAAATGGCGGCGTCGCGGATGACGTCGATGAACTTGGCGCGGTCCCACTGGCCGAGGTCGCCCTCGGCGCGGTCGCGCACGGACACGACGCGCTCCTCCACCTCCTTGTCGCCGAGCACCACCATGTAGGGGATCTTCTGGCTCTGGGCCTTGGCGATCTTCACCTTCATGGGCTCGTTGGCGTCCATGAGCTCCACGCGGCCGCCCACGGCGGTCAGCTCGCCGGCGAACTCGGCCGCGGCCTCCTTGTGGCGGTCGGCGATGGGGATGACGGCCACCTGCACCGGCGCGAGCCACAGCGGCAGGGCGCCCGCATAGTGCTCGATGAGGATGCCGAGGAAGCGCTCGATGGAGCCGAAGATGGCGCGGTGGAGCATCCAGGGGGTCTCCTCCGTGTTGTCCTCGGTGCGGTAGGTGAGCCCGAAGCGCATGGGCATGTTGAAGTCGATCTGCACCGTGGAGCACTGCCAGG
>CANPHS010000184.1 GCA_947573925.1 uncultured Enterorhabdus sp. | reverse complement strand
GAAGGCGTGGAAGGCTTGGGCGAAGTGGTTGCCGTAGAGTTCTCCTACGACGCCGAAGGCCTGGCCGCCGCCGAGGCCGAGGCGCTCACCTGGCCGGGCGTCTACTATGTGCGCACGTGGCTGAACGAGGGCCGCTGCGAGGTGGGCGATTCCCTCATGTACGTGCTCATCGGCGCCGACATCCGCCCCAACTGCATCGACGCCTTGCAGAAGCTCGTCGGCCACATCAAGAACGAGCTCGTCGTGGAGAAGGAAATCTTCGCGGAATAGGCCTGTTGGAGAGACGGGAGGTCGGGGGACGGGAGGGGTATTCGGCGCCCGCTGAGCGCTGATCCCACTGCGAACGCGGCAGAAGAAGCAGAGAAGACAACGCACATCAGCCGGTACCATCCCGGCATCGCTGCTGCTGAAGTGGAATCTGCTTCTTAAGGGCCGCGTTCTCCATGGGGCGCTCAGAGGTCGCCGAATACCCCTCCCGTCCCCCGACCTGCCGCGGTTTTTCCGCTGCGGCCCTTTATAATCCTCCTATTACGCAAGTTTTTTCGCGCTCGGGAGAGGACGCAGTATGGCTGTGAAGATCGGCTTGGTAGGCACCGGCACCGTCGGCGGTGGGTGCATCGACATCATCCAGAAGCACAAGGACGCTTTCCGCCGCCACTTCGGCATCGACGTGGAACTGGCGCGGGTGTGCTCGCTCTCCTCGGCCGAGGCCGAGGCCCACGGCGTGGGGCACCTGTTCACCGACAACTTCAACAACATCATCAACGATCCCGAGATCGACATCGTGGTGGAGCTCATCGGCGGCACCACCATCGCCCGCACCGTGGTGCTGAATGCGCTGGCCGCCGGCAAGAACGTGGTGACAGCCAACAAGGCGCTCATGGCCACCCACGGCCAGGAGGTCATGGAAGCCGCCGAGGCCGCCGGCAAGGAGCTGGCCTTCGAGGCCTCCGTGGGCGGCGGCATTCCCATCATCGACCCGCTGAAGCACTCGCTCATCGCCAACGAGATCACCTCGGTTATGGGCATTGTGAACGGCACCACCAACTACATGCTCACCCGCATGGCCGACAACGGCCTGTCCTACGAGGACGCCCTGCACGAGGCCCAGGAGAAGGGCTTCGCCGAGGCCGACCCCACGGCTGACGTGGGCGGTTTCGACGCGGCGGCGAAGATCGCCATCCTGGCCTCCATCGCCTTCAATTCGCGCGTGACCTTGGACGACGTGTACACCGATGGCATCACAAACATCTCGCCGGTGGACATCGAGGCGGCCCGCGATATGGGCTACGTCATCAAGCTTCTGGCCATCGCCCATCGCCGCGAGGGCGGCGTGGACGTGCGCGTGCACCCCACCATGATTCCCGAGAACCACCAGCTGGCCACGGTGAACGGCGTGTTCAACGCCATCTACGTGGTGGGCGATTTCGTGGGCGAGACCATGTTCTTCGGCGAGGGGGCCGGTGCCGGCGCGGCGGCCAGCGCCGTCATGGGCGACGTGCTGGAGGTGGCCCGCCACATTCAGCAGGGCGTGGCTCCCATCGTGGGCTGCACCTGCACCGACGAGCTTCCCATCCTGCCCATGGACGAGCTGGTCATGCGCTACTACCTGCGCTTCAGCGTGACCGACCGCCCGGGCGTTCTGGAGACCATGGCCGGCGTGTTCGCGCGGCACAACATCTCGGTGAAGTCCATCGTGCAGCGCGGCCGCTCCGGCGCCGAGCGGGTGGACCAGGTGGTGGTCACCCACCGCTGCCGCGAGCGCGACATCCGCGAGGCCCTGGACGAGGCCCTGGCCCTGGACAACGTGGTGCTGGACACCCCCAGCGTCATCCGCGTTGAAGAGTAGGGAAGTACGGGCGACTGACTGGTTGCATGCGGGCGGGAACGTGGATTCCCGCCCGTTTTGTTTGGAAAGCGAGGCTTTGCTATGGGCTCTCTCGGCATTATTTTCGACTGCGACGGCACGCTGGTGGATTCCATGGGGGCGTGGCACGAGGTGGACCGCGCCCTGGCGGCCGAGGCCGGCATCGCGCTCACGAAGGCCGACACCGACGCCATCACCACCATGTCCCTGGACGAGGCGAGCGCGTATTTGCACGGGCAGTGCGGCCTGGGGGAGAGCACGGCGGCGGTGAAGGCCATGATCTTCGACCGCATGCGGGCCTTCTACGCGAACGAGGTGGAGGCGCGGCCGGGGGCGCTGGCCTTCGTGCGGGCCATGCACGAGCGCGGGGTGCCCATGGCCGTGGCCTCGTCCACGCCGCCGGACATGCTGGCCACCTGCATCGAGCGCTGCGGCTTCGCCCCCTATATGCGGGCGGTCGTATCGGTGGACGATCTGCAAACCAGCAAGCGCGAGCCGCTCGTGTACGACCATGCCCGCACGGCCCTCGGCACCGACCGCGCCCGCACCTGGGGCTTCGAGGACGCCACCTACGCCCTGGACACCCTGCGCACGGCCGGCTACCGCACGGGCGCCATCTACGACAACGACCTCTCCGGCACCCGAGAAGACCTCCTCGCCCGCGCTGACTTCCTCATCAGCTCCTGGGAAGACCTCGATCCCGACGACTTCCTGGTGAAAGTGACTCTCGGATAGTCTAAGGCGTGTTTTCGGGGAAGTTGTGCCGCTCGATGGAGACAACCGTGCCGCCGGCTTCCCGGACGGCGGTTTCCACCGCCTTCTGAAGCCGACTTGCGCTGACGTGGCCGTATTCGTCGAAGGCCACCTGCGATTCCGCCGCTTCTGCGATATCGGCTACCCCGAAGCATCCAAAGGCTTGCGTGAGGTCGTTCTCGTCAAGCCAGATGCCGACAGATTCCTGCAATCCATCAATTTCGTAAGTGATTTGCAGGAAGGGATCAGAGCTTTGCACGGGCGCTCCCCGTATCATGAGGAGGACGAACACGATGGCGACCAGCACGCCGGCGGCAATGCAGAGGTAGCGCACGATCTCGCGGCGCCGTTCCTCCTGGTGGTCGAGGCGCTCGTTGAGAAGCGCCGTCTGCGTCGCAACGTACTCGAGCTCCGCATCGGCAATGGGCTGTTCGTCCAAGAGAGACGAAGCGGAGACTCCATACAGCTCGGCGATGCGGGCGAGCAAGTCGGCATCGGGTACCGAGGTGCCCTTCTCCCATTTCGAGACGGTTTGCCGCACCACGTGCAATCGCCGGGCCAGCTCTTCCTGAGTCCAGCCGCGTTCCTCGCGCAGTTGCTTTAAGTTGTCCCGCAGCATGGCGCCTCCTTTGCCAGTTCCGTGCGTTTCCGACCCTACCAAGAGTAGCCCGGACGCGCAAGCAACGAAAATTAACATGTCCTGGACCGATTGCGCTTCGCGTTTCCAAAAACTATTCCGATCGTGTGCCGAATGTTGGTGTAACGATCGTTTCTCCGGCCGAATAGCCGGCC
>CANPHS010000183.1 GCA_947573925.1 uncultured Enterorhabdus sp. | reverse complement strand
ACCCTGTGGCCTGCGTGCCCTGGTACACGGCCCAGAACCTGAACATCACGCTGCGGAAGGATCGTCTCGCGGGCTTCGCCGAGGCGGACGCTCTGCTTTGCGAGGGCTCCGCGACCTATCGCGATATCGCGTCGCTGGCGGCCTTCGTGTCCGGCGAGGGCGGCAGCGCCGCCGGCGCCCGCGGGGCCTTGGGGCGGGTGCGGGAGCGCCTCGACGCCATCGAGAGCCTCTCACCCGGCGAGTGGGCCCGCGAGGCCCGGGCCGCGGAGAGCCTGGCCGGCCTCCTGGAGGCCGCCGACGAGCTGGTCGTGGACGGCCCGTGCCTGTCCGCCGTGCTCGACGGCCTGTCGCTGTCGGTGACGCTGCAGAGCGGCGAGGGGCGCGATACGGACGGAGGGCCGGGCGCCACGGTGGAGTTCGCCGCCATGGACCGGCTGGACTCGCTGCTCGCCGGCTCCTGGGACGCGGTCGTCCTGGGCGACGTGTCCCAGGCGGCCTTCCCCGTGACCGCCAGCGCCGGCGCTCTGGACGAGTTGGCGGCGAAGCTCGGCTGCCCCGTGGGCGACGACCCCTTCGAGGCGGCCCGCCGCCGTTTCGCCGCGGCCATGGAGGCGGCCCGCCACCGCTTCACCTGCGTGCTCTGCCAGCGCGACGGCACCGGCGAGGAGACCTACCCCGCCTTCATGCTCGGCGAGTACGAGGAGCACCTCACCGATCCCGTCGTGGTCGAGCGGGGCGAGGACGCCCTGGTGGCCGGCTGCGGCCACACCTTCGAGCCCGTGGCCTTCCGCAAGGAGTGGCCGCCGGTGACCCGCGGCGAGCTGCGGGAGCTGCACCTGGATGACTTCCTGCCCACGGCCGAGGCCGGCGGGCGCCGCTGCCTGGTCATGTCTCCGTCGGCGGTGGAAAGCTACCTGGCCTGCCCCTACCGCTGGTTCATCGAGAAGCGGGTGGCGCCGAACGGCATCGACGAGGGCTTCGACGCCCTCGGGAAGGGGTCGTTCATCCACCAGGTGTTCGCCCGCTTCTACGATGACCTGACCGCCCGCGGCGTGGCCCGGGTCACGCCCGAGAATCTCGGCGAGGCCGAGGGCGCCTTCGGCGAGCTGTTCGACCGCCTGCTTGCCGAGCAGCCCCTGCGGAATTCCGAGGACGGCCGCCTCGTGACCACGAGCAAGGCGGAGGCCGTGGAAGTGGGGCGTCTGCGCGGCGCGGCCCTGGAATGCCTGCGGCGCCAGGCCCACTTTGCGCCCGGCTACGAGGTCTGCGGCCACGAGATCGCCATCGGGGACGATGGGCCCGTGCCTTTCGGCGGCGTGCTGGTGCGGGGCCGCACCGACCGGGTGGACGTGGACCGGGCCAACAACCGATTCGTCGTCATCGACTACAAGGGGTCGGTGGGCTCTCGTTACGCCGCGGCCGTGGGGGACGACGAGGTGCCGGCGCTGCCTCGCAAGATTCAGGCCGCCGTGTACGCTCAGGTCCTGCGGACGCGCTTCCAGAACCTCCATTGCGCGGGCGCCCTGTACCTCAGCTACAGCGCCAAGAGCCGTGCGGGCTTCGCGGCCGGCGGCGCCGACGACACCTTCGACGACAACGGCTTCCTCGCCGCGAAATCCCGGGTGCCCCTGAACTTCGAGGCCTACCTCGACGCGGTGGAGCAGCAGGCAGCCGCGGCGCTCGCGGGCCTGTACGCCGACGACATCGCCGTGCGGCCCTGCGACAGCGGCGCCTGCACCTTCTGTCCCGCCGTTTACTGCGAAGGGAGGCTCTCGTGAACCTCGACCGCTGCACCGACGCCCAGCGCTCGGTCGTCACCACCCTCGACGCCCCGCTCATGGTGTCGGCCGGGGCCGGCTCGGGCAAGACGTTCACCCTCACCCAGCGGGTGGCCTTCGCCCTGGCCCCCGGCGAGGGGGCGCCCTACCTGCGCTCCGTCGACGAGCTTCTGGCCATCACCTTCACCGACAAGGCCGCCGCGGAGCTGAAGAGCCGCATCAAGGGGCTGCTTCTGGAGGAGGGCCTTGCCGACGAGGCGCTCAAGGTGGACGGCGCCTGGGTGTCCACCATCCACGGCATGGCCTCGCGCATCCTGCGGGAGCACGCCCTGGAGCTGGGCGTCGACCCGGCCTTCGAGGTGATAAGCGAGGCCGAGGCGCGGGATCTGCGGGCCCAGGCCGCCGAACAGGTGCTCGGCGAGGCCGAACGCGAGGGCGACCCGCTGATCGGGGAGCTGCTGGCCGTCGAGCGCCTCGGCTTCGACGACGCGTCGGGGGCAGCCGCGGGCCGCACCGTGGCCGATTGGGCCGACGCCCTGCTCTCCCGTGTCTACGCCATGCCCGACGGGCTGGCCGCCCTGGACATCGCGGCGAACGTGGCCGGGCCCGCCGCCCTCATACGGGCCGCCTGCGACCATGCCACGGCCATGCTGGAAGCCTCGGCGGCCTGGGTCAAGCCGGCCAAGACGAAGCTGGCTTTCATCGAGAAGCTCCAGGAGGCGCTGGACGCCGCCCTCGCGTGGCTCGACGCCCACGACGGCGCCGGGTTCGGTGACGCCGCCTTCGACCGCGAGGCCTTCGCCGCCGTGTTCTACGGCTTTCCCCTGAGCACCGGCAGCAATACCGGCAAGGACAAGCCGGACTTCGACTGGTGGCAGGAGGCCATGGTCGATTTGGAGGAGGAGATGCGGGCCGGCTTGGCGCTGCGCTGGCTGCGGGCGCTCGTCGCCCTCGCCTGCCGGATCGACGCCGCCTTCGCCGCGCTCAAGGGGCCGAGCCGCCTTGACAACAACGACCTGTTGCGCCGCTGCTCCCAGGGGCTGCGCGAGCATCCCGCCATTGCCGAGGGGCTGCGGCGCACCTTCAAGATCATCATGGTGGACGAGTTCCAGGACACCGACCGCATGCAGGTGGACATCATCGGGCGTCTGTCCGCGCCGGATTTCGCCAACGTGTGCACCGTGGGCGACGCCCAGCAGTCCATCTACCGCTTCCGCGGCGCCGACGTGAACGTGTTCACCGAGTACCGCGCCCAGCTGCGCGAGCGCCACGGGGACGACGGGCTTGTGTCCCTCGACTGGAACTTCCGCAGCCACGGCGACATCCTCGCTTTCGTGGAGCGCATCTTCGGCCATGAGGCGGTCTTCGGCAGCGATTTCCTGCGGCTGGCGGCCCACGGCGCCGTGAACGGCCAGGCCGACCCGCTCTTCGATGGCGCGGTGGGAGAGGGGCCGGCGCATCCCCGCGTCACCGTGTCCATGGTGCAGGCGCCCGCCCGCGGCGAGATGGCCGAGGACCCGGTGGCGGTAGCCGCCGAGACCGTCGCCGCCCATTTCGCCGATCTGGCGGCCGGGGGCGCTGCGCCGGGCGACATGGTGCTGCTGCTCGGGCGCATGGCCAACGCCCACCGCTACGCCGACGCGCTGCGGGCCC
>CANPHS010000182.1 GCA_947573925.1 uncultured Enterorhabdus sp. | reverse complement strand
GGCCGCCGCCTCGTCGGCCGCGAGCGCCGCCAGCGCCCCGTCGGCCTCGGCGGCCGCGGCGCCGGCCTCCTCGGCCTCGGCCTGGGCCCGGGAAAGCTCCAGGGCCAGCTCGGCGGCGTGGCTCTCGATCACCTGCACGTGGGCGAGGCCGTGGGTGAGGGCCTCGGTGTTCTCGGCGTGCTTGCGCCGGGCCACCTCCATCTGCCCCTGCATCTTCTCGGCATCGCGCGCAAGGGCCGCGGCCTCCCGCTCCAGGGTGCCGCGGCGGGCACCCAGGTCGCGGTAGACGCAGTCCAGGTCGGCCACCTTCTTCTCGGCGGCGGTGCGCTCGGCGGCGGCCTCGTCGTACTGCTCGCCCACCCGGGCGAGCTCGGCGGCGGCCTCGGCGGCCTTGGCCCCGTTGGCCTCCAGGGCAAGTTCCAGCTCGCCGGCGCGGGCCAGGGCCGCGCGGCGGCGCTCCCGCAGCATCATGGCCGTGGAATCGAAGCGCTCCACGGCGGCCGCGGCCGCCCGGTGGCGCCGCGACAGGTCGCTGGCGTCCAGGGTCTCCTGGCGAATGCGCTCCTGCAAGGCCTCCACCTGGGCCTCGGCCGCCTCGATGGCGGCCCGGCGCTCTTCTGTCTGGGACACCAGCTCCGCCTCGCGGGAGACGGCGGTATCCCATTCCCCCTGGAGGTGCCGCAAATCGTCCACGGCGATGGCCAGGGCCAACTCGGCCTGGCGGCCGGCCAGCTCCCGGTAGGTGCGGGCCTTCTTGGCCTTGCGCTCCAGGGGCCCCAGCTGCCGGGCCACCTCCCCCACCACGTCCCGGGCGCGCAGCAAATGCGCGTCCATGTTCGCCAGCTTCCGCTCGCTTTTGGCCTTGCGCTGCTTGTGCTTCAGCACTCCGGCGGCCTCCTCGATGAGCGCCCGGCGGTCCTCCGGCTTGCTCTGCAGGATGGAGTCGAGCGAGCCCTGGGAGATGATGGAATGGGTGCCGGTGCCCAGGCCCGAGTCGTGCAGGATGTCCAGCACGTCCATGCGCCGGGCCACGGTGCCGTTGATGAGGTACTCGCTCTCGCCGTTGCGGTACATGCGCCGCGTGAGGGCCACTTCGTCGTAGTCCACAGGCAGGGTGCCGTCGGAATTGTCCAGCACGAGGTCCACTTCCGCGAGCCCCGCGCCGCCCCGGCCCGAGGAGCCGGCGAAGATGACGTCCTCCATGGCCTGGCCGCGCAGGTTCTTGGCGTTGCGCTCGCCGAGCACCCACAAAACGGCGTCGGAGATGTTCGATTTGCCGGAGCCGTTGGGGCCCACGATGGCCGTGATGCCCGGCTCCATGGACAGCACGCTGCGGTCGGCGAAGGACTTGAAGCCCTTCAGGACGAGGGATTTCAGGTACATGCCCTAGTCCTGCTTCCGCTTGGCGGCCCGGGCGGCCTTCTCCTCGGCCCGCGCCGCCTTCTCCGCGGCCCGGGCGGCCACCTTCGCGGCCTTCTCCTCGGCCCGGGCGGCCTTCTCGGCGGCGGCCTTCTCGGCCCGCTCGGCCTGCTGCTCGTCGGTGAGTCCGATGCCGAAGAACTCCGACAGCCGCGCCAGGGTTGACTTCGCCGCCTGGCTCTCGGCCTCCTTCTTCGTGCGGCCCACGCCCTGGGCGAGCCCCTTGTCGCCGGCGTACACCTGGGCGACGAAGGTGCGGTCGTGGGGCGGCCCCTGGGTCTCCACCAGCTTGTAGGTGGGGGTGATGCCGCCCTCCTGCAGCTTCTCCTGCAGGGCGCTCTTGGGGTTCTCGGGCTCCCGGGCCAGGCTCGGGGACATCTTGGGGATGAGGGTGCGCTCCACGAAGGCGCCGGCCGCGTCCACCCCGCCGTCCAGGTACAGGGCGGCCACCACGGCCTCGTACACGTTCTCCAGGGCGGAGTGCAGGCCGCGCCGGCCCGTGCCCGTCTCCGAGGATCCGAACACGATGATGTCGGCGAAGCCGAGCTTCTCGGCCACCTCCGACAGGCTGGCGCCGGACACGAGGGCCACCTTGATGCGGGTGAGGCCCCCCTCGTCCAGCTCGGGGAAGCGGTGGAAGGCCTCGTTGGCCACGAGCGCCCCCAAAATGGAGTCGCCGAGGAACTCCAGACGCTCGTAGGAGAACTTCACCGCCCGCCCCTCGGTGGCCGAGGGGTGGGTGATGGCGGAAAGCAGGTACTGGGTCTGGCCGAACTCGTAGCCCAGGATCTCCTGGGCGCGGTCGAGCTTGGTGCGCTGCTCGTCGGTGAGGCTCATGCGACATCCGAGGCCGCGGCCTCCCCTTCCCCATCGGCCGCCGGCGCAGCGGCAGCGGGCGCGGCAGCTGCGGCGGCCTTGGCGGCGCGGCCCACGGTGTCGGCGATGACGCCGGCCACATCGGCCCGCACCGTGGCGGCGGCCACGGCGATGCCGTTGGCGATGGCCGTCTCGTTCGAGGACCCGTGGCCCACGATGACGGCCCCCTTCACGCCCAGAAGCGGCGTGCCGCCGTAGGTGTCCGGCGACAGCTTCGCCTTCAGCGCGGCCAGGTCGCCCTTCACGAGCAGCGCCCCCAGCTTCGACTTGGCGGAGCCCATGAGCGCGTCCTTCACGTACTTGAAGAGGGTCTTGGCCGTGCCCTCGATGGTCTTCAGGCAGACGTTGCCGGTGAACCCGTCGCAGACCACCACGTCGAAGTCGCCGGCCATGAGGTCGCCGCCCTCGCAGTTGCCCGCGAACTGGGGCACCGATTCCTTCAGCAGCTGGTGCGCCTTCTGGGCGAACTCGTCGCCCTTGGTGTCCTCGCTACCGATGTTCAGCAGGCCCACCCGGGGGTTTGCCACCCCCATGATGGCCTCCATGTACACGGCGCCCATCTGGGCGAACTGCACCAGGTACTCCGGCTTGCAGTCGGCGTTGGCCCCCACGTCGATGAGCAGGCTCGGCCGCGCGTAGGCCGGCAGCACCTGGCCCAGGGCCGGGCGCTTCACGCCCTTCACGCGCCCGACCACCAGCGTGGCTGCGGCCAGGCAGGCCCCGGTGGAGCCGGCGGAGAAGAAGCCCTGGGCCGCGCCCTCCTTCACGAGGCGGCAGCCCACCACGATGGACGAGTCCTTCTTCGCCCGCACGGCCGCCGCGGGGTGCTCCCCCATCTCGATGACCTCGGTGGCGGCCTGCGCCACCGCGCGGTCGTGGGCGGCGGCGAAGGGCTCCACCTCCTCTGCCGGCCCCACGAGCACGAGGTGCAGGTCGGGGTCGGCTTGAAGCGCCTTCAGGGCGCCGCGCAGCACCACGGCGGGGCCCTTGTCCCCGCCCATGACGTCCACGGCAATGGTTACTGGTTCTGCCACGTTGCATTCTCCTTGGAATGGGAGCCGATGTACAAAAAGCCCCCTGGCAGACCAGGCTCTTTCAGCTTGGCATGCGAGGAGGCTTTGCCGACATCACGGAAGGAACCT
>CANPHS010000181.1 GCA_947573925.1 uncultured Enterorhabdus sp. | reverse complement strand
CACGGCGTCGCCCCGGCGCACCACTTCGTTGTGGGGGCACGTCTCCGCCCACGCCCGCAAAGCGTCGATGCGCTGAAGCTGCACCTGGCGGCGCGGCTTGGCGAAGGCGGGCATCATCACCCATTTGGCCGGGTTCTTCTCGTAGGGCACGAGCTCGCGCTCGGTGCGCTCGCCGGGTTCGACCGGGGTCTTCGTATGGGAGATGCGCACGCTGGAGCGTAGCATCACCGGCACGTCGAAGCGCTCGGAGAGGTCGAAGGCGTCCCGGGCGAAGGCGAGGGCCTCGGCGGAATCGGCCGGGTCGAGGCACGGGATGGCCGCGGCCTGGGCGTAGTAGCGGGAGTCCTGCTCGTTTTGGGACGAGTACATGCCCGGATCGTCGGCGGCGAGGAGCACGAAGCCGCCCCCCACCCCGGTGTAGGCGGCTGTGAACAGCGGGTCGGCCGCCACGTTCACGCCCACGTGCTTCATGGTGGCGAGCACCCGGGCCCCGGCCGCCGAGGCCCCCAGGGCCACTTCCACGGCCACCTTCTCGTTCACGCACCATTCCGCGTACACGCCGTCCTTCTTCGCGAAGGCCTCCAGCGTCTCGGTGGAGGGCGTGCCCGGATAGGCCGCGCCGATGGTGCACCCGGCCTCCCAGGCGCCCTGGGCGATGGCCTCGTTTCCGCTCATCAGTTCCATGGGTTCCTCGTCTCTCTCGTCCCTCGTCTCTTCCCCGGTCCGTTTCCGCCGCCGGCCCTAGTTCTCCTCGTACTGGAGGCAGAAGGTGCCGATCTGGATGAGGTCGCCGGGCCGCAGGGTGCGGGCCTCCACCGACTCGTTGTTCACCCACACGCCGTTGAAGGAGTTCGCGTCCCGGATGACGTAGCAGGGGCCCTCGGGCTCGATGGTGGCGTGCATGCGCGAGACGGTCATGTCGTTCAGGAAGATGGTGCACTGGGGGGAGCGGCCCACGGTGATCGGCTCGCTGCCGAGGCCGTAGACCATGCCCACCTTCGGGCCCCGCACCACGTTCAGTGCGGCACGGGTGGGGGTGTTCTCGCAGGCCAGCACCGAGTCGCCCTCCACGGAAAGCGGCTTGAAGGCCTGGGTGGCGCCGAGCAGCTTGAAGCCGCAGGTGGCGCATACGGTGTCGCCCGGGGCCACCGGATGGGAGCAAACGGGGCACAATTCGGTCATGGCTACCTCCTATTCCGCGGACCCGCCGGCCGGCGAGCCCTCATCGGTCGGCGCTGCGGCGCCCTCTTGGTTGTCGTTCTTGTCGCCGCCCTCTGCCGCGGGGGCTCCGGCGGTGCCGGCGGCTATCTCGGCCACCGTGGCATCGCCGGCGCGGGTGCCCGTCTTGTCGTAGATGAGCGGCGTGTCGTTCTCCACCACGGGGGCGGCCACGAGCTCCTTGCCGCCGAAGCCGGCCCACAGGCGGTCCCACCAAATGCCGATGGTCTGGAGCGGATCGGGGGCGGCCGCGTCTTCGACGGCCACCAAGTCCTGGGTGGCGATAAGCTCGCCGGCCTGGTAGAAGTTGGCCGTGCCCACCACGTCGCCGACATGCACGGCGCCGGGCAGGTCGCGGTAGACGAGCTCCTGGCTCACGTTGCCGGCCGGCGCGAACACCTTCACCGAGGCCTCCGGGTCGGCGAAGGTGGCCTTCACCCGCTTGTCGGTCCAGGCGGTGAAGGGCACCTCCGCGATGAGGGGCACGTCCACCGTGGCGCCGTCCACGGTCATGGGGACCGTCTGGTCGCTGTGGGCCAAGGCGTAGGTGACCCGGTTGTCGTACACCCAGTTGAACAGGGCCTTCGCGTCGTCGAAGCGGGAGGCCTCGGACGGCGCCCCCAGCACGATGGCGTACAGGTCGCCGTCGCCGCGGTTGCAGGCCCCGGCGAAGGACTGGCCCGCGGCCTCGGTGTAGCCGGTCTTCACGCCGCAGGCCCCCTCGTAGGTGCCGAGCAGCAAGTCGGTGGAGACGAGATCGATGGTGACGGCCTTGCCCCCGGTGCGGTTCACCGTGATCTGGGCCCGCTCCTCGCCCACGATGGAGCGGAAGGTGTCGTTTTTCATGGCATAGGCGCACATGAGGGCCACGTCGTGGGCCGTGGAGTACATCTCGTTGTCGTAATCGCCGATGTCGAGCCCGTGGGGGTTGGCGAACAGGGTGTTCTCCATGCCCAGCTCGGCGGCCTTGGCGTTCATGGCCGCCACGAAAGCCTCGTTGGCGGTCTGGCCCTCATCCGTCTTCATGGAGGCGCCGAGGGTGTCGGCGATGGCGATGGCGGCATCGTTGCCCGAGGACACCATGAGCCCGGTGATGGCCGCCTTCAACGTGAGGGTGTCGCCGGCCTGCAGCATGGCCGACGACTCGCCGATTTGGGCCGCCTCCGGCGTGACCGTCACGGTGCTGTCCAGATCGGCGCCGGAATCCAGGGCCACGATGGCGCACATGACCTTGGTGATGGAGGCGATGTGGCTTTGGGTGTCGGCGTCGCGGGCGAAGAGCACCGTGCCGTTCTCGTCCATGACCAGGGCGTAGCGGGCCGTCACGTTCGGGCAGGCCTGGGCCGGAAGCCCCCGGGCCTCCACGGTCTCCCCCAGCACGAGGTCGGTGCCGCGCACGTCGGCAAAGGCCGGCGCGGGGAAGAGCGCAAAGGCGCCCAGGGCGCAGGCCAGCAGGGCGGCGAGCGCCCAGCGGGTCAGGCGTCCGGGCGCGGCGAGGGCCGCGGGGGCAGTGCGGTTAATCGACAACGTAGACCTCTTCCGGGGACAGGATCGTGAAGCCGGCGGCGGCCAGGGCCTCCTCGGCGCCGTCGCCCTCGATCTTCAGCACGTCGATGGCACGGCCGCCGGAGGTGGAGAAGCAGTAGCCGTACTCGATGTTCATGGACGACTCGTGGCAGAAGCCGAGCAGGCGCGCGAGGGTGCCGGGCTCGTCGGCCACCGACACGGCGATGACCGGGGTGATGGTGGCGCGGAAGCCCCCGTCGGCCAGCACGGAGGCGGCCCGCTCGGGCGTGTCGCAGAAGATGCGCACGATGCCGAAGTCGGCCGTGTCGGCCACGAACAGGGCCTGCATGTTGATGTTTGCGTCGGCGAGCACCTGGCAGGCGGCGGCGAGGCGCCCCTTCTCGTTGGCGAGAAAGACGGTAAGTTGCGAGATCATTACTGGTTCTCCCCTCTCAGGTCGATGACGCGCTTGGCCTTGCCCTCCGAGCGCGCGATGGTCTTCGGTTCCACGAATTTGATGTCCACGGCCACCTGCAGGTTGCTCTTGAGGGCCGCGGCCAGGCGGCTGCGCAGATCCTCCAGGGCCCGCACCTCGTCGATGGGGAAATCGGGTTCGGTCTCCACCTGCAGCTCCACATGATCGAGCGGGCCGCGCGTGGTGAGGATGATCTGGTACTGGGTGGCGATCTCGGGGAACTCGGTGATGACCTGCTCGATCTGGGACGGGAACACGT
>CANPHS010000180.1 GCA_947573925.1 uncultured Enterorhabdus sp. | reverse complement strand
GGGACACGATGCTCACGAAGATGATGAGCGACATGCCGTTGCCGATGCCGCGCTGAGTGATCAGCTCGCCCATCCACATGATGAACGCGGTGCCGGCCACGAGGGTGAACACGATGATGATGTTCGTCAGCGCCTCGGGCACCTCGGTGGAGAACTGCACGCCGTAGGCCGGCGACTTGAACAGCAGCAAGTAGCCCACCGCGTTGATGAGGCCCAGGCCCAGCGTGAGGTAACGGGTGACCTGGGTGATCTTGCGGCGCCCGGAGTCTCCCTCGCGGGCCCAGCGGCCCACGGCGGGAATAACGCCCTGCATCAGCTGCATGATAATGGATGCGGTGATGTAGGGCATGATACCCAAGGAGAACACCGAGAAGTTCGACAGCGCACCACCGGTGAACAGGTCCAGCATGGTCATGGCCACGCCGGTGTCCTGGAAGGCCGTGGCAAACTCGTGGAAGGGAATGCCCGGGACCGGCACATAGGCGCCGAAGCGGTAGAGCGCAAGAATAGCCAGCGTGAAGAGGATCTTCTTGCGCAGCTCCGGAACCTTGAATGCGTCAAGAATTGACCTTAGCAAGGCTCTTCGACCTTTCCTCCGGCCGCCTCGATCTTGGCCTTGGCGGAAGCGGACACCTTATCCACGCGCACGGTGAGGGCCTTGGTGATCTCGCCGTCGCCGAGCACCTTCACGAGGGCGTCGGCATGCTTGATGATGCCCTTGGCCTTCAGAGACTCGCCGTCCACCACGTCGCCGGCCTCGAACTTGTCCTCCAGGCGGCTGACGTTCACGGGCAGGTACTCCACGCGGTTGATGTTGCGGAAGCCGGGCAGCTTCGGCAGGCGACGGGCCAGCGGGGTCTGGCCGCCCTCGAAGCCGGCGCCCTTGCCGCCGCCAGCGCGGGACTTCTGGCCGTTCATGCCGCGACCGGCGGTCTTGCCGGTGCCGGAGGCGGGGCCGCGGCCCACGCGCTTGCGGTTCTTGGTGGAGCCGGCAGCGGGCTTCAAGTCCTTGATTTCCATGGTTCTTTTTCTCCTTTGTTCGCTTCCGACCAGGTATTTCCTTTGTCCTAGCCGGTGCTGGCAGCTCGCCGCCAGCAAAACTTCCTTCTATCATGGCAACGGCGCACTCGCCCTCGAGTGCGCCGGAGACCATCAAATTGGGGTGAGAAGATTTAGATCTCCTCAACGGTGATGAGATGCTTCACGGTGAAGATCATGCCGCGAACGCTCTCATTGTCCACCTGGTCGACGGTGTCGCCGATGCGGTGCAGGCCCAAGGCGCGCAGGGTGCGGCCCTGGTTCGGCTTGCGTCCGATGGGGCTTTTCACCTGCGTGAGGCGCAGGGTCTTCTTCGTCTCAGCCATTAGTTCTCCTTCCCACCGAACATCTCGGCCACGGAGATGCCGCGGCGAGCGGCGACCTCGGCGGGGCTCTCCATGTTCTTCAAGCCCTCGGCGGCGGCCTTCACGATGTTCATGGCGTTGTTGGTGCCGAGCGACTTGGTGATGACGTTCTGCACGCCAGCGAGCTCCATGATGGCGCGGACCGGGCCGCCGGCGAGCACGCCGGTACCGGGAACGGCCGGCTTGATGAGCACGCGGCCGGCGCCGTACTCGCCCATGATCTCATGGGGCACGGAACCCTCGGCGGTCACCGGCACGGTGAACATGTTCTTCTTCGCGTCCTCGACGCCCTTCTTGATGGCGGTGGGCACTTCCTGGGACTTGCCCATGCCCACGCCCACGCGGCCGTTGCCGTCGCCCACGACCACGAGCGCGGTCAGGCCGAAGCGGCGGCCGCCCTTGACGACCTTGGACACGCGGTTGATGAAGACAACGCGCTCCTGCAGCTCGGGAGTAGTGCTCTCCTGCTGACGGTTGTTGTTACGAGCCATAAGCTATAACCCCTTCTAGAATTTCAAACCTGCTTCACGGGCAGCCTCGGCCAGAGCCTTCACGCGCCCATGATACAGGTGGCCGCCACGGTCGAACACAACTTCCGTCACGCCGTTTTCCTGAGCCAACTTGCCGACGATGGTGCCGAGCTCGGCAGCGCCTTCCACGGTGGCGCCGCTCTTGCCGGAGGCCTTGAAGGCCTCGCCCAGAGTGGACACGCCGCAGATGGTGGTGTGGGCCACGTCGTCGATGATCTGCACGTACATGTTGCTGTTGCTGCGCGTCACGCAGAGACGCGGGCGAGCTGCAGTGCCGGAGATCTTACCGCGCACGCGACGATGGCGACGGGCAAGACGGGCCTGCTTCTCCTGTTGCTTATTCATAGGTTAATCCCTTCAATCAGCTACCGAATAGGCTTAGTCTTTGCCGGCCTTGCCAGCCTTGCGGCGGACATGCTCGCCCTCGTAGCGAATGCCCTTGCCCTTGTAGGGCTCCGGCTTGCGCCACTTGCGGATGTTGGCGGCAACCTGGCCGACCTGCTCCTTGGAGGGGCCGGTCACGATGATCTCGGTCTGGCTGGGCACCTCGAAGGTGATGCCCTCGGGGGCCTCCACCAGCACGGGGTGGGAGTAGCCGAGCTGCATCTCGAGGTCCTTGCCCTTGAGCGCGGCGCGGTAGCCGACGCCCACGAGCTGGAGCTTCTTGGAGAAGCCGGCGGACACGCCCTCCACCATGTTGTGGAGCAGGGTGCGGGTCAGGCCATGGAAGGCCTTGGCCTCGCGGGTGTCGTCGGGGCGGGTGACGATGAGCTCGTCACCGTCGCGGGTGATGGTCATCATGGGCTGGAAGGTGCGGGTGAGCTCGCCCTTCGGGCCCTTCACCGTCACGGTGGTGCCGTCGATGGTCACGTCGACGCCAGCAGGAACGGCGATGGGCATCTTGCCGATACGAGACATGCTGATTCCCTTCCTTTCCTACCAGAGGTACGCGATGACCTCGCCGCCGATGCCCTTCTTGCGGGCGTCGCGGTCGGTCATCACGCCGTTGGACGTCGAGATGATGGCGGTGCCGAGGCCGCCGAGCACGCGGGGCAGGTCGTCCTTGCCGGCGTAGATGCGCAGGCCGGGCTTGGAGATGCGCTTGATGCCGCGGATGGTCTTGGCCTTCTTCGGGCCGTACTTGAGGGTGATCTCAAGGGTGGCGCGGGGCTCGCCGTCGATGACGTCGTAGCGCTGGATGTAGCCTTCCTGCTCCATGATGCGCACGATCTCGACAAGCTTCTTGCTCGACGGCATGGAAACCGTCGCCTTGCCGGCAGACTGGCCGTTGCGCACGCGCGTCAGCATATCTGCGATGGGGTCGGTCATTGTCATGTGTGTTTCTCCTTTGATCCGTGATGAACCGTGCGTTCGGTTCGTCGGCGCCCGTAGCGCCTCCGCCTGTAACGCCGGCACACCCTGAAACGTGCCTTAACTTACCAGGAAGCCTTGGTCACGCCGGGCAGCTCGCCTTTGTTGGCCAATTCACGCACGCAAACGCGGCACAGGCCGAACTTGCGATAGTAGGCGCGGGGACGTCCGCAACGGGTGCAGCGGTTATGCTGACGGGTCGAGAACTTCGGCTCGCGCTTGGCTTTGGCGATCATCGATTTCTTAGCCATGC
>CANPHS010000179.1 GCA_947573925.1 uncultured Enterorhabdus sp. | reverse complement strand
TCCCCGCGGCCCCCGTCCCCGGCACCGTCCCGGCTGCCGCTCCCGGCAACGTGCTCGACATCGGCGCCCAGGCCTGGGACGAGGTGGGCGGCCTGTTCGCCGGTGCCACCGTGAACACCGGCCGCGTCACCTACGAGTACGGCCTCACCAACAAGGAGCTCTTCCTCACGGGCCTGTCGGGCACGACCTCGGCCGGCCTTATCCTCGTCGGCCTCATCGTGGGCCTGCTCCAGCTCGTGGGCACGGCCTTCGAGCTGTTCGGCGACGCGGCGAACTCTGTGGTGGATGCCGCCGTCAGCTACGCTGGCTCCCAGGCCATGGCCGCCTTCGCGGGCATTGCCGCCGCGGTGCTCGTGGGCGTGGTGCTCGTGCTGTGGGTGCTGTCGGCCCTGGGCACCTGCATCAGCTACGGCGGCTTCAAGGCCCGGCGCCGCGACAACCGCATCGAGGTGGAGTACGGCCTCATGAAGCACACCTTCCAGGGCATCGCCGTCGATCGCGTGCAGTCCGTCTCCATCAACCAGACCTTCATCCGCCGGCTCATGGGCTACTGCGAGGTGTCCCTGGGCAAGATCGACGCCATGGAGGGCGACAGCGGCACCGACTCCCAGAACCAGAGCGAGCTGCTGAACAAGGGCGTCGTCGTGCACCCCTTCGTGAAGATGGACCGGGTGCCGGAAATTCTCGCCGGCCTCATCCCCGAGTTCGCCGATTTGCCCACCGAGCCCAAGCCCGTGGCGAAGGTGGCCCGGCGCCGCGCCATTGTGCGCCGCTGCATCATCCAGGGCGGCGGCTTCTGGTGCGCCGTGGCCGCGGCCCTGATCGCCGTGGGGATCGCGGTGCTCACCGGCGCCGCCGAGGCTGGCATGCTGCCCCTGGACGCGGAGGATGCGGCCATACTCGGCGTGGGCTCGGTGATCGCGATGGGCCTCGGCGTCCTGGCCGTCATCCTCTTCGTCATCGATCTGGTGGGCGCGATCCTCTGGGCCCGCGAGTCCAGCTTCGCCTACAACCGCCGGTTCATGCAGGTGAGCAACGGCGGCCTGTCGCGCACCACCATCAGCTTCCCCCGCCAGAAGATCCAGTTCGGCTGCGCCCGCAGCAACCCGCTCCAGCGCCGCGCCGGCACGCGCACGCTTCTGGCCACCACGGCCGCCGGCCAGGGCGGCACCACCACGAGCCTCATCGACGTGACGGTGGAGGACGCCGCCGCCTGGCTCGACTGGCTCAAACCCGGCGGCAACCGATAGGGCGCCGGCCCCGGAGGCGCCCGCGTTCCGCAAAAGCGGCCGCGAGCGCCCCCGGCCGCCCAACTTATGGTAAAGTACGCGCCATGGCTAAGACAGATGACAACACCCCCAAGCCCGGCTTCCTGGAATTCCTCAAGCCGGGCCGTCGCGAGGCCGTGTCCGAGGACGAGATCAAGGACATGGTGGCTGACAACGCCGAGCTGCTCGACGACGAGAAGCGTATGATCAACGACATCCTCGACCTCGCCGACATGACCGTGCGCGAGATCATGAAGCCCCGCGTGGACATGATCATGGCCGAGGACGTGGAGCCGGCCCTCACGGCGCTCGACCGCATGCGCGGCACCGGCTATTCCCGCCTGCCCGTCTACCACGAGGAAGTGGACGACGTCATCGGCATCGTGAACTACAAGGACCTCATCGGCCCGCTCATGGACGGCCGCATCGACGGCCCCGTGTCCGACTTCATGTTCGAGCCCCTCTACGTGCCCGAGACGAAGAACGTGCTGGCCCTGCTGTCGGAACTGCAGGCGGCCCGCATGCAGATGGCCATCGTAGTGGACGAGTACGGCGGCACCGACGGCCTCATCACCATGGAGGACATCGTGGAGGAGATCGTCGGCGAGATCAACGACGAGACCGACCGCGACCGCGAGCTCGTCACCATCCTCGGTGCTGGCCAGTGGCGCTGCGACGGCCGCTTCCCCGTGGAAGACGCCGTGGAACTCGGCTGGCCCTTGGAAGAATCCGACGACTACGAGACCGTGGCCGGCTGGCTCATCCACACCCTGGATTTCGTGCCCAAGGTGGGCGACGAGTTCGTGGTGGACGGCTTCTCCTTCAAGGTGGAGAAGATGCGCCGCAGCCGCATTTCGGTCATCCGCGTGAAGCAGCTGGAAGAGGCCCCGGCGGCCCCCGCGGCCACTGACTAGGAGTCAAAAGAGGCCCGGGGCGCCGAACCCGGAAGTTGTGGAGAGGCCTCCGCAACTAACCCGCCGTCAACACCGCGCGTTTCGCGGCGATAACCTGCAGGTACGTGACGGTCGATGTTTGTCAAGCGAACAAAACATGAACATCGGCCGTCGCCGTTTTTCCTTCTGAAGCCAACTAGGGTAAAATAGCCGAGTCAAAAACATAGCGCACCTCTTGCAGCAAACCATCCACCCTAATCCAACACGCTGCAGCCGCTCCCGCGGCTTGTTTTGTGCTGTCATGAAAGGATGTCTGTGGTTACCCAGCGGAGAAAATCTCACGGAAGGACCGTCGTGCTCACGATGGCCGCTGCGTGCGTGCTCTCCCTGCTCGCCGTGGGCTTCGTCAATTTCGATTGGGCTTCGGCCGGTTCCCACGACGTGACCACCACGTCCTTCGGTTTGGAACGCCAGAGCGCCGAGAACAGGGCCAACGCCGCCGTGTCCCCCGAAACCGTGGATGACAAGTCCGACGCCGAGGTGCTGGCCGTCGACGACGTGGCCGAGGGGGCGTCGCTTTCCACCGCCTCGTCCCGCGATGTGAGCGCCGGCGTGGAGGAAATCGCCGCCGAGGAGGAAGCCGCCCGCATTGCCGCCGAGGAAGCGGCCCGCCGTGCCGAGAAAGCCGCCATCGCCCGGGCCGACGCCACTCGCTCCGAGTACTACGCCACCTTCGGCAGCCTGCCTGCGGGCGATGTGGACTTCTCCGTGGGCCGCGACGCCTTCATTGCGGAATGGACCGAGCGCATCGACAACTACCTGGCCGGAAGCCCCCTGGCGGGTCATGGCTCCACCTTCGCCGAGGCCGCTTGGGAAGCGGGCATCGACCCGCGCTGGTCGCCGGCCATTTCCAACACTGAATCCACTCAGGGCCGCGTGTGCTTCAAGGCCTTCAACGCCTGGGGCTGGGACCAGACCAACTGGCCCGATTGGGACACCGCCATTCGCGCCCACGTGGCGGGGCTCGCCCGGGGCTACGGCTTCACCATCAGCTACGCGTTCGCCCAGCGTTATTGCCCGCCCAATTATGACAACTGGTACCGCGATACGCTGAACCAAATGACTTTGATCTAGAGAATGTGAGAAAATGCCGCAAGGCATTTTCTTTTATAGGGAGGATTGCGTCATGAGCAACGTCATCGTCGTGGGGTGCGGGCGCGTGGGCTCGCAGCTAGCGAACATGCTCTCGGACAACGGCAGCAACGTGTGCGTCATCGACAAGAACGCCGAGGCGTTCTCCAACTTGGGTCGCAACTTCAACGGCAGCACCATCCAGGGCGTCGGCTTCGACGAAGACGTGCTGGTGCGGGCCGGCGTGAGGAATGCGACGTGCTGGCCGCCGTCACCCAGTTCG
>CANPHS010000178.1 GCA_947573925.1 uncultured Enterorhabdus sp. | reverse complement strand
GCCGCCGGACACCGGGGCGGCCGCGGGCACCTCTTCCCAAGGGGGCACTTCATCGGCGGCCGTGCCCCGGGCGCCTGCGAAAGAGCGGGCCGTCCCGCGGCCCTGGCGGCGTTCGTCCACCCCGCGCAGGAAGGCGGGGTCGGCCGGGAAGCCATCGGAAGCCGGGGCGCCGTCGGCGCCGGAACCGACCTCGGCGGAGGCTGCGGCATCGGCGACGTCGGCGGCGTCTTCCAAATCGGCGGCCATGCGGGCCTCCAGGGCCACCAGGCGGGCGCGGGCCACTTCGTCTTCCGACAATTCGATGCACTTGATGGCCACATCGCGCTTGAGGTGGGTGTCGAAGGCGTGCACCACGGTGCCGTAGCCGCCGGCGCCGGCCTGGTCGATAACGCGATAGCGGTCGAGAATAAGTTGAGAGCGTGCCATGGGGCGAAAACCTCTCTCTGTTTCGTTTGGGCTGCGAGTACGAGGTAGGCCAATTCTACCATCGCATCAACGCCACGGCGACAGTTGATCGGCGGCTTTCACGGGCAAAACGCCTCCGTGGTAGCATCGAAGATGCGCCCGGCCGCGGGCCCCGCGCTTTTTGGGAACGCTTTACCGAAAGGATTCATCATGCTGACCATCGGTTGCCATTTGTCGAAACGGCGCGGCTATCTGGAAATGGCGAAGGAAGCCGCCTCCATTCACGCGAACACCTTCCAGTACTTCACCCGCAACCCCCGCGGCGGCCACCAGGCGGCCATGGACGAGAAGGATGTGGCGGCCTACAAGGCCTTTGCGGCGGAACACGGCATCCACGATGTGCTGGCCTACGCCCCCTACGACACCGACCCGGCCACGGCCGAGATGAGCGAGCGCGACTTCGCCCGCATGACCTACGCGGAGGATCTGGCCCAGCTGGCCGAGCTGGAAGTGCCGATGTATCTGGTGCGCCCGGGCAGCCGCATGGATATCAGCGTGGACGAGGGGCTGGCCGATGTGGCCGGCGCCCTGAACGAGGTGATTACGGCGGGCCAGAAGACCATGGTGCTGCTGGATACCATGGCCGGCGAGGGCACCCAGGTGGGCACGAACTTCAAGCAGCTGGCCGCCATCATCGACCAGGTGAAGCTGGCCGACCACGTGGGCGTGTGCTTCGACTGCGCCGGCGTGTGGGCCGAGGGCTACGACATCGTGGACGACTTGGACGGCGTGCTGGAGGAGTTCGATCGCACCATCGGCTTGGACAAGCTGCGGGCCGTGCACCTGAACGACGCCACCCACGACCGCGGCAGCCATGTGGACCGCCACGCCCGCATCGGCGAGGGCAAGATCGGCTTCGAGGCCCTGGCGGCCCTGGTGAACCATCCGAAGCTGGCCGGCGTGCCCTTCTACCTGGAAGAGCCCGACAGCACGCTCGTGATCTACGAGCACGACGTGGCCCGCTTCCAGGAGGCCTACACGGGGAAGTAGGGCATCCGCGCCGACAAGCCATTCGCAACGAAGAGGACCCGCCAGCAGGCGGGTCCTCTTGCGTGTCAACGGGCGTGACGGCCGCGGCCCAAGGGCGCAGCGGCTGGAACGGCACCAGGAGCGGGGGTCCCGGGCCGGGGTGCCGGCACCGGGGCGGCCGGGCCGCCGTAGGGACGCGGAGACGGCTGGGAGCCGGCGGGAGCGCCGCCGCGCGGGGCAGGGCCGCGGGGCACAGCCACCTCCTGGGCGCGGCGGGCCTGGCGGGCTTCCAACTCGGCCGCGGCGCGGGCGGCGAAGGCCCGCTCGGCCTCGCGGCGGGCCTTGCGCGACATTTTCTTGTCGGGCATCACAATGCCCTGCGGGGCGCCGGCACCCCCTTGCACCCAGGCGTCCACGGCCACCTCGGCCGCGGCGTGGGGTTGTTGAGGCGCCCAGCCGCCGCCCCGGCGGCGCGTGCCGGCCGGACCGGGACCCGGACGACCCTGGCGCGCCGGGTAGGCCGCAGCCTCCGGCGGCCGCGACGGGCGCGGGGCGCCGGGCTGCACGGGAGCTCCCGCCCCCGGGACCGCGGCCGCAGCGCCCATGCCGGCAACGGCCTCCCGCGGCAGCGGGGCACCGGGGACACCGGCTCGGGACGCGGCCGTGCCGGGCAGCGGTCCTGCGGGGCCCGGCATGGCTACGGCTCCCGCAGGGGCGGCCATGGCCGGAGCGCCCGGTGCCCCCACGGTCCCGCGGGCCGCGGGGGCCGGCCCGGGCGTTCCGGGCGCGGCGCCCATGGCGCCTCCACGGCGGCCGTAGCTGCGGGCCGCATTGTTGCGGCGGCCGATGACCATCTGCATCTCAGCCACCTTCCGGCGCTCGGCTTCCAAGCCGTCGGCCATGCCCCGCATGCGACGGTCGAGGGTGGTAATCCACAGGCACAGCGCCAGCACGGCCACGGCCAAAACGCCGAGGCCCACGGCCACCAATCCAAATGGTGAGGACAAAAACTCGAACACCGGAAAATCCCTCCCCGTAGCGGGTACATCGTCAGTTATTCGGATAATAAACGACCGGCGACGGATTGTCGATAAGAATACCCGTTGTTTACCTGATGGGAAGGTGAAAGAACGCCTGTCCGAAGCGGAGGCCTATTCCCCCGACACTTGGGCCACGAGCTCGGTCAGCTCGGCCACGGTTGCCTCGTTGCGGGCCGCCGCCTCCGAGGCCGCCTCGGCCGCCTCGGGCGAGGGCGCTTCCGCCACCACCGGCACCGTCGCCGCCGCCTTCGCGCACCCGGGGCAGCGCAGGGTCACCTGGGTGCCCTCCCCCAGCACGCTCGTGTACACCATCTGGGCATCGGGGCCGAAGAACCCGATCATGCGGTCGTGCACGTTCTTCACGGCGATGCCGAGGCCCGTGGACGACTCCACCTGGGTGATGTTCGCGCAGGTCTCTTCCGACATGCCCACGCCGTCGTCGCCCACCACGATGACCACGTCGTCGCCGTCGGCCGAGGCGGTCACGGTGATGGTGAGCTTCCCCTCCGAGGGCATGGCGTGCTTGATGGCGTTCTCCACCAAAGGCTGCACGAGGAAGGGGGGCACCATCATGGTCTGGAGCGTCTGGCTCGCCTGCACCTCCAGCCCGAGCCGCGCCTCGCCGAAGCGGGCCAGCTCGAAGTTGAAGTAGCGCTGCACCTGGTCCAGCTCCCGGGCCAGCGAGATGCGCTCGGTGGAGTCCTCCAGGGTGCGGCGGTAGAACACGGCGAACTCGCGCAAAAGCGTACGGGCCTTCATGGGGTCGGTGCGGATGAACGAGGCGATGGTGTTGATGGTGTTGAAGAGAAAATGCGGGTTGATCTGGGTCTGGAGCATCTTCAGCTCCATGGCCGTGGCCAGTTTGCGCTGAGTCTCCATTTCCACGGCGGCCATTTGGGTGGCCAGCAGCTGAGCGAAGCCGTGGGCGATGGAGCGCTGGGTCTCGGTGATCTTGTTCGCGTTGCGGTAGTAGAACTTGAGCGTGCCCTCCACGCGGTTGCCCACCCACAAAGGCTCCACGATGGCGGCCTTGATGCGGCTCTCGTCGGCGGGCTTCGGCAGGCCGATCTCCTCGGGGGTGAGCAGCACAAGGGTCTCCCCCTGGCGAATGGCCTGG
>CANPHS010000177.1 GCA_947573925.1 uncultured Enterorhabdus sp. | reverse complement strand
TGCAGGGCAGCGCCAGCAGCTCGCAGCCGCACGCCGCCAGCAGCTGGCCGTCCTCAACGAGCGCGGTCACGGGCGAGCAGGTGCTCTGGCCGGTGAGGAAGGCCGTGCGGTCGGGAATGGCCGTGTCGTTGAAGGCCAGGGTGCGCACGTGGTCCTGGTCGCAGCGGGCGTCGGTGCGCTCCACGATGCGCCGCAGGAAGTGGGCCGTGGCCCCGGGTCCCACACCGCCGAGAACCCCTACCAAGCGCCCGCTCACGAGGCCATCCCGGCGCAGCGGGCATCGTCGACCAGCAGCGTGGTGGGGGCGAGCGCGGCGCCGGGTGTCCCAGCTGCCGGGGCTATTCCCGTATCGGTTTCGACAGCCGTCGACGCCCCGAAGCCCTCACCTGCCCCTTCGTCGGCCGGCCGCGCAGAGCTCCCCTGCGCGGGGAACGTACCCGGCACGTTCCCCAACGCCTCTTCCGCGCCCTTCTCCCGGGTGCGCTTGGCAGCCATGGCGGCTCGGCAGGTGTGCCACTGCTTGAAGGCGAACACGAGTGGGTACAGGCGCCGGCGCAGGCGCTGCTCGCCGTCGTAGTCGATGGGGTCGGTGTCGCACCCCAGGGCGTAGAGCCCCTGCAATTCCCGGCGCAGGGCGGCGTCCTGTATGTAGCCCAGCACCGTGCGCTTCGGCACCACCGTGTACAGCGACGGCCGGCTGCGGGCCACCCGCAGCCCCTCGGCGAAAGGCCGTCCCTCCACGAGGTCTTCCACCAGTATGCGGGCCACGTTGTCGCCGGCGGCGGTCACGTAGTAGTTGCTGCGCCCGAGCCGCGTGTTGATCTCGAAGAACACGTGGCTGCCATCGCGCGGGTCCACCTTGATGTCGAAGTTCGCGAAGCCGGTGTAGCCCACGGCCTCCAGAAGCCGCGCGGCCTCGGCCACCACGGTCTCGTCCACCCGGCTCACAATGGCCAGCGGGTTGCCCACCCCCATGGGCCGCATGTCCTCCAGCAGCGTCTGCCCGAAGGAGGCGAAGCGCACCTTCCCCGCCTGGTCGGAATAGGTAGTGAGGATGCGCATCTGCGTGTCGTCGCCGGGAATCGTCTCCTGGATGAGGAACGCGCCCTCATAGCCGCTGCGCCCCGCGGCGGCCAGGGCCGCTTCCAGGGCGGCGCGGTCCTGCAGGAAGAACACCTTCTCCTTTTCGGGGAATTCCGCATAGTGGTAGTCGGCCGAGGAGGCGGGTTTGGCCACCACGGGGAAATCGAAGGGCAGCGCCAGGTCGGCGAGGTCGTCGCCCACGTTCCACACCACGGTGCGCGGCACCGGCACACCCGTCTCGGCGCACAGGGCGTAGAAGCGGTCCTTGCGCGTCAGGCGGTTCAGCAGGTCCTCACCGATGTAGGGGATGATGAAGGCCCCTTCCAGGGCGGCGCGGCTTTCCACGATGGCCCGCACGTACCAGTCGCCGCAGCCGAGCAACAGCAGCGGTCGGTGGCCGAAGCACTCCGCCACGTCGGCCAAGGTGGAGAGCAGCACCTCGCGCCGCTCCAGGAAGGGCACCACGCGGTTCACCAGGATGGACGAGTCGCCGCACAGGTGGCACCGGCTCGCCGACAGCACCAACGACACGATGCCGTAGGCCTCGTGGAAGGCCCGGGCCAGGCTGTAGGCGCCGATGTCGCCGCCGAGAATCACGGGCAGGACGTCGGGGGCGCTGGAAGTCCCGAGGGCGTCAAGGGCGCCGCGGGCGCTGGCCTTCTCCATGGGGCTCATCTCCTGAAACGCAAGGCGAACGATACAGGAGACAGGTTAGATGACGCCCCCATTACGCTTCCCATAGCAAAAGCTGAAGAAAGCGTAAGGGCGCCGTAACTTTTTCTTACGGCATGAGAAGAGCAGGGCCGAGACATTCGGTGTTCCGACCGAGCGAGTTCCGCAGCGACTGGAAGTGCCCGGTGGGCACTTCCACAAAGCGAGGACTGTTTGAGCGAATCGGGATACCGAATGGCTCGGCCCGGAGGAGCGGGTGCTATTCAGCGAGCAGTTGTTCCAGGGCGGCGAGCTTCACGCAGGTGGTGAACACGTCCATGGCGGCGTCCAGTTCTTCCAGCGGCGGCAGCGACGGGGCGATGCGGATGTTGGAATCGGCCGGATCGTCGCCGTAGGGCCAGGTGGCGCCGGCGCCGGTCATCACTACGCCGGCGTCCTTCGCCAGGGCCACGATGCGCTTCGCCGTGCCCGCGGGCCCTTCGAAGCTGACGAAGTAGCCGCCCCGGGGGTTCGTCCAGGAAGCGATGCCCGCCTCGCCGAGCTCCTCCTCGAGGCGGCGGCACACGAGCTCGAACTTCGGGGCCATGAGCTCGCCGTGCTTCGCCATGTGGGCTGCCAGCCCCGCGCCCTCGTCCAAGAAGCGGGCGTGGCGCAGCTGATTCAGCTTGTCGTGGCCGATGGCCTGGGCGTTCATGTGGCGCTTGATCTCGGCCACGTTGGCCGGGCTCGCGGCCACGGCCGCCACGCCGGCCCCGGGGAAGGTGATTTTGGAGGTGGAGCCGAACTTCAGGTAGCGGTCGGGGTTGCCGGCCTCGGCGCAAGCGACGGCGATGTCGAGCACCGCGTCCTGCTCGGCCGGATCGGCGGAGAAGTGGTGCACGGCGTAGGCGTTGTCCCAGAAGATGCGGAAATCGGGCGCGGCGGTGTCCATGGCGGCCAGGCGGCGCACCACCTCGTCGGCGTAGGTGATGCCCGTGGGATTCGAGTACTTCGGTACGCACCAGATGCCCTTGATGGCGGCGTCCTCGGCCACAAGGCGTTCCACCTCGTCCATGGCCGGGCCGTTCTCGTCCATGGGCACGGGAATCATCTGGATGCCCAGGGCCTCGCACACTGTGAAGTGCCGGTCGTAGCCGGGCACGGGACAGAGCCACTTCACCTCGTCGAGCGTGCCCCAGGGCTCGCTGCCCAAGGCGCCGAACAGCAGGTAGCGCACCATGGCGTCGTACATGGCCGTCAGCGACGCGTTCCCCAGCACGATCACGTTCTCGGGCTCATCGTCCAGCAGCGTGGCCATGAGCCGCTTGGCCTCGGGAATGCCGTCCAGCACGCCGTAGTTGCGGCAGTCGATGCCGTCCTCGCTGTGGTAGTCAGCCTCGGAGCCCAGTACGTCCAACAGCGGCGCCGACAGGTCCAGCTGGGCCGCCGAGGGCTTGCCCCGGGCCATGTTCAGCGCCAGGCCGCGTGCGACCATCTCGTCGTAGCGGGCCTGCACCCGGGCCAGCTCCGCCTGCAATTCCGCCTTCGTTCTCTCGGCATACCGCGGCATAGTCCGTCCTTTCGCCGTTAAATTGCTCGTCTGCACAAGATGCAGAGGTTCACTCCAGTACGGTAAAGTATAATCGTTGCCGTCATTTTTAGAAGTATCGTTTCGTGAGGGGAATGATTATGATCGAAAGCGATATGCAAGTCGTACTCGCGATGCTGCTCTACTTCGTCGTAGTGGTGGTCATCGGCTTCGTGTACGCCAAGCGCTCCAACTCGTCGTCCGAGGAGTACTTCCTCGGCGGCCGCGGCCTGGGTCCGTGGCTCACGGCCCTGTCGGCCGAGGCGTCGGATATGTCGGGATGGCTGC
>CANPHS010000176.1 GCA_947573925.1 uncultured Enterorhabdus sp. | reverse complement strand
TGTTGTCGCGAATGCCGAGCTTCTTGATGAGGGCGCGGTACTCGTCGATGTCGCGGTTCTTGATGTACTTCAGCATGCCGCGGCGCTTGCCGATGAGCATCATGAGGCCGCGACGGGTGTGGTTGTCCTTCTTGTGCACCTTCAAATGCTCGGTGAGGTTGCGGATGCGCTCGGAGAGGATGGCCACCTGGACCTCGGCGGAACCGGAATCGCCCTCGCCCTTGCCGAATTCCTTGACGAGCTCGGCGGTCTTCTCCTTGGAAATGCTGAACTTGTTGGCCATGATTGCCACCTTTCTTGTCGCCCGGGTCGCCCCGGGCCTTCTCGCCGCCCGTGCCGGGAACCTCCCGGGGCTCGGCGGCCCTTGTCCTGCCGTCGGAACCGAGCGGGAAAGCGGGTGGCGCATTCGGGCTAGGTACCGATGGACTGTTTGCACAGCTTGCCCAGTATAGGCGAGCGGTACGCCGCCCACAAGGCCCGAACCGGCGAGCGTCACGTATTCTGCACAGCCCGTCGCCGCCCTTTCCGCCCTCCTCTCTTCTCCCTTCTCGTCTCCCTGGGCGAAATCCGCACAAATGCACGCCTCATTGCCAGAAAGCAGCATGTTTCATGCCGCTTTGCACGTTTCAGTTGCAAAAATCCGTACAAATGCACGGGTAACGTCCCAGGCGAGGCTCGGAACTTAGAACAGGCCGCTCGTGAAGAGGAACTCGAGGGATTTGAGGGGACTGCCCACGTGGGCTCGCACGAGGGACTGCACGAGGTGCAGCACGGCGAAGGTGGCCGACAGGTCGGCGGGACCTTCGGTCACGGCGTCGAAAGTGCTGGCAATGAACCACTGGGCCCAGCAGAGCGTGGCGGCGTCCACCGGCTCGGTCTCCAGGGAGGGGCGGCAGGCGGCGCAGGCCACGCCCCCCTCGATGGCCGAGAAGGGCAGCCGTGCGCCTTCCTCCAGGGCCACGGGCGCCCCGCAGGCCACGCAGACCTCCAGGCTGGGGCGCAGGCCCGAGAAGGCCAGCACTTTCAACAGGCAGGCCGCGGCCGCGGCCAGGCGGTGGGCGTCGTCGGCACCGTCCATGACGTCCAGGGCCCGGGTGCTCGCTTGGAACAGGCGCGGATTCGCCAGGGACGGCTGGGCGACGCGGCCCAAAAGCTCCAGCACCGGCATGGCCGCCGCCGAGGCCTCGATGCCCCGGCGCAAAGGGTCGTGGGCGGCCACGAGCCGCGCCTCCTTCACGATGTCGAGGCTGCGGCCCCTCGCGCACAGAAGGTCGGCCACGCACAGGGGCTCCGTGCGGGCCGCGAACGAGCTTTTGGGCTTGCGGGCCCCCTTGGCCACGGCCTTGGCCAGGCTGCCGTCATCGGCCAGCATGGTGAGGATGAGGTCGCTCTCCCCCAGCTTCGTGCGGCGCAGCACGAGGGCCCGCTCGGTGTAGGTGGGTTGGGCCACCGGGACGCCCTAGTAGGTGATGGAGGGGTTCGCGTAGGAGACCTTGTTGTCGTCGCTCCACACGATGCCGCCCTCCACCTCTTCGGTGTTCTTGTCGTAGTAGGTCTTCTGGCCGAGGCCGAAGGGCAAATCCACCACCTCGAACTTGCGGGCCACCACCTTGTAGCTCACCTCGCCGTCGCCCTTGTAGGAGGTGCTCTTCACCTCTTCCACCTTGTAGGAGGCGTCGGAGGTTTTCAGCACGGCGCCGGGCAGGATGGACACGGTCAGCTCCCGCAGCTCGTTGCCGCGCGAGCGGGCCACCAGCAGCGTCACTTCCGAGCCCGAGGCCAGCTTCGTGCCCGCCTCCGGATCGGTGCCCACGGCGGTGCCCTCTTCCACGTCCTCGGTGTAGTACTGCTGGGTCTTCACCTCGTAGCCCTCGTCCTCCAGGGCCGCCACGGCCTCGTCGCGGCTCTTACCTTCCACGTCGGGCACGGTGAAGGGAATGGCCACGGTTACCGTGATCGGCTCGGTAGAGAGCGCCTCGGTTCCGGCCTTGGGCGCCACCTTCAACACGGTGCCCTCGTCCTTGTTGGACTTCTTCTCGGCGTACTCCACCGCGGTGAAGCCCTCGGCGGTCAGGGCGTCGGCCGCCTCCTGCCGGGTGAGACCCTTGATGTCGGGAACGACCCGGGGCACGGCCACCTCCAGGGTGATGGTGGTGCCCTCCTCGGCCCGCTGGCCGGAGGCCGGCGAGGCGGAGAGCACCGTGCCGGCCGGCTCGTCGGACTTCACTTCGACCGCTTCGGCCCCGAAGCCCTTCTCGCCCAGGCGGGCGATGGCATCGTTCTGGGAAAGGCCCACGACCTCGGGAATGGTCTTGCCGCCCCACACCTCGGCCATGTAGGTGCCCCCGGCCACCAGGGCCAAAGCCGCCGCCAGGGCGAGGACGATGGCGATGATGAGAGGTGCCTTGGGCCGGGGCGGCCGCGCCTTGGCGGCGCCGTCCGCCGTGCCGCCCTTGGGGGCTTTGCCATCCTTGGCGGGTTTTGGCTGCTTCGCCTTTGTAGCGCCGTGGTTCGCCCCGGCGTCTTTCCCGGCATCGGACGCGGCGGCGCCGGCCGGGGCGCCGGCGGTGCTCGCGGAAGGAGCGGCCCCGTCGGGCTCCTTCGCAGGCGTCGCGGTGTCGGCGGAGGCGAAGGCCGCATCCTCGGCGGCGGCGCCTTCCCCGGCGGGGGCCAAGTCCGTCGCGACGGCACCGGCCACGGCCAGGGAGGCGTCGCCTTCCACCGGCGCCAAGGAACCCGAGGCGTCCGCGGCGGCCAGGCCGCGCTCGCCGGCCACCACGAGGCCCTGCTCGGCCCCCGGCAGTTCCAGCGCCTTCGCAGGCGTGGCGGCGCCCGGGGCCACGGCCCCGTGACGACGCTTGCTCGACTGCTCGAACAGGCTCACCACACCGTCGCCGGTCATGAGCACCGCATCCAGGTCGGCCGCGGGCAGCGCCACGGTGGCGCCGGTCTCTTCCGCGTCCGACGGCTCCCGGTCGCCGGGCGCTGGCGCCGCGTCGCCGTCGTCGGCCGTGGCGCTCCCGACAGTCAGGACACCGGATGCGGCTGCGGCGCCGGCGGCCTCGGGACCCGGAGACTCCTCGGCCTGAACCTCGGCCGCCGCCTCGACAGCCTCAGCAGCCGCCGCCTGAGCCGCCCGCTCCTCTTCCCGGGCCGCAGCCTCGGCGGCTTCCTCGCGCCGCGCCGCCTCTGCCGCCCGGGCGGCCTCGGCTGCGGCCTTGGCTTCCTCCTTGGCGGCCCGGGCCTCTTCCTTGCGCTGGGCCCGGGCGAACTTCTTCTCCAATTTGCGCTGCTCGCGGTCGCGCTTGCGCTGCTCGCGGGGGGAAAGCCCCAGGGTGTAGTTACGCGCCCGGGGCACGTACTCGTCGCGGATGACGGGAATCTCGGCGGTGTCCCCCGCCGTGGGGGCCGCCGGGGGCACGTAGCTGGAATCCACGAGGCGCTCGAAGCCGGAGAAGTCCGGCTCGCGGGGCGGTTCGGGCAGAGGGTCCACCAGATGGGCCACGGACGTGCGGTCCAGCGGACCGGCGGCCGCCGGCACCACCTCGGGCACCGAGGGAGTCTTGCGAATCACGCCGGTGGTGTCGGCGGGAGTGATGTCGGGTACCTGCACGATGGCCGGGACATCGCCCAAAGCGGCTTCGCGGCGCCGTTCCAGCTCGGCCGGATCGGGCACCTGGGGAATGCGGTCGCTGGAC
>CANPHS010000175.1 GCA_947573925.1 uncultured Enterorhabdus sp. | reverse complement strand
AGGTTCCCATGTCGTGCACGGAGTCCGGCGCGCCCGTCCACGCCCTTACGGCGAAGTACTTCCCCCACGCCCTCGTGTCCCTGCGCTGGGCGGCCATCGCCTTCGCGCTTCTGACGCTCATCTTCCTGGTGCCCACGGCCTGGGGCGCCGCCGGCCCCACCTTCCAGGGCGGCACGGGCACCGCCGACGACCCCTACCTGGTGGTCGACGCCAACCAGCTGGCTCGCTTCCGCGACGCGGTGAACGGCGGCGACGATTTCGCCGGGAAGACGGTGCGTCTGGCCGCCGACGTGAATCTGGCCGGCGGGGAATGGACCCCCATCGGCGCCGCCACCCGCAAGGGCAGCGGCGTGGCCGCGGGCAGCACGCCTTTCCGCGGGGCCTTCGACGGCGCGGGCCACACGGTATCCGGGCTCTCCATCACCACGAGCCCCGATGCCGACTACGCCGTGGGGCTCTTCGGCGCCGTGGACGGGGGCACCGTGGCCGATCTGCGCCTGGAGGGCGTCTCCGTGAATGTGCCCGGCAGCGAGCTGGCCGGCGGCGCCGTGGGCCTGCTCACGGGCGGCGGCGCCGTGCGGGCCGTGTCGGTGGCCGGCTCCGTGTCGGCCCATGCCGGGGTGGGCGGCGTCGTGGGGCGCATGACCCTGACCGGCACCATCGACAACTGCGTGAACAGCGCCGCGGTCACGGCTGTGAACGGCGTGGGCAACGTGGGCGGCATCGTGGGCGCGGCCTACTACACCACCGATACCGCCGAGATGGTCATCGAGAACTGCACGAACACCGGCGGCATCAAGGGCACCCAGGCCGTGGGCGGCATCGAGGGGCTCTGCTCGGCCTTCGTGTCCAACTGCGCCAACGAGGGCGCTGTGGAGGGGCTGCACTACTCCGTCGGCGGCATCGCGGGCGAGCAGAAGAACTACGGCGCCATCCACCGCTGCGCCAACAGCGCCGCCGTCACCTGCGAGGACGCGGGCGGCTACGGGTGCGGCGGCATTGTCGGCTGGGTGCGCTACGACGGGGCCGCGGCGGCCTACCCGGCCTCGGCCGCCGTGCCCGTGACCGACAACGAGAATACCGGCGCCATCCACGGCGGCAACGACGCCGGCGGCATCGTGGGCTGCTTCTACAACGCCGGCACCGTGACCGGCAACACCAACGCCGCCGACACCCTCTCCTCGTCGCAGTTCGGCGGCGGCATCGTGGGCAACCTGCAGAACGCGCCCTTGGGCAGCCTGCCCGCCTCGGTGAAGGAGGGCATTTTGGTGGAGAACAACGTGTCGTCTACGGCCCTGGACCAGATCAGCGCCCCTCTGCGCGAGCCCTACGCCTACAACAACACGCCGGTCGACTTCACCGTGCGCGACAACGGCCCGGCCTGGATCGCCAATGCCAACCACGGGCGCTGGGCCGTGCTGCAACGGGCCCTGGACGCCGCGCCCGACGGCGGCACGGTGTCGCTGACCGCCGACGGCGCCGATGCAGCGCCCCTCGCCCTGGCCGACGGGCGCACCGTCACCCTGGATCTGAACGGCCATAACCTCGCCTTCGCGAAGGCCCCGGCGCTCACGGCCACCTGGGGCACCTTCATCGTGACCGGCGAGGGGTCGGTGAGTGCGCCGGCGGCCGAGGGGGCAGCCCACTCCCTCATCGCCGTGACCGGCAGCGCCGCCAAGCCGGCCGCCGTGCAGCTGAAGGGCGGATCCTATTCCGCCGACGTGGCCCCCTACGTGGCGCCGAAGTACGCGGAACTGGTGCGCGACCAGAAGGCCGACGCGGGCAAGTTCGCCGTGCTGCCGACCAAGGAGGCCGCGTCCCTGGCCCGGGCGAAGGTGGAAAGCGGCGGCCGCACCGTGTACTACGAGAACGCCAAGGCGGCCCGGACGGCCGCCAAGGCCGACCCGAAGGCCAAGGTGACCCTGCTGCCCGAGTCGAAACCCGACAAGCCCGACGCCCCGGACACCCCCGACAAGCCCGACGCCCCGGACACCCCCGACAAGCCCGACACCCCCGACAAGCCCGCCGCAGACGAAAAGCCCGCGGGCACCGAGGGCGGTTCCTCCACCGTGCCGAGCGCCCACGACGGCGCCGCCCCGGACTTCCTCGGCAGCCACCGGGCCGGAAGCCATGGCGCGGCTGCCGAGGGCAGCGGCGCGGAAACGTCGGGGATCGCGCAAATGCACGCGAAGGCCCCCGCTTTCACCGCCAAGACCGCCACGGCCGTGAAGCCCGCCGGTGCCGTGCCCCAAACCGGCGACGACCTCGGCACCGTCGCCGCGGCCCTCATTCCCCTGGTCGCCTTCTCGGCCGCCGCCGCAGCCCTGGCCCGCACCCGCCTGAAGCGCCGCAACTAGCAACCGAGTTCCCGCAGCGCCGGCGCCCCGCGCCCCTCCCCGCCGCCGGAAATCCGTGCATTTGCACGCCTTGTTGCGGCAAAAGCGCACGTTTTCCCAAGCTTTGTACGTTTCAGCTGCAAAAAGACGTGCATTTGCACGGGTATCTCGCACGGAGGAGGGCCTGGGCGAGGCGCCCAGGCCCTAGGACAGCGTGCGGACCGGGGTGGCCAGGCGGCTCACGGTGATGTCGAGCGCACCCAAAGCCGCCATCACCTCGTCGGCCGCCTCCTCGGCCCGCAGCACCTGGCCCATGTCGAAGCCCGCGATGCGGAAGGCCTCGCTCGCCGCGGCGGCGTAATCGCGCTTGCAGGCGTCGTTGAGCGCCTTCCACGGAATGCCCGCGAACCCGGCGGCCACCTCCTCGTCTAGCGGCAGCCGCCCCTGCAGCAGCAACGCCGCAATGACCGGGTAGCCCGCATAGCCCTGCCAGTGAGTGGCACGGTCGTTGGAGCGATAGTGGCCGGCGTCGTCCCAGGTGACGGTGTATTCCTTCGTCCCGTCCGACGACCGCACGGTCAGATGATCGGGCGCCAAGTCGAAGCGCTCGTCGGCCAGCACGCTGTAGGCCTCGTACACTTTCTCAAGCGGCGGCAGTTTCTTCATGGGAATCTCCTTTCGACTCCGTGGGCGACGAGGCCCCGGACAGGGACACCAGCGCGATCATGGCGGCCATAAGGGCGAGGCCGAGCCAGTCGGCGGCGGAAAACGGGGTGCCGAGCCACAGCGCGGCGATGATCATGGCGCCGGCTGGCTCGGCCACGCCGAGCAGACTCCCCTTCACCGACCCCACGAGGGACACGCCGTAGAGGAACAGCCCGAAGGCGGTGAAGGTGCCGAGCAGCCCCACGCCGCCGACGAGGGCGAGCCAGCCCACGGCATCGAGGGTCGGGACGAGCGGGACGGTGGCCGATGCGGCGGTGCCGGCCGAAGAGAGGGCACCCGATGCGGCGGTGCCGGCCGCGCCGGCGACGGGTGCTGCGGCCGTCGCGCCGACCGGAGCGCCACCGCCCAGCGCCGCCTGGGCCACCCACACCGCAGCGGCGCACAGGCCGCTCACCACCATGCCGCAGCTGATGATGGTCACACGGTCCCAGTGCCCGTAGAGCCGCTGGGGCGCCAGGATGTAGAGGGCCTCGGACAGCGCGTTGCCGATGCCCCAGGCCAGGCCGGCCACGGGCAGCACGATGACGCCCCAGTCGCCCTGGGTGGCGATGAGCGTGGCCGCGGCCAGGGCGCACAGCAGGCCGACGAAGTCGGGCACCCGCGGCAGCCGCCGGGCCTTGGCGCAGGTGAACAGCATGACGAACACC
>CANPHS010000174.1 GCA_947573925.1 uncultured Enterorhabdus sp. | reverse complement strand
TCGGAGAAGTCGATTACGGACGTGTTCTTGATTTCGGTCAAAACGGACCCCTTTCAAAAACTAATCGGGGACCCTTCGTCATGATGGTTGATACGTACCATGTTCGCTTGCAGAAGCAAGGATCGCGGTGCAACAAACATGTCTCGGGGGCCAACAGATACTTGCCGCTCGCCCGTTTGGGCAAGCCCGCCCAGTATAGCACTGCGACCGCCCCGCACGTTGTGGATTTTCCCCGAGTGCCGACATTTTTCGCACCGCGTTCAAACACCCGGGGAAAGCGAGGGGAACGGAGGGCGGCCGCGGAAGGGGCGCACCGGCGGCGCGGGCTAGAAGTAGCTGTTGTTCTCGCCGCCGATGACCTGGTTCATCTTCCGGAAGATGGAATCGGGCTTGTTGGGGGTCCAGGTCGGCGCATCCAGGGAAATGCGGTGCACCCGGCCCTGCTCGAAGTCGGCCAGGGACACGGTGTCGCTCACCGTGAGCGCCCCGGTCATGCAGATGTTCTCGCACAGGCGGCACTGCACGCAGCGGTAAGGGCGGTGGTCCAGCCCGATGGCGCCGTCGGGTCCCTCGAAGCGGGTAAGCGCGCCGGTGGGGCAGAAGGTGGCGCACATGCGGCAGGAACGGCACGCCTCCGCATCGATGGACACCTGGCCCCACAGACGACTCGTCACCTCGTCGGCCACCGGCTTGCCCACCCGCCGCAGGCTGTTCACCACGCGGTTGCGGCGCACGGGCAGAAACTGGGGCAGGGCGCCCTCGTCGGACACCTTCACGTAGCGGGCCGCGGGCACGTGCCCGGCACCCTCCCCCGCCGGGGCCAGCACGTCGGCCGCCGCCTCCTTGGCCGCCGCGGTCGTCATTTCCCGCAGGGTGGCGATGGTGGCCCGCTTGGAGGGGTCGAAATCGAGGGCGCCGGCGGTCGGGCCTCCCTCGTAGGCGCGGGGCGGCAGCGGTGACGCAAAGTCAACCGTCAGGTCGCAGCCGTGGGCTGCCAGCAGCGAGCGGGCCGAAGCAGCCACACGCCGGGCCAACGCGCCGCCGCGATGGTACTTGCATGTCTCGCAGTCGTCGCAAGCCAGGGTGACCGCCTCAACACCCCGGGCGGCGCACTCCGCGTAGAAGGACTCGTCCACGCGCCCCAGGCACACTACCTGCAGGATGCGGGAGGCGTCGAAGTCCACGGGCGCCCGACGCAACAGGCCGGAAGCCGCCGCGGCCGCCTCCTCGGCCCGACGCCGGGCGCGGGAGAGGGCCCGGGCGCAGGCCACCACGATCTCGTCGCCGGCAGCCACGCGCTCGGCCAGGGCCCGCGACAGCTCGCCGTCGGTGGGATGGGCCGCCTCCAGGGCCCCGGTGGGGCAGGCCGTGGCACAGCTGCCGCAACCGATGCACAAGTCGCCGTCGATGGTCACGTCCTCGCCGTCGTAGGCGATGGCGCCGGCCGCGCACACCTCGGCGCAGCGCAGGCAGGCCGCGCCCTTGTGGCGCACCTGCACGCAGCGTTCGGGCGCCACGTGCAACGCCACGCTGTCCAGTGACGAGATGACGCTGATGAAGCTCTCGAACACGGCCATGACCTACTCCTCCTCGGCGAGCACGTCTTCCAGAAATTCCTCGTCGGTTTCCAGGAACCCCAAGGCGAGGTCGGCCAAACCCGAATAGAAATCCGTCTTCGAGAACTTGCGCATATCGGCGGCCATAAGGGGGAACCACGCGCTCAGATGATCTTCCAAAAACGCCTTCTGGCTGGTCAGCTGCGCGGCAGCCTCGTCTTCATCCCCGGCCCGCAGAGCATCGAGGGCCCGCTGGCCGAGCACCTGCATGAACTCCAGTTCCAAGGCGATATGGTCCTCGCCGTCCTTCCACGAGGGCTGCTTGTCAAGCCCGGCAGCGCGATAGGCCACGAGCACCTCGTCGCGCGCACCCTGCATGAGCAGGCGCTTGGGGCTCGTGTACACGCTCTCGAAGGGGTAGGCGGCGGAATAGCCGTTGTTCCCGTGCCCGATGAAGGTGCGCGTGTAGTCCACAGCCAGCTCGGTCAAAGGCGACGGGTGCGGCGTGGAAAGGTACCGCCGCATGGCCCGGTAGCCCGCGTCCGCCTCATGGTTGCCCGTGGCCGCGGGAAAGCGCAGCGAGAGCAGCTCGTCGTAGCACTCCTCGTCCACTTCCACGCGGAACAGACGGGCGAGCAGCCGGTAGGTGGCCACGCGCGATGCCAGCACGTCTTCCAAAGTCAGTTCCTCGGCCATGATGTCCTCCTCTACTCGGCCTCGGCGAAGGCGGCTCCCGCGAGCAGATCGCGGCCCACCTCGGTCGTCTTCCACGCGCCATCGAAGGCGATGGCATCGATGCCCTCGAGCCCCTTCACGAAGAAGCCCGAGTAGCGCCGCGGCTCGCGGCACAGCTCGTGATGGTCCACCAGGGTGTCGATATCCTTCTTCGTGGCGCCCTCCTCCCGCCCGCAGGCCTCCAACACGAGACGGTACACGGGCAGGTAGCGCTCTCCCTCCTCGAGGAAGCGCAGGCGGTCGCCCTCGGGGTCTTGGGCGTCCACCACCGCCAGGCCATCGGCTGTGGCCCGGTAGGAGAAGGCCGGCGGCGCACCCACGGCCTCCACGACTTCGGAGGATTCGGCGGCGCCGTCGGCCCCGGCGGGCTCGTCGGCATCGACAGCCGCAGCGGCCCCGGCCTCGGCGATCGCATCTTCCGCCTCTTCCGCCTCTTCCGCCGCTTCTTCCACCGCCTCGTCCGCGTCCTGCTCGGCCACCATGGCCAGCGCCCCGGCCCGCACCAGGTTCGCGCACACGACTTCGGGCGCATAGGTGCACACGCCCGTGCCCACGAAGCGGGAAACCTCGTCGTGCACGTCAGTGGAATCGCGCTCCTCGCGACAGTAGTCGATCACGTGCAGCAGCAGCTTCTCGTTGCCGGGCATGCCGCGAAACGTCGCCTCGATGCGCTCGGGCGCGGGCGCCTCCGCCACTGGCGCCGCGGGCTCATCGTAGTCCTCGGGCTTCTCGATGGGCGGCACGTACTCCACGTAGTCCTCGCCGAAACCAAGGGGCGCCTCCGGATCGAAATCGGCAAGCGCGCTCGCATTCTGGTCAACCATAGGTTCGGCCTCCTTCCCGGCCCCCGTCACCGGCAGCCCTCGACTCTCTTCGCCTGGCAGTGTATCCGCGATGCGAGAACGGCGCTCGCCAGCGTTGTTCTTATCTTGAATTTTGAAAAGTCAAGATTTACACTTTGAGCGAAAGGAGGCCGCCATGGAAGACATCTTCAATCAACTGGTGGAGGAACATCTCGCCTGGGCCCGGGCCGCCGCGGCGAAGCCCGAGAGCCTCGAAGCACCCCCGTCGCGGCTCATCGCAGACGCAGACAGCCGCCTCACCCTGGTGTGCGGAGCCGCAGGCTCGGGCAAGACCGCCTGCCTGAGGCAGGCCGCCCGGCGCCTTATGGCCGAGGGGATGCCACCTGAGGCCACCTTGTACCTCGATTGCTCCGATCCGCGCCTCCCCCGCCGCCTCGACGGCGCCGACCTCGGCATGGCCCTGGAGGCCTACTTCAACCGGGCACCCCGGGCGCGTCAGGAACCCTTCTGCCTTTTCCTGGATTCCGCAGGGCTCGTCGCGAACTGGGCCGGCTTCGCCCAGGTGTTCCTGGATGCCTACCCGGGCCGCCTCTGGGCCGCCGACGAGAACGCTTCCTGGCTCACCGTCCCCGGAAGGGCGGCGCTGCCCGCCCCGCATCGCGTGATCCT
>CANPHS010000173.1 GCA_947573925.1 uncultured Enterorhabdus sp. | reverse complement strand
ATCTCGGCCAGCGCACGGACGAGATCACCATCTACGCCGGGCCCTGCTCGGTGGAATCGGCCGAGCAGTTCGAGGAAGTGGCCGCGTGCGTGGCCGATTTGGGCCTGCACTGGATTCGCGGCGGCGCCTTCAAGCCCCGCACGAACCCCCACTCCTTCCAGGGCCTCGGCGAGGAAGCCCTGAAGATCATGAAGGCCGCCGGCGACACGTACCACCTGAAGACCCTGACCGAGGTGATGGACTCGGCCCACTGCCAGCTGGTGGCCGACTACGTGGACGGCCTGCAGGTGGGCGCCCGCAACTTCCAGAACTTCAGCCTACTGAAGAAGATCGGCCAGGTGACGGCCGACACGCACCAGATGGTGCTGTACAAGCGCGGCTTCGCCGGCACCATCGCCGAGTGGCTGGCTGCCACCGACTACATCACCGACTGCGGCAACGACAACGTGGTGCTATGCGAGCGCGGCATCCGCACCTTCGAGACGGCGACGCGCTTCACGCTCGACATCGCGGCGGTGCCCGTCATCCACAAGCAGTCGCTGTACCCGGTGTGCATCGACGTGTCGCACCCGGCCGGCCAGCGCGATTTGGTGCCGGCCTTGGCGAAGGCCGCCGTGGCCGCCGGTGCCGACTCGCTCATGATCGAGGTGCACCCCAACCCGCCCGTGGCCCTCTCCGACGGCCCCCAGCAGCTCACCCCCGCCCAGTTCTGCGACCTGGTGGCCGAGCTGCGCGAGCTGGCCGCCTGCCTGGGCAAGACCATCGTGTAGCGACGCGGGCAGAGGCGCTGACCGCAAGGCCGCCTTCCGCGCAGAAGAAGACCCCGAGCACCTCAGGTGCCGGGGTCTTCTCGTTTCTGCGGGCAGGAGCGCGCTACGCCGTGCGGGCCGCTTTGCGGGCGGCGCGCATCTCCTTACGGGTCACCTCGGCCAGCTGCTCGCGCAGGGCCTCGGCATATCCGTGCGAGCGGGTCGTGCGGTCGGTAATTAGGGGTTCGGGTGGCGTTTCCGGTACTTCTCGAGATCCCAGCCGCCGGAGTTCTGCGGGGCGTCCTCCACTACCGAGAGGGCTCCGCATTTCGGGCAGCGTATCACGTGGGCCTGCTTGGGCGCCACCATGCTGACTGCCACGACGACGGCGCCGGTGGTGAAGATGACGCCGGCCATGACGGTGGTGGCGACGGTCTGGGAATCGGTGCCGGGTTGGGTGAGAAACCAGAGGGAGAAGCACCAGAAGAACAGCACGGCCACAGCCAGCACCAACACTCCCAACGGGCGCGTTCCCTTGAGGGGCACACGGTCGAGATATTGACGGGCTTGCTTGCCGCATCGGCGGCACGCAACGTTCGTCTCATTCTTCATGGCGATCTCCCTTGGTCGGCAGAGAAGGCCATTGTAGCGGGCGCGTGCCTGGACTCAAGGGGACGGCGAACGGGAGAGGGGCGGTTGGCCCTTCGCCCATGACAGAGGGGCGCTGTTGCCCCGCTTTCCGTGACACGGCGCCCTTCTGAGTACGGCCCGGTTTTCGATCCTGCTGTAGCGGCGCGGCTACCCCAGCACGACCAGGGCGATGGAGGCGGCAAGCAGGAGGGCGCACAGGGCCATCGCCAGGTAGTCCACCGTGTGGAGGGGGTAGTCCTTGTAGCCGCTTTGACGCGTGCGCAGGTTGAAGCCGCGCACCTCGGCGGCGATGGCGGCGGAGTTCGTCTTGCGCACGGAGCTCACGAGCAGCGGCACGCACAGGGGCATCATGAGGCGCACCTTCTGCACGATGGACCCGTCGAAGGCCACCCCGCGGGCCGTTTGGGCCTCCATGATGCCGGCCATGTCGTTCATGAACACGGGAATGAAGTGCACGGTGCTCGTGAAGGTGAAGGCGTACTTGTAGGGCACGTGCAGCTGCTTCACGGCCGAGTTCGTGATGTCGCTCATGCGGGTGACGTAGAACACGAGGAACAGCGGGATGGCCGCCGCTTCCAGGCGCACGATGGCCGTGAGGGCCGCCAGCAGGCTGCCGGTGCCGATGAAGCCCCAGGGCAGCGTGACGAGCGGCGTGCCCGTCGGCGTGGTGAGCAGCAGCACCACGGCCAAGATGAGCGAGAAGGCGAAGACCGCCTTCATGAGGCCGGCAGTCTCGCGGCGAAGTCCGCAGGCCAGGGCGAGGGCCACGGCGATGGCGAGCATGGCGGTAAGGAACGCGAGGTTGCTCGTGACGAAGCAGGCGATGGCGAAGAGCACCGCGCAGACGAGCTTCACCGAGGGGTTCATGCGGTGCAGGAAGCTGTCGCCGGGCACGTATTCCAAGAACTTGGCCATTACTCGGTCCTCCCTTCGATAGCTTCTACCATTTCCTCCACGGTGTTCGCCTGTGCTACGGGGGCGGGGCAGGCGGGGAGGGTGCGGCCCAGGATCATCGAGATCTCGGCGATTTGCGGGGGCAGGATGTGGGCCTCCTTCAGCACGGCGCCGTCGCGCAGCACGTCGAAGGTGGGGCCGTCGGCCACCACGCGGCCGGCGGTCATGGCGATGACGCGCTGGGCGAAATCTCCCACCACTTCCATGTCGTGGCACACCATGACGACCGTGGTGCCGCGCTCGTTCAGCTCGCGCACCACGGCCATGACCTTCTCGCACTCGCGGTAGTCGAGGCCGGTGGTGGGCTCGTCCAGGATGATGGTGGGCGGGGCGAGCACGATGATGGAGGCCAGGGCCAGCAGCTGGCGTGTGCCGCGGTTCAGCAGGAAGGGCTCGGCGTCGGCATCGAAGCCGAAGCGCTCGATGATGGCGTCCACCCGCGAGGCGGCCTCGGGGCCGTCCTCGCCGAGGGCGCGAAAGCCGAAGAGCAGCTCGTCGCGCACGGTGTTGCAACAGATCTGCCGGTCGGGGTTTTGGAAGAGGAAGCCGATCTTGCGGGCCAGCTCGCTCGTCTTGAGCTCGCCGGTGGGCACGCCGTCCACGAGCACCTGGCCCGCCGTGGGCTTCAAAAGCCCGTTGGCCAGGCGCATGGTGGTGGACTTGCCGGCGCCGTTGGTGCCCACGAAGGCCACGAAGTCGCCGTCGTTCACGGTGAAGCTCACGTCGTTGAGCACCGCCAGCTCGCCGTCGTAGCTGGCGCTCACGTTCCGGAACTCTATCATGCCAGGACCTCCTTCTGCAGGGCCGCGGCCGCCTGGGCCACGGTGCGCACGGTGGGGCCGGCGTACCGCCCCCGGCGGCCCAGCTCGTTCATGAGGGTGGTGGCCCGGGGCACGTTCACGCCCAGGGCCAACAGCTCGTCGGCGTGGGCGAGCACGGCGTCGGGGGCATCGGCGAAGCGGATGCGGCCCCCGTCCACGATGACGAGCATGTCGGCGTAGTCGGACAGAAGCGCGATCTTCTGCTCCACCACGATGACCGTGGTGCCGTGGTCGCGGGCATAGCGGGAAAGCAGGTCGAACACGGCCACCGACGAGGCCGGGTCCAGCTCGGCCGTGGGCTCGTCCAGCACGAGCACCGCCGGGTGCAGGGCCAAAACCGACGCCACGGCCACCTTCTGCTTCTGGCCGCCCGACAGGCTGTCGATGGTGCGCTCGCGCAAGTCGGCGATGCCCATGGCGGCCAGCGCCTCGTCCACGCGGGCGGGAATCTCGTCGTGGGGCACGGCGAAGTTCTCCAGGCCGTAGAGGATCTCGTCCTCCACCACCGTGGCCACCATCTGGGAATCGATGTCCTGGCACACGCTGCCCACGAGCCGCGACAGGTCGGTGAGCGACGTGTCCACGGTGTCGCGGCCCTCCACGGTGACGGCTCCGTAGAAGTCGCCGGGGTAGCAGTGCGGGATGATGCCGTTCACCGCGTAGGTGA
>CANPHS010000172.1 GCA_947573925.1 uncultured Enterorhabdus sp. | reverse complement strand
AACCCCTGACCCCCACACACTTTTTGCCTCTCGTGCTTTAAAAAAAATCGCGGCGGCCCCCCTCCCCTGCCCCCCCCCCCCGCTCGGCGGTTTCTAGCGCTTCGCTGAAACCGACCGCTCCAAGCGGTCCGCCTCGCGGCTCAGGGTGCGGGCGAGCAGCCCGCAGAGTTCCTCTTCCGCCGCTGTCGCCTCCATGAGCGACAGCGCCTGGGAAGCCGCCCGCATGGCGGACGTCGCCCGGGTGGCGGCATCGACGAGGTGCACAGTTCGTTGGTTCATGTTCCAGCCTTTCTCTTCGCAGGTAACCAGCCCGAAGAACATACTCTTTGCCTACAGCCAATGGCCGCCGAAGTCGCCTGCGGCACTTTTGGTATATACTGTGGAAAGTTTCCCGCCCAGCAGGCGGGGGCAACCATTCACTGCGAGGCCCTCCGGGCCGCTCCGTTCAACCATGGCCGCGCTCGTTCGAAGTCGGCCCCACAAGGACTGATCTATGGAATCAAAATCGCTCTGCGAAACTTCTGACAAGCGCTTTGCGCTGCTCATCGACGCCGACAACGTGTCGGCCCGCTACATCAAACCCATTCTGAATGAGCTGTCGAAATACGGCACCGTCACCATCAAGCGCATCTACGGCGACTGGACGCTCACCCTGCATTCCAAATGGAAGGACGCACTGCTGGAGAACTCCATTACCCCCATCCAGCAGTTCGGCTACACCCAGGGGAAAAACGCCACCGACTCCGCCATGATCATCGACGCCATGGACCTTCTGTACACCGACAATGTGGACGGATTCTGCCTGGTATCCAGCGACTCCGACTTCACGCGCCTGGCCAGCCGTTTGCGCGAGAGCGGGCGGACAGTCATCGGCATGGGGGAGAAGAAGACCCCGGTGCCCTTCCGCCGCGCCTGCGACGTGTTCACCACGCTGGAGCTGCTCGTGCAGAATAGGCGCGAGCGCAACGGCGGCGGCAACGAGGTGCCGAAGGACGCCGTGGAGCAGGCCGTGGTGGACATCATCACCGACAACCAGAACAACGGCAAGGCCACCGGCCTCGGCGAGATCGGCAGCCGCCTGCAGAAGCGCTATCCCGACTTCGACGTGCGCAGCTACGGCACCAACCTGCTGTCGAAGCTCTTGGAGGAGTTCTCTCGCGTGCGCATCACCAAGGACCACAGCTCGGTCACGGTGGAGCTGGCCGACGGCCCCGAGGACAAGGGCGACGTCGCCGAGAAGCCGGCGAAGGCCGAGAGGGGGCCAAAGGCCGAGAAGCCCGCGCGGACGCCGAAAGCCGAGAAAGCCGAGAAGGTTGAGAAGGCCGACGGCGGAGAGGGCGCGGAGGCGGCCTCCGGGGGCGACGCGGCCGAGAAGCCCGTGCGGCGCGGCCGCAATCACCGGGGCACGCGCCGGGTGTCGGCGAAGGCACCGTCGCTGGATGCGGGCGACACCCCCGTGGCGGCGCTGCCGGAGCCGGCGGCCGCCGCGGCCGTGGAGGAGGCCGCCGAGGCCGTCCAGGCTGCGGCAACGGCTGTGGAAGACGCCGCCGAGGTGGTAGCCGCCGCACCGGCCGAAGATGCCCCCGCTGCCCGCGATATGAAGCCGGGCCGCCGCGCCCGGGCCCACCGCAAGAAGGCCGCCGAGGCCGTCGAGGGCACCCTGGTCTCCGGAGGCGCCCCTGAGGACGCGCCGGCCGACGCCGCCGAGCCGGCGCCCAAGCGCACCCGCAAGGCCCCGGCCAAGAAGCGGCCGGCGAAGGGCGACGGCGCCCCCAAGGAGGCGGCAGTTCTCGAGGCAGCCGCTTCCCCCGAAGCGACGGCCGAGCCCGAAGCTCCTGCGGCGGCGCCCAAGCGCACCCGCAAGGCCCCGGCCAAGAAGCGGCCGGCGAAGGGCGACGCCAAGGCCCCCGCGGCCGACACGCCGGCGGGCTACATCCACCAGATGGTGGCCGAGGCCGGTGCCGACGGCATCATGCTCTCCACCATCACCGACCGGCTCCGCGCGAAGTTCAAGGACTTCAAAGTGCGCGATCTCGGCTTCGCCCAGATGCGCCAGTACATGGCCTCCATCGGCGACTACGACTTGGAGAAGAGCGGCCGCAACTTCCGGGTGCGCCTGAGCGCCTAGGCCCCGTGTCCCGTTGATTTTCTGGAGAAGGGCGGCCGCCTGCGGGAGGGCCGCCCTTCTGGCATACAATGACGCATTCACTCAATGAACTCAGCCGGGAGGAAGCGTAGCGATGGAAGCCTTGACCCTCAGTCTGCTCCTGCTCGCTGCGGTGCTCGTGTCTTCCCTTCTCGACCAGATCATCCCCCGGGTGTCCTTGCCCCTCATTCAAATCGCCCTCGGCCTCATCATCGCCATCGTGGCCGGCGGCGACGTGCGCGTCACCCTGGATCCGGAGTTGTTCCTGGTGCTGTTCATCGCACCGCTGCTGTACGACGAGGCGAAGCACGCCGACAAGGCGGCCCTGTGGCGCGAGCGCAAGCCGGTGTTGTCGCTGGCCATAGGCCTGGTGGTGGCCACGGCCCTGGTCATCGGCTTTTCCGTGCATGCCATCGTGCCCTCCATCCCCCTGGCCGCCGCCTTCGCCCTGGGGGCGGCCCTCGGCCCCACCGATGCGGTGGCCGTGTCGTCCTTGGCCCGCCAAGTGAGCATTCCCGAGCGCCAGGCCTCCATGTTGAAGGGCGAGCTTCTGCTGAACGACGCCTCGGGCATCGTGTCGTTCCAGTTCGCCTTGGGTGCCGTGGTCACGGGCACGTTCTCCCTGGCCAGCGCCGGGGCCGACTTCCTCGTCGAATTTCTGGGCGGTCTTCTGTTCGGCACCGTGTTCGGGCTGCTCGGCAACTGGGTGGTGAAGACGTCTAGCTCGGTGGGAGTGGAGAACACAAACTTCCACGTGTTGTTCGAGGTGCTTATTCCCTTCCTCATTTACCTGGCCTCCGACGCGTGCCACGTGAGCGGCGTCATCGCCGTCGTGGTGGCGGGGCTCATCAACGTCACGTCGCCGAAGGGGGTCATCGGACCCTCGGTGTCGCGCATGAACATCGTGTCGGGCAGTGTGTGGCACGTGGTCACCTACGCCCTGAACGGCATCGTCTTCGTGCTTTTGGGCACCCAGCTGCCCCTGGCCATGCGTGAGACCTGGGACGACACCACCATCACCAACACCACGCTCATCGCGCTGGTGCTCGGCATCACGTTCCTGCTTCTGGCCACGCGCTTTTTCTGGGTGCTCGCTATGGACTGGGTGCACGTGCGCTGCTCCGAGAAGCGCCGGTTTTGCCGCCGCGATGTGCGCAGCGCCCTCATCACCACGTTCTGCGGCGCGAAGGGCGCCATCACGCTGTCCATCATGTTCACCATCCCCGTGCACCTGGTGTATCCCGATCTGGCCTACAAGGTGCTCTTCCCCCAGCGCGACCTGCTGATTTTCCTGGCTTGCGGCGTTATCGTGTGCACGCTGCTTCTGGCCACCTTCGTGGTGCCGCTTCTGGCTCCGGCCCGCAACGAAGGGGAAGACGAGCTGCGGCGCATCAACCAGGACGCCGCCACCACCATGGATATCATGCGCCAGGTCATCGAGATGCTCACGGCCCAGCAGACCCGCGAGAACCGTACCGAGACCCGGGCCGTCATCCGTTCCTACAACGACCGGCTGGCCCGCATCAAGGCCAACAACGGCATCGAGGACGAGCCCAACGTGGCCCTGCGCCTGCGGGCCCTCGGTTGGGAGTACGACCGCGCCATGGAGCTCATGGAGCGCGGCGTGGTGTCCGGCGTGGTGGCCTACCAGTACCTGGGGCGCCTGGAGCAAATTATGCAGCTGCTGGAACACGGGAAGGGCCGGGGCCGCTTCAAGCGGTGGAACGGCCGTTTCCGCGCGCTGCTGCACCGGGGGGCACGCACGGTGCTGCGGGAGTTGCCGGGCAACACCGCCCTGGCCGAGCGCACCGAGGAGATGCGCTGGCTGCAGACGGCCACGCGCACCTACGCCATCGAGCACCTGGAAGAGGCCGTGGCCTCCAG
>CANPHS010000171.1 GCA_947573925.1 uncultured Enterorhabdus sp. | reverse complement strand
CCGCGCCACATTCCGGGAACGTCCATCGGCCGTGCCATCACCTTCGGGTACGTGGCCGCCGAGCATGCGGTGAAGGGGGAGTAACCATGAAGAAGAACGCGATTAAGCTGGCGGGCGTGGCCTGCGTCGTGGCCCTGTGCGGTGTCCTGGCCGCCTGTGCCCCGGCGGCCGGCCCCGCCGACGTCCCGGCGGGCGATGGGGCCACGGAGATGGCCGAGACCGGCGACGGCACCGGCGCCTACGTCTCCGACGAGCAGTGCCTCTCCTGCCACGGCGGCAGCTACGAGGCCCTGGCCGAGACCACGGCCGACTACGGGCTGTCGAACCCCCATGGGTCCATTCACGGCGGCCCGGTGTCCTGCGTGAACTGCCACGCGAAGGACAAGGAGGTCACCGACAACCAGTGCACCAAGTGCCATAGCTGGCCCCATAACCCCGAGACGGGTCCGGGCACCGCGCTGTAGCGCAACCTCGCCGAGGTCTGTAGTTCGCATGGCGATAGGGCGGCGCGTTCCCGCGGGGGCGCGCCGCTTCGCGTATACTGACCCACTGGATCAACGAACGATGCGCGGAGAGGAAGGTCGTCCATGGTTGGCCAGGACAAGCGGGCGGAACGTCCCGCCCTCACTCCCGAGGGCATCGTGGACGCGGCCACCGTCCTCATCGAGCGGGATGGGCTGGCGGCCTTCACCATGCGCTCCCTCGGCCGCGAGCTCGGCATGTCGGCCATGGCCGTCTACGGGTACTTCCCCTCCCGCGATGCGCTGCTCTGCGCCGTGCTCGAGCGCTTCATGGACACGCTGGACACTGAGCCCGTTCCGGGGGAGTATTGGGAGGACACCCTGCGCCGCACCATGACCTCCATCTACCGCGAGGAGTTGGCCCATTCCGAGCTTGCCATTATCGAAGTGGAGCCCCGCACAGCCCGGGCCATGGAGCGCCACACCAACCGCATCGTGAACCTGCATCTGGCCCAGGGTTGGCCCGAGCCGGTGCTCCACCAGGCCTGGGCCCTCATCGACGCCTATCTGACGGGCTTCGTCGGCAACGCCCTGGCGCTGAAGCGTCTGGGGGAAGAAGAGGGGGCCGGCACTGACGGCGACGCCCCTGTCGCCGATGAGCGCGAGCCGTGGGAGCGCATCGTGGAGGACGCCTACACCGACGAGGCCTTCGCCCACGGCGTGGAGATCGTCATCCAGGGCATTCGCGGCCTGGCTGCCCCCGATCCCTGCGAATGGCGCACCCCGTTCGCGGATGTTTCCAAAAAAGTGGAAATTGGGTCTTGACGCAGCCCCGCCGCTTCCTTAATATATCCACTTGCGCTTGCCGCTTATGCGGTTCGGGCGAAGAAGTGTCGTTGGGGTGTCGTCTAATGGCAGGACAGCGGTTTCTGGTGCCGTATGTGAGGGTTCGACTCCTTCCACCCCAGCCATTTTCGCCGAAAGCAGTACGTGGCTCCGTCGTCTAGCGGTTTAGGACGCCGCCCTCTCAAGGCGGAGGTCGCCGGTTCGAATCCGGTCGGAGCTACCAAGAACTTCCAGAGCCGCCCTCGGGCGGCTCTTTTTGCGTCCAGTGTCGAATCGCCGCCCGCGCACCGGGCCGCGGTGGAAGGGGTCGAAGGTGGAGTTCCTGATCGTGTGCCCCCTGGCGCTTATCGCCGGGTTTGTGGACGCCATCGCCGGCGGGGGAGGGCTCATCTCGCTGCCCGCCTACTTCTTCGCCGGGCTGCCGGCCCATGCGGCCATTGCCACCAACAAGCTGTCAAGTACGCTGGGCACCGCCGTGGCCACCGTGCGCTATGCCCTGTTCGGCTACATGGTGAAGCGTTTCGTGCTCGTGGGCGTGGCCTGCGGCCTGGCCGGCTCGGCCGTGGGCGCGAACCTGGCGCTTTTGGCCGACAGCACGGCGCTCATGGTATTCATGCTGGCGGCCCTGCCGCCCGTGGCCTTCCTCGTGTTCCGCGCCAAGGACCTGAACCGCTTCTCGGAGCGGCCCCTGCCCCCGCGCCGTGCCCTCATCGTCACGGTGGCCATCGCCCTGGCCGTGGGCGTCTACGACGGCTTCTACGGGCCCGGCACCGGCACCATCCTCATGCTGCTGCTCACGGCAGTGGGCCGCCAGGACGTGAAGTGCGCCGCCGGCACCACCAAGGCCGTGAACCTCGCCACGAACGTGGCGGCCTTGGCCGTGTTCCTCGTGAACGGCCAGGTGCTCGTGGGGCTGGGCCTGGCGGCCGCGGCCTTCAACATCGTCGGCAACTGGCTCGGCTCCACGTTCTTCGATAAGAAGGGGGCACTCATCCTGCGCCCCGTCATGCTCGTGGTCATCGTGCTGTTCGCCGCCAAACTCGTGGCCGATCTTCTGGCGTAGGGGCGCACCGGGCCGACGCCGGTCAGGTCGTTTTGCTCGCGCGGCAACGGCAGAGCCCTTGCCCTACGGGACCTTCGCTTTCGGGGGGGCTTGCCGGTGCGGGGGCCGGTGCGGGGCCAGGGCTCTGCCCTTGCCGCCCTCTCCTGCTACATCTGTTCCCGGGCGAAGGCCAAAAGCGCCTCCCGCTCGTTGGCCACAGCCCCGTCGATGACGGCGTCCAGGCACGCGTCCAGCACGCGCCCCACTTCAGGTCCCGCCGGCACGCCCAGGGCCATCACGTCGTGGCCGCCGATGGCCAGCTGCTTCACGGTGAAGGCGGCCTCCGCCTCCAGCACCGCCCCCAGCAGCCGGCGCAGCTCCCCGGCCAGCTCGGCCCGGGGGGCGCAGTGGGGCGCCTGGCCCAGGGCGTCGGCTCGCTTCAAATCGCACAGCGCCTCGAACAGGTCCGTGCGGCCCCCCAAGCGGCCGAGCGCCCGGCGCACCGCCCGCTCGTTGGCGGGCACCACATCGTCGTGGACGCGCACGAGCACCGGCACGTCGCGGCGCAGGTGGGCGGGGAAGGGGAGCCGGTGCATAATGCCCTCAGCCATCTGCTCGCTCACCCACGGGTGCCCGTAGAAGTGCTCCACGGCGGGCTTGCCCATGTCGTGGAAGAGCGCCGCCCAACGCACGAGCGGCACGGGAGGCTTCCGCTGCACCACCCAGGCGGTGTGCTCGAGCACGTCATATATATGGTAGGGCGTCACCTGGGGACAGCCCTTCATAGCCGCCAGCTCCGGCAGCACGAACGTCAGCACGTCCACGCAGGACAAGAGCGCGTCGTGCACGGCGTCGCCGCAGACGAAGCGCTCGAGCTCCCGGTACACCCGCTCCCCCGACACCTTCCGCAGCAAGTTTTTCGAGGCCACCATGGCATCGAAGGTGGCCGGCTCAATGGTAAACCCCAGCTGCGAGGCGAACCGGCAGGCCCGCAGGATGCGCAGGGCGTCCTCGGCGAAGCGCTCCATGGGCTCGCCCACGCAGCGGATGACCCCCGCCTCCAGGTCGGCGGCGCCCCCGAAGGGGTCGATGAGCCCACGGGCCGGATGGAAGGCGAGGGCGTTGATGGTGAAGTCGCGCCGCTGCAGGTCCTCCTCGATGGTGGCCGCGGCCGTTACCGCGTCGGGGTGGCGCCCGTCGCTGTAGGCGCCGTCGCACCGGTAGGTGGTGATCTCCAAAGGCTCCCCGTCGCGCACCACGGTCAGGGTGCCGTGGGCCACTCCCGTCTCCACCGTGGACCAACCGGCGGCGCGAAACGCCTCCTGCGCCCGTTGCCACGGCAGCGACGAGGCGATGTCCACATCGTGCACGGCCCGCCCGAGCAGCGCGTCGCGCACGCAGCCCCCCACGCACCAGGCCTCCCCGCCGGCTTCCTCAATAATATGCAGCGCGTCCAGGGCCACCAGGGGCAGGGGTACGGAGACGGCCCCCGGGCAGGTCGCCGCGTTGCCGACGGGTTCCGCAAACTGGAAGGGGCGGCGACTTGTGTTGGGATTGCGCGGGGCGTGGGCCATGGGTTCATCCTTTGCTGAAGGAAAGTTTTGGCCACAGTATACTGGTCTTTCTTTGCAAGGAGATGAAGAGTCTTGTGCCGCTGCGCAAAAATTTTCAAGAAATTTGAAATTACCCCTTGCGCGAAAATCCAAGACGGGTATTATATGCAAACTGTCTTTTTCGGAAGGCAGCGGGGAAGTCCCCCGAGAGGGGCCTCCCGGGGCCGCGGG
>CANPHS010000170.1 GCA_947573925.1 uncultured Enterorhabdus sp. | reverse complement strand
CCTTCAGCAAGTCCGACTTCCGCGCCGTGAAGGTGCTCGCCTGCGAGGCGGTGCCGAAGTCCAAGAAGCTGCTCCAGTTCACCCTGGATGACGGCACGGGCACAGAGCGCACCATCCTGTCGGGCATCCACGCCTACTACGAGCCCGAGGAGCTCACGGGCAAGACCCTCATCGCCATCACCAACCTGCCGCCGCGCAAGATGATGGGCGTGTTCTCCGAGGGCATGCTCATGAGCGCCATCCACGAGGTGCCCGGCGACGACGGCGAGCCCGAGGAGCGCCTGAACCTCCTCATGGTGGACGACCGCATCCCCGCCGGCGCCAAGCTGTACTAGGCAGACAGTTACCAACTTACTAACAGAAGGGCCCGCGGCTGCCGTCGTGGGCCCTTCTGTTTCTAGAATGGGGTGTGCGCGGCAACGGCGAGCGAGAGGAGGCGCACGGTGGAAGAGCACGGGGAGAGCGAGCGGGCCGAGCGGTTCCGGCGGCGGCTCAAGGTGGCCCATGCCTCCGAGGTTCAGCGCCAGACCTTCTATGCCCTGGAAAACATTAGGAAGGCGAACTTGCCGGCGAAGATCATTGGCGCGGCGCTGTTCGTGCTCATCGTGGCCAACGCGGTCATCGTGTTCGTGTCGGCCCAGCCGGGGCTCGACCCCGTGGCCGCCGACGTCATCCAGGGGTTCTACAAGTTCTCCACCCTGTGCTTCTGCGTGGAGTACATCGCCCGTATCTGGATCGCCGACCTTGCCTTCGGGAAGGGCACGCCGGCCCAGGCCCGGTGGCGCTACATCCGCTCGCCGCTGGGCATCATCGACCTGCTGTCCTTCGCGCCGAACATGGTGGCGTGGTTCGTGCCGGTCACGCCCGCGCTGCTGAATGCCATCAGCATCCTGCGTTTGGTGCGCCTCGTGAAAATTTCCCGCTACATGCGGGGGCTGCGCACCATCGGCCGTGTCATCTCGAAACACTACCATGAGATCGTGGCGGCCTTCCTGGTTATCCTGCTGCTCATCGTGGTGTCCAGCGTGGTCATGTATGAGCTGGAGCACCCGGCCCAGCCCAAGGAGTTCGACAACCTGCTGTCGGGCGTGTGGTGGGCCGTGGAGACGGTCACGGGCACCGGCTACGGCGACATCGTGCCCGTCACGTTCTGGGGTCGCTTCGTGGGTGGCATCATCATGCTGTTGTCCGTGGCCCTGGTGGCCATCCCCGGCGGCATCTTCTCCGCCGGTTTCGTGGCCGAGTTCCAGAACGCCAACCTGCGGAAGATCGAGCGCGACATGCGCCGCGAGGACGCCAAGGCCGACGCCGACCGCGCCAGCCGTGCGGGCAAGGTGACCGACGGTGCGGAAGACGCCGCCGTGGCTACCGACGTCCGCCAGGACGACGGCTCCGCGGCCGGCAGCGCCTCCCGCACCGTCGCGCCCGCCGAGGACGACGGCGAAACCGAGTACTACGGCCGCTCGTGTGCAAAATATGCGAATGAAACGAGTTCCCGTGCGCACTACGGGCGAATGAAGCGAGTTTTGGGCTGGAAATCGACGATTTTCAGCACTCGCGACTCGCTTCATTCGCACATTTTGCGCACGAGGCCGCTTTCCCCGAGGGGCGTCCCGGTCGCGGCCGGGGCGCCCTTTGCTCGTTCCCTCACAACGTGCCCACAAAACCGGCGTTCTCGGCCTTGGGCTTTAGCAATTCCGCCACTTGAGTGCTAAACTGCTCGGGAACTATATTTCGTGCCCGGCATGTCAGAGACAGAGAGAGCAGCTTCGCAGGCGGGCACCAACCAAGGAACGAGGAAACCATGTCATTCGAGAAATTCACGGACAAGGCCCGCAAGGTGCTTGTCCTGGCTCAGGATGAGGCGCGGGCCCTCCACCAGCCCTACGTGGGCACCGAGCACATCCTGCTCGGCCTCATCCAGGAGAAGGACGGCCTGGCCGCCCAGGCCCTCGATCGCCTGAACGTCACCTACGACGGCGTGGTGCAGGCCATCCGCCAGGTGGTCACCATCGACGAGGACGCCGACGTGTCCGGCCACCTGTCGTTCACCCCCCGGGTGAAGCGCGTGCTGGAGAACTCCCTGCGCGAGGCCATGCAGATGGGCCAGTCCTACATATCCACCGAGCACCTGCTGCTCGGCATCGTGCGCGAGGGCGAGGGCACCGCGCTGGAGGTGCTCGGCCGCATGGGCGTCACCGGCGACGACGTGCGCGCCGCCCTGAACGACCTGGTGGGCCAGAGCGCCGTCTACGCCGGCCGCGGCGGGTTCGACCCCATGGGCGGCGGATCCGACTCCATGCTCAAGGAGTTCGGCACCGACCTCACCAAGAAGGCCCGCGACGGCCAGCTCGACCCGGTCATCGGTCGCGCCGCCGAGATCGAGCGCGTCATGCAGATCCTGTCGCGCCGCCAGAAGAACAACCCGCTCATCCTGGGCGAGCCCGGCGTGGGCAAGACGGCCATCGCCGAGGGCCTGGCCCAGCTCATCGTCGCCAACCAGGTGCCCGACCTGCTGCGCAACAAGCGCCTCATCACGCTGGACGTGTCGGCGCTCGTGGCCGGCTCGAAGTACCGCGGCGAGTTCGAGGAGCGCCTGAAGAAGGTGATCAAGGAGGTCATGGACTCCGGCGACGTGCTGCTGTTCATCGACGAGATCCACACCATCATCGGCGCCGGCTCCGCCGAGGGTTCCATCGACGCGGCCGCCATCCTGAAGCCCCCGCTGTCCCGCGGCGAGATCCAGATCATCGGTGCCACCACCCTGGAGGAGTACCGCAAGCACCTGGAGAAGGACTCGGCCCTGGAGCGCCGCTTCCAACCGCTCACCATCAACGAGCCCAACGAGGAGCAGGCCGTGCGCATCATGGAGGGCCTGCGCGACAAGTACGAGGCGCACCACAACGTGCACTTCACCGACGAGGCGCTGCACGCCGCGGTGTCGCTGGCGAACCGCTACATCCAGGACCGTTACCTGCCCGACAAGGCCATCGACGTCATGGACGAGGCCGGTGCCCGCATGCGCATTCGCAACATGACGCTGCCGAAGGAACTGCGCGATCTGGACGAGAAGCTGCGGAAGATCCGCGCCGAGAAGGACCGTGCCATCGGCGACCAGAACTTCGAGCGCGCCGCCGAGCTGCGCGACGAGGAAGAGGCCGTGAAGAAGGAGCGCGAAGAGGCCGAGAAGCAGTGGGAGGAGGACACCTCCAAGACGGTGCAGCAGGTGACCGTGGAGGACATCGCCGACGTGGTGTCCATGTCCACGGGCGTGCCGGTTTCCAACCTCACCGAGGCCGAGACCGAGAAGCTGCTGCGCATGGAAGGCGTGCTCCACGAGCGTATCATCGGCCAGGACGAGGCCGTGACGGCGCTGTCCAAGGCCATCCGCCGCAGCCGGAGCGGCCTGAAGGACCCGAAGCGGCCGGCCGGCTCGTTCATCTTCCTGGGCCCGTCGGGCGTGGGCAAGACCGAGCTCTCCAAGGCGCTCGCGGAGTTCCTCTTCAACTCCGAGGATGCGCTTTTGTCCTTCGACATGTCCGAGTACATGGAGAAGCACACGGTGAGCCGCCTCGTGGGTTCGCCTCCGGGCTATGTGGGCTTCGACGAGGGCGGCCAGCTCACCAAGGCCGTGCGCCAACGGCCGTACTCGGTGGTGCTCTTCGACGAGATCGAGAAGGCGCACCCGGATGTGTTCAACATCCTGCTGCAAATTCTGGAGGAGGGGCGCCTCACCGACGCCCAGGGTCGCACCGTGGACTTCCGCAACACCGTCATCATCATGACGTCGAACGTGGGCGCCCGCGACATCACCACGACCACGACGCTCGGCTTTTCCAACTCGGGGCAGAACGGCCTGTCCGACAAGGAGATCAAGAGCCGCGTCATGCACGAGCTGAAGAACGCCTTCCGGCCCGAGTTCTTGAACCGCATCGACGAGATCATCGTGTTCAAGAGCCTCACCGAGGACGAGATCGTGCAGATCGTGGACCTCATGGTGGCCGAGCTGCGCGAGCGCATGATCGCCCAGAACATGACCATCAACCTGGACGAGGCGGCCAAGAAGCTCGTGGCCAAGGAGGGCACCGACACCGCCTTCGGCGCCCGCCCGCTGCGCCGCGCCATCCAGCGCC
>CANPHS010000169.1 GCA_947573925.1 uncultured Enterorhabdus sp. | reverse complement strand
ATACCGCAGATTTGCGACCAGAACTACAGGCTATGGCGGCCTGAGAGATGGTTGTCGGCCCGGAAACGGCGATCCGCTCGAGCATACCGACGTTTTCGGGCCGGAATTCCCTTGTACAGGGCTGCGAGAGGCTCTTTTTTGCCCCAAATCTCCGCTTTGCTCGGTCGCATCGGCGATTTTCGCCCAGCAACTGGCCGCGCTCCGCTGCCTTTAGTGGGCAACGAGAAAAGCCCCGCATCGGGGCTTTTCTCATGGGAAGAAGAGGCGAGGAGCCAGGCGCACGGTGGGCGTCATCCGCGAGAAGCTGGTCATCTCGCTGAACACGGCGCGGTTCCACACGAAGAATATCTACGTGAAGCTGGGCGTGCATTCCCAGCAAGAGCTGATAGACCTGGTGGAGCAGTTCGAGGGGTGAGGGGGTTTCGGCTGACAGCCGACCGTTGCTTGACTTTCGTATAGGGGAACCATAATATAGATTATATCTAGATCATGATGAAAGAAGGTGCAGCATGGCCACGGCAACGGCGACATTGACGAGATGGGGCACGAGTGCCGGCATTGTCATTCCGAAGTCTATGCGAAACGACTTGAGGCTCTCGGTGGGGGATAAACTCGATATTCGTCAGGAGGGTCGGAGCATTGTGCTCACGCCGCAGGAGCCCGAGTGGACGCTGTCGAGCCTGATGGCGGGCTATGACGGACCGCCGCCCGAGGTGATCGACTGCGGCGAGCCTGTGGGCCGGGAGGTCTGGTAGTCATGGCGCTGCTGCGGAAAGGCGATCTTGTCGAATTCGATTTCAGCCCGTCGAAGGGCCATGAACCCGCAGGGCGCCGACCGGGACTAGTGGTGAGCTCCGACGAGTTCAACTGGTCGACGTCGATGACCCTGATTTGTCCCGTTACCACCCGCGCGAACTACTTTCCGCTGCATTTGGAACTTCCTGACGAGTTGGACGAGCGCTACGGCTGCGTGGCCCTGGAGCAAGTACGCGCTTTCGACATGGATGCCCGCAACCCGACCCTCGTGGCCCATTTCGACGAGGATGCGCCCTTCATGGAGCACGTCACTAGTGTGGTGAAGAGTTTCTTCGGGTAAAAGGTTGTCGGCTATGACAGCCGGCGCGAGAGCCAGAGACACACGGGGCTCGCGATGCAGAGGGCGATGAGGGTGGCGATGCGACCGAAGCTGGGGCCCTGGTAGCCGATGAGGAAGACGCCGAGGCAGAAAGCGGCCATGACAGCGCAGAGGATGCCGAGCCAGCGCAGGTAGAGGGCCGGTCCCGTGGCGGGTTTGCGGGCGTCGCCGTCCGGGGCGACGCGGTGGCCTTCCTGGTTCACGGGGCTTTCCCCGTGAGGCTTCTCCATGGCTGCTCCTTTACGCGCCCCAGGAGGCGAGGTACTCGAGGATTTCCTGGCGGGAGTGCATGCCGCACTTGCTGTAGATGCGCTTGATGTGAGTGTGGGCCGTGGCCGGGGTGATGCAGAGCTCCTCGCCCACCTTCTTCTGAGTATACCCGAGGGCGTACAGGGTGAGCACGTCCACCTCGCGATCGGACAGGAGGAACTGCTCGCCCATGGCCTGCACCCGCTCGCGCAGGGAGTCGCTGATGATGGTGTCGGCCCCGGAAGTGGGCGCGGGGCTTGCGGGGCGCCGGCCGCCCGCCAGGGGCGAGACGCCGATGGGCCGGGGCTCGGAAGAGCCGTCGCCGCCACCGGTGCTGCCCGGGCGCGGCACGGGGTGCTCCGGCGAGCAGCCCTCGGTACAGCGGACGCAGCGCTGGGCCTGGGCGGCGGCCACGGCCTCGAAGGCGGCCTTCTGCACGGCGGCCACGGCCTCGGCCACCCGGGCGGCCTCGTGCTCCGCGGCGTTGCGGGTGACGTCCTCCAAGGCGGCCTCGGCGGCGGTGAGCGCCGCCTGGGTGCGGGTCACGTCCTCTTCCGCCTGCTGCAGGTCGGCTTCCGCGGCCGCTTCCCGCTCTTCCGCCTCCACGGCGCCTTCCCGGTGCTCGGCCAGCAGGAACTGCACAAGCACCACCTGGGCCGACAGCAGGACGAGGGCTCCCAGAAGCGTGGTGATGAGCAGGTCGTTGCCCGTGAGGGGGTAGATGAAATGCAGCATCATGCGGGCCACCGAGCGCAGCCCGAAGCACACGACCCAGCCGCCCAGGGCGTAGTAGTACGGGTCACGGGAGCCGAAGCTGGTGAAGGCGATGATGACGTACCAGCAGTAGGCGCAGATGACGATATTCAGCGTGTTCACCAGCACCGCGCCGATTTCCCACTGGAAGGGGAAGGCGCCGAACAGCACGAGGGCGCCGGCGGCCAGGGCCTCCATGGTGAGGAAGATACCCACGGTCATGACGCGCTCGCGGCGGCGCACGACGAAGAAGGCGAGCAGGGCGCACACGGCTACGGTGCACAGCAGGTAGGCCAGGCGCGTGGCGGGGGTGAAGGCGATGGGCAGGCCGTCGGGGTAGCCGCGCAGGAAGCCGTCCGCGAAGCTGAGAAGCCCCATGCCGGCGGTGCAGGCCACCAGAAAGCGCGTGTCCTGGATGTGGCTGCGGGCGAAGGTGAAGAAGGTGCGGGCGCGGCGGTGGAGGCGCTCGGCGGCCAGGCCGTCGCGCAGGGCGGCGGGGCCGAGCAGGGCCAGCTGGGCCACGATGAGCGCGGCGCCGATGATGTTCTGGGCCCGCACGGGCAGAAACGCCAGCAGGTACACGACGATCTCGCTGAGGATGAAGGTGCCGAATACGAACAGGGCGGCGGTCACCTCGTCGGTGCCGCGCAGGCAGCGCAGCCAGTAGAACATGCACAGCGACAGGGCCAGGGTGCTGATCACGCTGAGGCCGAAGGCCACGGGCGTGAGGGCCGGGTCGGTGTCGTCGAGCAGTGAGAGGGCCGCCGACGTGCCTGCGGCCACGATGGTGCTGCCGATGAGCAGCCACTGGACCGCGGTGTCGCTGAGGACGCGATGGGTTTTGGCGAAGACGAGCAGGGCCACGGCGAACAGGGCGCAGGTGACGAGCATGGCGCCGTCGGTGAAGATGCCGTCGTCGGTGGCGGCGTAGCTGCCGTAGCAGGCCACGATGAGGGCCGTGCGGGCGCACAACATGCCCGCGAGCATGGGCCAGAAGGTTTTGAAGCGGCCGGCGAGCCCGGCGAATACGGCACCCACGAATGTCTCCCTCCCCGTTTTCCGCGACCTCGCGAGATCGCGCAGCGCCTCCCCGCGCCGTTTCGGAATGTTGACTTATTGACCCCATGATAATGCTTTTGCGGGCCCAGGGCGGCCGGCTTTCGTCTTGTTACGTATCTGCAAAATGACATCGCCTGAAAGAGGGTAATGTGTGCGGGAAGGTCATGGTAGGCTGGGAGTACCTTGAGGAAGAGAACGGCTGCGGGCTGCGGGAGCGCCCGGGCCTGCGCCGTCGAGCGTTTTCGAAGGAGGCCGCCCCATGAGCGAGCGAGACATTTACCACGAGCCGCCGACCCGTGTGCTGCTGCGCACGGCCGACGCCTACCAGACCGAGTCCATGGACGAGGTGGGCGGCTATTCCGACCGGCTGCTGTCCATTGTGGCCGACTACCGCAACGGGGGGCGCCCCGATGGGGCCAACGCCCAGGCCATGGTGGGGAAGTCGAAGCGCGGGGAAGTGGCCTTCCGGCTGTTCGCCCGCGTGAACCCTAAGACGCGGGTCATCGAGGCTGCGGGCTTCAAGACCCGCGGCTGTTTGGCCATGACCGGCTGCGCCAGCGTCACCTGCTCGCTCATCGAGGGGCGCACGCTGGACGAGGCGTTGGGGCTGACCGTGGACGAGGTGCGGGCCGCCGTGGACGGCGTGCCGGCGGGCAAGGCGAACACCCTGACGTTCTCGGTGGAGGCCGTGCGGGCCCGGGTGGGCGACTTCCTCGTGCGGGAGGGCGCCGACCTGGCGGCCCTGGACGCCGCGGTGCCCTGCGACCCCTACGGGGTGGACTGCCTGATGTGCGAGCACTGCTCGCTGCGCGACACCCGCAACGACCTGCTGATGAAGTCGCTGGAGGATTAAAGGTTGAGAATGGGACGCCCTGCCGGGCGCCCAGTACCACGTCGCCCGCGGCAAAATTGGGGCAGCGGGCCCGGCCGGGGGGCCCACCGCGGGGGGCGGTG
>CANPHS010000168.1 GCA_947573925.1 uncultured Enterorhabdus sp. | reverse complement strand
AGGGTACGCAAAATGAGTGGGGCCCGGGCCACGGCCCGGTCCCCATGGGGTCGCAATGCGGTGCGCGGCGCTCTTCCGCTTTAGCACCCGGCGCAGAAGGCGCAGGCGGAAGGGGCCTTGGCGATGCCGCCGAGCGCCGTTTCGCGCAGCTCGGGGGGAAGCCCCCGGCCCACTTCGTCCATGACGGCCACGGCCTCGTCGAAGCTGATGAGGTTCTCCACGCCGGCCAAGGCTATCTGGGCGCTGATGAGGGCCACCGAGGCCGCCGTGGCGTTGCGCTTCTGGCAGGGCACTTCCACGAGCCCCCCGACGGGGTCGCACACGAGGCCCAGAAGCGACATCATCACGTTGGCGCCGGCGGCCAGGCACCGGTCGGGGGCACCGCCGGCCATAGCCACGGCCGCCGCGGCCGCCATGGCCGCCGCGCTGCCCACCTCGGCCTGGCAGCCGCCCTCGGCGCCGGACACGCTGGCGTTGCGGGCGATGAGGTAGCCGAGCCCCGCCGCCGTGAGAATGCCCTCGCGCAGCTCCTCGTGGGTGAAGCCGCGCTCGTCGCGCAGGGCCAGCAGCACGCCGGGCAGCACGCCGGCCGAGCCCGCCGTGGGCGTGGCCACGATGACGCCCATGCGCCCGTTGGTCTCCAGGGTGGCGAGCGCGTACTGGGCCGCCCGGGCGGCGAGCGGGTCGGCCAGGCGGCGCTGGGCATCGGGGGTCTCCAGACTGGCCCGCAGCTTCGCCGCCTCGCCGCCGATGAGGCCGCCAACGGAAGGCTGGGGGTTGCCCAAAGGCTCCGTGGCGGCGTTGCCCATAACGGACAGCACGCGGTCCAGGTAGGCGTCCACGCCGGCGGCCACGCCCTGCTTGGCGCACAGGGCCTCTTCCCGGGCCCGGAAGGCCTGGGCGATGGTGACGCCCTCGCGCTCGCACAGCGCCAGCAATTCCTCGCCGCTCGTGTAGTCCCAGCGGGCGAACACTTCCTCGGCATCGTCGGGCACGGGCGTCTCGTCGCCGTCGCCGGCGGTCATGGCCGGCACCACGCGGGCGTTGATAATGTCGGGATGCTGCAGCAGGTGCTGGCGCACCTCAGCGTCCACGTCGCTGTCGGTTTCCAGCACGGTGTAGGCGTCGCCGCGCTTGGCCGTGCGGTGCAAATTTGCGTTGGCGATGTTGATGCCGCAGCTGGCCAGCACCGAGGCGATGTGGGCCAGCACGCCGCGCACGTCGTGCTGGTGCACCACCACGCTCGTGTGCTCGCCGGTGATGTCCACATCGATGCCGTTGATGCGCCGGATCACCGCCGCCCCTCCGCCGATGGACACGCCGCGCATCTCCAGGGTGCGGCCGCCGGCCCCCTCGCAGCGGATGTCCACGGTGTTGGGGTGCGCCACATCGGTGGCCGTGTCCCAGATGATATTCACGTCCACGCTGGCCTCCTCGGCCAGCGAGAAGGACCGCGCCACGGCCGGGTCGTCGGTTTCCAAGCCCAAAATGCCCGCGACCAGGGCCTTGTCGGTGCCGTGCCCGCTGCCCGTGGCGGCGAAGGAGCCGTACAGCGTGAAGGTGACGCGCTCGGGCTGCTCGCCGAACAGCTTCCGCGCGATGGCGGCGATACGCAAAGCGCCGGCCGTGTGCGAGCTGGACGGGCCCACCATAATGGGGCCGATAATGTCTCTTAGACCGTACGTCTTCATGGCTCTTCCTTTCGCGGCGCCGCGGCGCCCCTTGCCGATCTTGGTGCAGTGCGCCCGTCGCGCCGGCGTCGGCTCGGGCGGTCGTCTCCGTGCATTCGGCCCGGCGGCCTTCTGCATTCATCGAGAAACGCTATCATAGCCCATCGCCTTCGGGGCGCGGGAGGGGTATACTGCCTCAAAACCGTAAATCGGTACAGAAACAGAAAGGGGCATCAATGACTGCCAAAATCCTCGTCGTGGGCCATCGCAATCCCGACAACGACTCCATTTCCGCCGCGGTTGGGTACGCGCACCTGAAAAACGCCCTGGCCGCCCGCGACGGCGAGGCCGAGGCCGTCGAGTACGTGCCCGCCCGCCTGGGCCCGCTGCCCGTGGAGAGCGCCTGGATCCTCGAGCGCAACAACATCCCCGAGCCCGTGCTCATCGACAACGTGAACCCCGTGGATGTGAACGGGGAAGAGGTGCGTCAGAAGGTGATCCTGGTGGACCACAACGAGGTGGCCCAGGCCGCCCCGGGCATCGAGAACGCCGAAGTCGTGGAAGTGATCGACCACCATCGCATCGCCGACATCTCCACGGCCAACCCCATCCTCTTCCTGAACCTGCCCATCGGCTCCACGGCCACCATCGTCACCCTGCAGTTCCGCCAGACCGGCATCGAGCTGCCCGACTCCATCGCCATGGTGCTCCTGTCGGCCATCCTCACCGACACGGTCATCATGAAGTCGCCCACCTGCACCCAGGTGGATATCGACCAGGTGAACTTCCTGGCGAACAAGCTGGGGTTGGACGCCGTGGAGTTCGGCATGGACATCTTCCGCACCCGCGGCGGCGAGGACAAGATGCCCGTCGCGAAGCTCGTGGAGGCCGACTCCAAGGAATTCAAGGTGAACGATGATGTGACCGTGCTCATCGCCCAGCGCGAAACGGTGGATCTGCCCTGCGTGATGAACCGCGAGGCCGAGATTCGCGAGCACATGAAGAAGCTCGTGGAGGACAACGGCTACGAGTTCGCCCTGCTGCTGGTCACTGACATCCTGGCCGAGGGCTCCCAGTTCATCGTGGAGGGCGACCCGGCTCGTGTGAACCGCGTGTTCGATATCGAGTGCTGCGAGGGCGGCAACTGGATGCCCGGCGTGCTCTCCCGCAAGAAGCAGGTGGCCGCGCCCATTCTGGCGAGCTAGGAGAGGAACCCTATGAATCCCGAGCGTGTGCTGGACTCGTTTTTGGAGATGGTGGCCATCGAGAGCCCGTCGTGGCACGAGGCTCCCATGGCCGCCTACTGCGCCGAGAAGCTGGCGGCGCTCGGGTTCTCGGTGTCCTTCGACGCTTCGGCGGCGCAGACGGGGTCGGACACGGGCAACCTCATCGCGCATTTGCCCGGCACCGCGGGCGGCCGCATCGTGCTGGCGGCCCATATGGACACGGTGAAGCCCTGCGCGGGCATCGAGGCCGTGGTGGAGACGCGCCACATCTGCGATGACGTCACCTGCCGCATGGCCGAGGTGGTGTGCTCGGCCGGCGACACCATTCTCTCCGCCGACGACAAGGCCGGTATCGCTGCCATTTTCGAGGGCATTCGCTCGGTGCTGGAGGCCGACGCGCCCCGCCCCGCCATCACGGTGCTCCTCACCACCTGCGAGGAGCAGAGCCTGCTGGGGGCTTCGGCCCTGGCGGAAGATGCCCTCGCCTGGCCGGCCGACCTGCCGCTTGTGGCGGGGGAGGCCGCTTCGGGCGCTGACACGGATGCCGCGGCCGAGAGCCCCGTGCCCTGCTTCGTGCTCGACGCCGACGGGGCGCCGGGCACCATCATCCTGGGCGCCCCCTACCACTGGACACTCGAGGCCCGCATCTCCGGCCGCGCCGCCCATGCCGGGGTGGAGCCGGAGGAGGGCGTCTCGGCCATCCAGATCGCGGCCGCCGCCGTGGCCGCCATGCCCCTCGGGCGCATCGACGAGTGCACCACGGCCAACATCGGCCGCATCGAGGGCGGCGTGGCCGTGAACATCGTGCCGGCGGCGGCGTCCCTGGAAGGGGAGTGCCGCTCGTTGTACGAGGACCGCGTGCTCGCCCAGCGCGACGCCATGACCGCCGCCCTGGAAGAGGCCGCCGGCCGCCTCGGCGGCACCGTGGACGTGGCTTGGACCCTGGATTACCCTGCCGTCGTCCACGGGCCCGGCGATGCCATCGTGGCGCACTTGGAAGCCGCCGCCCGCGCGGCCGGCCTTGAGCCCCGCCACGCGAATTCCGGCGGCGGGGCCGATGCCAACGTGCTCGCCACCAAGGGTGCCGACGCCATCACGCTCGGCATCGGCATGACCAACTTCCATTCCGTCGACGAGTACATCGAAGTGGCCGACCTCCAGTCCATGGCCCGCTACGTAGAGGCTATCATCGCCGAGTACGCGCGATAGAAGGCACCAGGGGACCGAATCCGCCGTTGCGGGCCACATTTTGCCG
>CANPHS010000167.1 GCA_947573925.1 uncultured Enterorhabdus sp. | reverse complement strand
TGAGCTCCAGGTAGTCGTAGGGCATGTCCTCGGGGAACTTCTCGGCCCATTCCACGAAGGCCACCCCGTCGCCGTCGCCGTCGATGGCGCTGTAGTAGTCGATGTCCTCCAGCTGGAAGCGGTCGTCCAGGCGGTAGAGGTCGTAGTGGTACAGCGGCACGCGCCCCTCGCCATATTCCAGCAAAATGTTGAAGGTGGGGCTCGTCACCGGCGAGCGCACGCCGAGGGCCGCCGCCACACCCTGGACGAACTGGGTCTTGCCGGCGCCCAAATCGCCGTCGAGCACCACCACGTCGCCGGCGTGCAGGTAGGGCGCCAGGGTGGAGGCAAGCTGCTTGGTCGCCTCGGGGGTGGTGGTGGTGCGCTGGTATGTCAGTCCGTTCGCCATGGGCCCATCATAGCGCCCCGCAGCGCCCCTGACCAGTCGCAACGCCCACCCCGACAAAACCCGACCAGATTGCCCACATTTCCCCGACAGAGCTGAAGATTCCGTCACGGTTCCCCGCCGGGGCACTCCCGGTGCCCCCCGAGGCGCCAAGCCCGGCAGGGGGCGCGACGACTTCCTACTTCCCCTGCTTCGTGGCGTGGCAGGCGTACATGACAAGGCCCACGGCCACGCCGCCCACGATGTTGCCCAGGGTGACGGGAATGAGGTTCGCCGTGATGAAGTTGCCGAAGGTGAGCAGGGCCGTGTTGAGCCCCGCCGCGTCGATCATGCCGGTGTAGGCCGGGTTCATGTAGGCGAAGATGCCCGCGGGCACGTAGTACATGTCGGCCACGCAGTGCTCGAAGCCGGCCAGCACGAAGCCCATGATGGGGAAGAAGATGCCGAGGATGCGACCGGCCGTGTCCTGGGCGGTGTTGGCCTGGTACACGGCAATGCACACCATGAGGTTGCAGAAGATGCCCAGCACGAAGGCGTTCATCCACGGCAGGCCGTTCTTGGTGGCGGCCACCCGCGCGGTGTACACGGCCAAATCGCCCCCGCCGATGTTCAGCTGGCCGAAGAAGGCCATGCAGGCGGCCAGCAGCACCGCGCCGGCGAGGTTGCCCAGAAACACGATGCCCCAGTTGCGCAAGAGCCGACCCCAGGTGATGCGGCCGTCGATGGCGGCGGTGATCATGAGGGCGTTGCCCGTGAACAGCTCGGTGCCCATGAGGATGACCATCATGAGGCCCACGGGGAAAATGAGGCCCGACACGAGGCGCACCATGCCCACGTTGTCGAGGGCGTGGGCCGCCGTGGAGGACGTGACGCCGCCCAGCCCGATGAGCAGGCCCGCGGCCACGGCCAGCAGAAACAGGCGCCACGCGGGGGATTCCGCCTTGGCCACCGAGGCCTTCATGTAGTTGTCGGTGATTTCCGTGGGAGTGAAGATGGGCATGGGGCGTGCTCCTTCTCTCGAATGACCAGTGAAGGACATATCATTTCACGAGAAGGAGCCCGCCCGGGTGGGGAAGCCCCGCGAATCGACCAACGGCACGGCCGGAAGCGCTCCCGTTCCGTGCCGCCAACCGGCACCTCCGCCGCGACGCATCGCGGCGGCCGGGGCCCGCAGGGGGGGGCGGCTGCCGCTCGGGCCGTCGTCCAGACCGCCCCGCGTCCGAAGGGCCCGCGGCCGGCGTCCAAGCCATCGCCCGAGCCGCCCCCGCTTGGGCCGCCCACATCACCCGGCTAAGCCCGACGGCGGTGCCAGGCGCACTTTCGTCCGACGGCCCTAGGCCGTCGCGGTGGCAAGGGCTCGTTCGGCCGCCTTCACCACATGGGCCATGGTGACGCTGGTAGTGACACCGCCGAGGCCCCGGGGCACGGGCGTGATGGCGCCGTCGTCGCCCAGCAGCGGCTCCACGGCGTCGAAGTCCACGTCGCCGCAGAGCTCGCCCGCCTCGTCGAAGTTGATGCCCACGTCGAGCACCACCTGGCCCGGGACGAAGTACTCAGGGCCGTAGGCCCGCGGCCGGCCCGTGGCGCACACCACGATATCGGCCCCGCGGGTGTGGGCGGCGGCGTCCTCGGTGCGGGAGTGGGCCAGGGTGACCGTGGCGTTGCGGGCCAGCAGCATCATGGCCACGGGCCGCCCGATCACGAGGCTGCGGCCGAGCACCGCCACGCGCTTGCCCTCCACGGGAATGCCGTAGAAGTCCAGGGTCTCCAGGCAGGCCTGGGCCGTGGCCGGCGGGAAGCCCTCGCCGGTGTCGGCGAACACGCCCGCGAGCGAGGCCGAGCCGATGCCGTCGATGTCCTTGGCCGCAGCCAGGCGGTCGCACAGGGCCCGCTCGTCCATAGAAGGCGGCAGGGGGCGGAACATGAGGCAGCCGTGGATGCCGTTATCGGCGTTCACCTCGTCGATGACTGCCGCGAGGTCGGCCTGGGAGGCGTCGGCGGGCAGCACGAAGCGGCGCACGGCGATGCCGTGGAGGTCGGCCTGGCGGGTGCAGGTGCGCTCGTAGGACAGATCGTCGGGCCGCTCCCCCACCCGCACGATGGCCAAACACGGCGCCGTGCCGGCCGCCCGCAACCGCTCGATGCGCGGGGCAAGGCGCTCCCACAGCGCCGAGGACACTTCCTTGCCGGTCAGAACCTTCGCCATTTAATCCAGCCTTTCCACCACGTCGGCGTACACGTCGTCGGCCAGGGCGCCCCCGGCGGCGATGAGGTCCTCCATCTCGTCGCGGTAGGCGGCCGCCCGGGCGCCGTCGGCCATGGAGCCAATGTTGATGCGCACGTTCAGGCTGGCCGCCAGAAGCGCCGCCTTCGCGAGCACCGCCCCGGCCCCGGCGTCGGACACCGCCAGCACGCTGCCATGCTTCGCCAGAAACACGCAGGACTCGACGACCTGCACGCACTGGCGCATGATTTCCAGCGGCACCTCGCAGGCATCCACCAGGGCCGCCTGCAGCGCCGCCTGCTGCGCCGCGGCCTCTTCCTCGGTGCCCTTGGGCATGCCGTAGGCCGCGGCCAAGGGCGCGAAGGCCTCGGCGTCGGCGTCGATGAGCTCCAACAGGCGCACGCGGGTGTCTTCCAGCTCCAGCAGCTCGGCCTGCACGCGCTCCTCCACCGCGGCGTACTTCTTCTTGCCCACGGTGAGGTTGCCCACCATGGAGGCGAGCGCACTCGCCAGCGCCCCGGCATAGGCGCTGGCGCCGCCTCCGCCCGGCGTCGGCGCCTTCGACGCCAACGCGTCCACGAACTCGGTGTCTACCATATCGGTTCCTTCCCAAAGCCAGCTCGTCATTTCGCCGGCCATTCTAGCAACAAACAAGGCCCGCAGCGTGCAACTGCGGGCCTTTTGTATAAATCTAACTCACTGGTTCGCCCAAGGAGGTCTGCGGGGTTGTTCTCTAGAACAACCCCGTAATGGTGCCATCCTCCAGCACGTCGATCTTGTGGGCCGCGGGGGTCTTGCCGAGGCCGGGCATGGTCATGATGGAGCCGGTCAGTGCCACGATGAAACCGGCGCCGGCGGACACCTTCACCTGGCGCACCGTGATGGTGAAGTCGCGCGGGGCGCCCAGCTTAGAAGCATCGTCGGAGAACGAGTACTGGGTCTTGGCCATGCACACGGGCATGCCGCCGAAGCCCAAGGCCTCCAGCTGCGCGATTTCCTTCTGGGCCGCCGGCTCGAACACCACGCCGTCGGCATGGTAGACGCGCTTCGCGATGGCCTCAATCTTCTCGGCGATGGAGAGGTCGTCCTCGTAGGAGAACGTGAAGGTGTCGGCGGAGCGCCCGGCCTCATCGCCATGCTCGCAGAGGGCCACCACCTCGTCGGCCAGGGCCAGGCCGCCCTCGCCGCCACGCGCCCACACTTCCGACAGGGCCACGTTCACGCCCAGTTCGCGGCACTTGGCTTCCACGAGGTCGAGCTCGGCCTTGGTGTCGGTGGGGAAGGCATTGATGGCCACCACGCAGGGCAGGTTATACACGTTGGTGATGTTCTCCACGTGCTGCAGCAAATTCGGCAGGCCCGCCTCCAGCGCCTCAAGGTTCTCCTCGTTGAGATCGGCCTTGGCCACGCCGCCGTGGTTCTTCAGCGCGCGCACGGTGGCCACAACCACCACGGCGTCGGGCTTCAACCCGGCCAGGCGGCACTTGATGTCGAGGAACTTCTCGGCACCGAGGTCCGCGCCGAAGCCGGCCTCGGTCACGCAGTAGTCGCCGAGGGCCAGGGCCATGCGCGTGGCCATGATGGAGTTGCAGCCGTGGGCGATGTTGGCGAAGGGGC
>CANPHS010000166.1 GCA_947573925.1 uncultured Enterorhabdus sp. | reverse complement strand
TCTCGGCGCGCAGGACGCGCGTGAGGCTCGGCCAGTGGGTGAGCGCCACGCCGACGGCCACGCCCCAGAAACCCTTGCCGAGGGCGTAGGAGATGAGAATGAGCAGCACGATGTGGGGAATGCCCATCATGAGGTCCACGAGCCAGCTCACGGCACCGTCGACCCAACGGGGGCCGAGGGCCGCCGCGGCGGCGAGGACGAGCGCGATGAGGGCCGAGGCAGCCGCCGCGCACACGCCCACGAGCACCGAGGTGGACAGCCCCGCCACGGTGCGCAGGAACATGTCGCGGCCCATCCAGTCGGTGCCGAAGGGGTGGGAAGGCGACGGCGCGAGGTTCTTCGCCGCGAAGTCGGTGGCCTGGGCGGCCGGCTGCGCGAACATGCCGGCCACGACCACCGCCACGAGCAGCAGCGCGGCCCCGGCGGCCAGGGCGAGGGCCCGGCGGCGGTTCGGCAGGCGCCGGCGGCGCGGCGCCGAGAGCACGGGCGCCGAAGCTGCGGAAGCGGCGACGACCGCGGCGTCGACGGCGGCCACGCAGGCACCGCCGGCCGCCGTAGCACCGCCGGTCGCAGGGGCCGTTACGGCGTCGCCGCCGACCGATGCGGTCACAACGGGCTTACCCATGGCGCTCCCCTTTCTCGCAAGGCGCCCCATCCGGACGCCCCTCGCCTTCCACAGGCTCCATCTCGGAACGTCTGCGCTCGCCTTCCACCGCATCGCCCTCTTCGTCGCAGCCCCTCCCATCGGCGCGGCCTTTCCCCACCCGGCCCGGGCGCATGCGGGGGTCCACCAGCCCGTAGATGAGGTTCGCGGCCAGGTTGCCGGCGAACACGAGGGCGGCGCTCACAAGCGCGATGCCGGCGAGCAGGGCCACATCGCCCCCGAGGCCGGCAGTGACGGCGGCCTGGCCGAGGCCGGGGTAGCTGAACACCTCTTCCACGAGCACCGAGCCGCCGAATATCTCGGCGATCTGGGAAAACTGCAGGGTGATGGCCGGCAGGGCCAGGTTGCGCAGCCCGTGGCGCATCATGGCCTGCCCGGCCGTGGCGCCCCGGGCCCGGGCGAAGCGCACGTAGTCGCTCGCCATCACGTCGAGGGCCTTGGCCCGCGTGTGCAGCGCCACGTTCGCCACCCCCACCACCGACAGCGTGATGGCGGGCAGGGCCATGTGGTGCAGCGCGTCGGCGAAGGTGACGTCGGCGGCGGCCATGCCCACCGGCACCGAGAAGCCCAGGGGGAACCACCCGAGCCACACGGCGAACACCATGAGCAGCAGAAGCCCCACCCAGAACGTGGGCGAGGCGGCCAGCACGAAGCAGTAGGCGCGCACGGCGCGGTCGAGGAGGCGCCCCTCGTTCAAGGCCGCGGCGATGCCGAGGGCGAAGCCCAGCACGCCGGAGACGACCCAGGCCACCCCCATGAGCGCGAGCGAGTTGGCCGCCCGGGAGGCGATGACGTCGGCCACGGGCATGTTGTAGCGCAGCGAGGTGCCCATGTCGCCGCGCAGCAGGTCGCCGAGCCAGGCGAGGAACCGCTCGGGCGCGGGCGTTCCGGCGCCCCAGTAGGCCGCGAGCGCGGCGCGTTTCTCCTCGCTCATGCCGAGCAGCGCCGCCTGGCCCACGTTGGCCTGGAGCGGATCCACCGGCGAGAGGCTCACCAGGGCGAAGGTGACCACCGCCACCGCCCCCATGAGCAGCAGGAACCGCCCGATATTTCCAAAAATATATTTAATCATTATATCTCGTATATACACCCAAGGAAGTGCGTCTTAGCTCCACGACCAGCGGTCGATGTTGTTCACCAGCGACCAGCCGTGGCCGTGGGGGTGGGGCTTCTGCTCGGCCACCTTCAGGCCCTCGCGCTCGAAGTAGAGGTGGTCCACATTGGCGAGCCACACCCACGTGGCCGCGCCCTGGGACGCCACGCCGGTATCGGTGGCCGCATCCCACTGGGCCGCCCGGTAGAAGGGGTAGGACTCCTCCACCGTGCGGGCCGCCTGGGCTGCCTCCAGGTTGGCATCCACCGTGGCGTTCTCGTACTGGGCGTAGTTGCCCCAGCCGCTGGAATAGGTGAGCTCGAACAGCTCCACCGGGGAATTCGACCCCCAGCCCCACAGCACCGGGTCGGCGTACTGGCGCGTGTAAATGTCGTCCCAACTGGCCCCCTGGGGCTCAACGGCGATGCCGAGGGCGGCGGCCTGCTCGGCAAACTGGTAGGCCAGGGCCTGGCGCGTGGAATCGCCGGCGGCGTAGTACAGGTCGAAGGCGCAGGGGACGCCGTCCTTCGCCCGCAGGCCGTCGGCGCCGCGGGCCCAGCCGGCCTCGTCCAACATCCGCTCGGCCGCACCCACGTCGGTGGCGACCTCCATGGCCTCACTCGACCAGGGCATGCCGTCGCCCACCGAGTAGGCGGGCCGCCCGTAGCCCCCGAGCACCGCGGCGATCATGGCTTCGCGGTCGATGCCGTAGTTGAGGGCCCGGCGCACGGCGATGTCGCAGGTCACGTCGTTGCCGCCCACATACACCATGTCGCCCTCCACCACCACGTCAGTGCCGGCCGGGTTGCAGGGCAGCGAAATGCCGCGGGAGTCCACCGAGGCGCAATCGAGCAGCGTGTACCCCGCCGGCAGGGCCCCGGCCAGGGACGCCGAGGTGTAGGCCACGTCCGCCGTGCCCGCCTGGGCGGCGGCCAGCGACGCATCCTCTTCCATGAACAGCACCACCACCCGGTCCATGAGCGGCTTCTCGCCGTAGTAGTCGGGGTTCGCCCGCAGAATCACCTGCTGGCCGCGGTCCCACTGCTCCAGCATGTAGCGGCCACTCCCGATGGGGTGCTCGCCGTAATCGGCCCCGTAGGCGTGGGCCGGCACGATGCCCACCACGGCCAGCGTGTACAGCAGCGCGTTGTTCGGCCGCACCATACGCAGCTCGCAGGTCGTGGCATCGGCGGCCACGGCCTCGGCCACCATGGACAGGTCGGCCTCGGCAGCCTCGCCCTGCACGATGCCGTTGATGGTGAAGGCCACGTCCTCGGCCGTAAGCGGCATGCCGTCGGTAAATTTCACGTCGTCGCGAATGGTGAAGGTCCAGGTCATGCCGTCCTCGGAGCAACCATAGTCGGTGGCGAGGTCGTTCACGAAGTTGAGGTTGTTGTCAGTGGTGATGAGCGTGGACTGGATGAGCGGCTCGTGCACGTGCTCGCCGGCGCCCCAGCCCACGAGCGGGTTGAACCCGGCGGCCGGTTCCGAGGAGGGCGTCATGGTGATGACCACCTGGCTACCGCCATCGGACCCGACGCCGACGCCCGCGGCCGCGCCGCTGGCGCCCGAGCCGCCCGCAGTCGCTCCGGCCCCGGCCCCGTCGCCCGCGCAGGCCGTCAACAGCCCGCCGAGCGAGAGGGCCCCGGCCGCGGCAACGCCGGCCTTCACGAGAGTCCGTCGCGAAAGGGTCATGATCGATCCTCCTCCTTCCCACCGCTCTCCCCAGCGGTGTTACGATTTCACAAACCGTAATATATCAGAGGATCGCCCCCGAGTGTTACGAAATTCCCATTCGTATGCCGAATGGTCGATGCAAGGGATGAATCGACTTACTGCCCCATCATGTCCTGGATCTTCTTCAAATCCTTCATGGACATGCCGCCCATGCCGGGGATGCCGAGGCCGCGACGGCGGCGGCCCTTGCCCTTCTTCCCCTTCTTGCCGCGGCCGGCGTCCATGTCCATGCCGGCGGTGGCCTGCTTCACCATCTTCTTGGTCTCGTTGAACTTTTTCATCATCTGGTTCACGGCGGTCACGCTGACGCCGGCGCCCTTGGCGATGCGGGCGCGGCGGCTGCCGTTCAGCACCTCGGGTTTCGCGCGCTCTTCCTTGGTCATGGAGTTGATGATGACCTCCATGGCGTCTAAGGCCCCCTCGTCCACCTGGCCCGAGGCCAGGGCCTTGTCGCCGCCGGGCAGGGCGGAGATGAGCTTCTGCACGCCGCCCATCTTCCGCATCTGGCTGTTCATCATGACGAAGTCGTCCAGGGTGATGTTGCCGCGCATCATGCGCTCGGCTTCCAGCTCCTCTTCCTCGGCCTGCTGCACGCGCACGGCGTTCTCGATGAGGGACACCACGTCTCCCATGCCGAGGATGCGCTTGGCCATGCGGTCGGGGTGGAACACCTCCAGGGAATCGGGCTTCTCGCCCGAGGAGATGAACTTGATGGGCTTGCCCGTCACCTCGCGCACCGACAGCGCGCCGCCGCCGCGGGCGTCGCCGTCCATCTTGGACATGATGACGCCGT
>CANPHS010000165.1 GCA_947573925.1 uncultured Enterorhabdus sp. | reverse complement strand
CGGCTGCTGGGACGCCCAACCGGGTAAGCATTCCCACATTCCACGCGAGAGGTGGGACAGCTTACCCGGTAGGGCGTCCCGAGGGGCGGGGCTATTGCGCCCCGTTAGGGTTCGAGACGTTATCCATGGTAGCGGCGGCGCCATCGGCGGGGGCGCCCCCGTTCGCAACGGTTACGAAGTTGGCGAGCAGCCGCGCACCGGCGTCCGAGCTCTTCTCGGGGTGGAACTGCACGCCCCAGGCGGGCCGCCCTGGCACCTGCACGGCGCAGGGGAAGGGCGCGGCGTGGGTGGTCGTGGCGATGGTGGCGTCGCCTTCCGGCGCGGCGAAGCTGTGGGTGAAGTAGAAGAACTCCCCCGCCTCGATGCCGGCGAACAGCGGGTTCGGCGCGTCCCACTCCACGGAATTCCACCCCACGTGGGGAATCTTGTAGGCCGTGCCCGCCGCGTCGGTGCGGGCGAGCGCCCCCACGGTGCCGGGGATGAGCCCGAGGCCCCGGGGCAGGGGGGCGTGCTCGACGCCGTCCTCGAACATGAGATGCATCCCTAAGCAGATGCCGAGGAAGGGCTTGCCCGCCTCCACCGCTTCCCGCAGCGCACCGACCAGGCCCAGCTCCGCGAGCGACGCCGCCGCATCGGCGAAGGCGCCCACGCCGGGCAGTACCACGGCGTCGGCTGCGGCCACCTGCGCGGGGTCGTCGGTCACCACGACCTCGGCCCCGACGCCGCGCAACCCCCGCTCCACCGAGAGCAGGTTCCCCTTGTGGTAGTCGACCAGCGCGATCATAGGACGCCCTTCGTGGAGGGCACTTCGCCGGCCAGGGCCGGGTCGATGGCCACGGCCTGGCGCAGGGCGCGGCCTGTGGCCTTGAAGGCGGCCTCCAAGATGTGGTGCACGTTGTCGCCGGCGAGCTGCCGCACGTGCAGGGTGATGCCGGCGTTCGCCGCCAGGGCGATGAAGAACTCCCGGGCCAACTGGGTGTCGAAGTCGCCCACCATGCCGAAGGGCACCTCCGCCGCCCAGTGCAACTGCCCGCGGCCCGAAATGTCCAGGGCCGCCAGCACCAGCGCCTCGTCCATGGGCACGAACGCGCTGCCGAACCGGGCGATGCCGGCCTTCTCCCCCAAGGCCGCAGCTATAGCCTGGCCGATCACGATGCCGGTGTCCTCCACGGTGTGGTGGCCGTCCACTTCCAAGTCGCCGGTCACGGCCACGTCCAAGTCCAACCGCCCGTGGCGCCCCAGGGCGCTCAGCATGTGGTCGAAGAACCCGATGCCCGTGGCCGCCCTCACCTGTCCTGTGCCGTCCAGGTTCACCGTCACCCGGATGTCGGTCTCGGCCGTGGTGCGCTCGATGGTCGCCTCTCTCGCCATGGCGTTCCCCTTTCCCTTAAGCCCGCGCGGCCGGGGCCCGCTCGGACCCGCGATGGGCCGCGAACCCGCGCAGGACGCGGATGAACTCGTCGTTTTGCGCCGGCGTGCCGATGGTCACGCGCAGGCAGTTTTCCAAAAGCGGCGTGGCGGAGAAGTCGCGCACGAGCACGCCGGCCTCGTACAGGTACTCCCACGCCTCCCCGGCGCCCTCCATGCGGAACAGGATCCAGTTGGAGTCTGACGGGTAGGGCGTAACGCCGGGGGTGGTGCGCAGGGCGTCGAACATGCGGGAGCGCTCCTCGATGATCTCGCGGATGCCCGGCTCGAAGCGGGCGCGGTTCTCATAGACCACGCTCCCGATGGCCTGGGACACCGCGTCCACCGAATAGGGCTGGCGCACCTTCATGAACTCGCTGATCACGCCGGGGTTCGCCAGAATGTAGCCGAGGCGCACTCCCGCCAGCGAGAACGCCTTGGAGAACGTGCGCAGGATGACCAGGTTCTCGTTGGCAGCCAGAAGCGGCCGCACCGTGGAGCGCGAGAACTCGAAGTAGGCCTCGTCCACCATGACGAGCGCGTCGGTGGCCGCCAGCAGCCGCTCCAGGAAGTCCTGGGGCGCCCGGAGCCCCGTGGGGTTGTTCGGGCTCGCCACGATGATGTAGTCGATGTCGCCCTCGCCCAGGCGCTCGAAGGCGGCCTCCTCGTCGATGGAGAAGTCGTCGCGCCGGGCGATGTCCACCACCGTGGTGTTCGTGAGCCGCGCGTTGGCGGCGTACACCGAGAAGGTGGGCGGGAAGTTCAGGCAGGTGCGTCCCGGGCCGCCCCAGGCGAGGGCCAGGTCGAACAAAAGCTCGTCGCCGCCGTTGCCCAGAAGCACGCAGGAGCGGTCGAGCCCGTTGGCCTCGGCGATGAGGTCGCGCAGATCGCCCGCCAGCGGGTCCGGGTAGCGGTTGAAGGGCACCCGGGCCACGGCCCGCGCGATGAACTCGCGCACCTCGGCGTCCACGTCCCGGGGATTCTCGTTGGCCGACAGGTAGGCGCTCGCCGGCAGGTACTTCGGATCGTAGGGAACAAGCCCCGCGAGCTGGGGGGCCGCCTCGCGCACCCTATTCATAGCGCACCGCCCCCGCACCGGCGCCTTCGCCCGCGTCCACGCTGGCCGCCGCCGCGCCGCCGGCCACGCTGGCCTGATCGGCGTCCAACAGGGCCCGCAGGCGCAGGGCCACCGATTGCGCGTGGGCCCACAGGCCCTCGTGGGTGGCGATCTGCACCACGGCCCGGGCGTCGTGCTTCAGGGCCGCCGGGGTGTACTGGATGATGGAGGACTTCTTCACGAAGTCGTCCACGGACAGCGGCGAGGAGTAGCGGGCCGTGCCGCCGGTGGGCAGGGTGTGGTTCGGGCCGGCCACGTAGTCGCCCACGGCCTCGGGGGTCCACTCCCCCAGGAAGATGGCCCCGGCGTTGCGGATGGAGCCCAGGTACTCCATGGCGTTCGCCACGTGCATCTCCAAGTGCTCCGGCGCGATGACGTTCACCGCCTCCAGGGCCTGCTCCATGGAGGGGCACACCACGATGAGCCCGTGGTCGTCCAGGGAGGCGCGGGTGATGTCGGCGCGGGTCGTGCGCGTCAGGTGGTCGGCGATGGCGGCCTCCACCTCGTCGGCGTAGGCGTCCGAGAAGGTGACCAGGTAGCAGGCGGCCAAGGGGTCGTGCTCGGCCTGGGCCATGAGGTCGATGGCCACCATGGAGGGGTCGGCGGTCTCGTCGGCCACCACGCACACCTCCGAGGGGCCGGCAATCATGTCGATGCCCACGTCGCCCGAGACGAGCTTCTTCGCCGCGGCCACGAACGCGTTGCCCGGGCCCGTGATCTTGGCCACGGGGCGGATGGTCTCGGTGCCGTAGGCCAGGGCCGCCACGGCCTGGGCGCCGCCGACGGTGTAGATCTCGGTCACGCCGGCGATCTTGCAGGCGGCGAGCACCGTGGCGTCCAGGGTGCCGTCCTTGGTGGGCGGCGTCATGCACACGATGCGCTCCACCCCGGCCACCTGGGCCGGCAGGGCGTTCATGAGCACTGTGGAGGGGTACAGGGCCCGCCCGCCCGGCACGTAGATGCCCACGGAATCCAGCGGCGTCACCTTCGACCCCACGATGGCGCCGTCTTGGCGGGCGAAGAACCAGCTCTGCTGCTTCTGGCGCTCGTGGAAGTCGCGGATCTGGGCCGCGGCGTGGTTGAGGGCGTCCACGGTGTCGGGGTCCACCGAGGCCAGGGCCGCCTCGATGGCGCTCTCGGGCACACGGAAGTCCTCGATGCGCACGCCGTCGAACTTCTCCGTGAGGGCCGCGAGGGCCGCGTCGCCGTCCTTCCGCACCTCCTCGATGATGGCGGTGGCGGCGGTAAGGGCCCCGGGGTTGAAGGCGCCGGTGCGGTCGATGAAGTCGGCGGTGAAGGGCTCGAGGGGCATAAGGTCGATGCGTCGCATGGTCATGGGTTCTCTCCTTCGGAAGGGGCGGGTCGGTCGGGGTGCGGGCGGGACCGGCGTCAGCCGGCCGGGTTGGAGGCGCCGGCGATGGGCGCGTAGGTGTGCTTCGGGGCGTTCGCGGCCAAGGTGCGGGCCAGCTTCACGATACGCTCGTCGGTGCGCAGGGCGCAGCCGTTGGCGAAGAAGCGGGCCGTGGAGGCCAGCACCTCCTCCACGATCTCCAGGTTGTTCTCACGCAGCGTGGTGCCCGTGGCGGTTATGTCCACGATGCGCTCGGCGAGCCCCACCATGGGGGCCAGCTCCACGTTGCCGTGGAGGTAGACGATCTCCACCTGGGTGCCGGTGCGGGCGAAGTGGGCCCGGGTGATGGAAGGGTACTTCGTGGCGATGCGCATGGAGCCCAACTTGCGGTAGCGCTCCTCGATGGCCCCGGCGGTGCCGGCGGCCTCGGCCACCACGAAGCGGCAGCCGCCGAAGCGCAGATCCACCAGCTC
>CANPHS010000164.1 GCA_947573925.1 uncultured Enterorhabdus sp. | reverse complement strand
CGCTCGACGTGCGCCGCATGCACCTTATGTACGAGAGCGTGCGCGAGACCGGCGGCACCGTGGTGCTGCCGAGCTCCTTCGCTGACGGCTTCGGCGAAGGTGCCGGTGCCAGCGCGCTCGAGGACGTGGCGAAGGCGTTGGGGAGGTAGCGCGCCGAGCCGCGGGGGCGCAAGGCGCGAATGAGCCGGGCTGCGGGCGTGAGGCGCGAGCGCGCCGGCACCGGGCCCCCGCGCGCAAAACGAGCGCGCCGGCACCGGGCGCCCCCCCGCAAAGCGAGAGCGCCGCCACCCCCCCCTCGCGCGCAAAACGGGCGCGTAAATTGGCCAGAATCGACGGTTTGGCGACATGCTTTCGTTTGGTCTGAAGGGTGGGTCGGAAGAAACCCCAGGTCACGGCGTGGCTTGCTTTCACGGACTGCCGGATTAGGGCCGAGAGGCGCGCCTTGGGGGCCGGAAACGTCGTCAAACCGTCGATTCTGGCCAATTTACCGGCGAAAACTGTGCGGATCCCCTCCTGCGCCCGCCATCGGCGGCCCCGCAAGGGACCGACTCCGACCCTAACCCGAGTCGCCCCGCCCCGCCAACGCCCGGCAACGCAGCGGTTCCAGTCTCGCCAACAGCGCAAGCAGGCGAAACCCCTCAGCTGCAAGCGCCTCCCCATCCGCTACAATCGCGCCCCAGGCAAGGGGGATATTCTCAAAATAGAATAATCAACCTCCAACTTGTCCTAGGATAACTATTGAATATCCTAGGACAAGTTGTTATGGTGACACTAGCTGAATCGGCCGATTCTCTGAACGTAGGGTGGGGAAGCGCTGCTCGTCGACGGACGCAGCCACGCAGCCCAACGGCATCAAGAGGAGGAGAGATGGCAGAGACCAAAAGCGGCGCCCTCACGCGTCGCGGCTTTCTGAAGACCACGGCTGCCCTGGCTGGCGTCGCCGCCGCGGGCGCCGCAGCGCCGACGCTGACGGCGCTTGCGGCCGAGTACGGCACTGGACAGGTCGCCGGCGAAGGCGAGCAGCTCGTCTGCGGCGTCTGCCGTGGCAACTGCTTCGGTCAGTGCAAGATCAACGTTCACGTGCGCGACGGCAAGGTGGTGAAGACCAGCCGGCGTCCCTTCAACTCCTGGCCTGAGGGCGGGGCGTGGGATCGTATCTGCCTACGCGGCCTGAGCCACCCGTACACCGTCTACGGCGAGCGGCGCATCCAGTACCCGATGCGCCGTGCCGGTGAGCGCGGCAGCGGCCAGTGGGAGCGTATCACCTGGGACGAGGCCATCAAAGAGATCACCGACGAATGGAAGCGCATCCAGGCCGAGTACGGCGACCAGGCGGTTGCCTACACACGCGGCAGCGGCAACCTGGCTTCCATCAACGGCGTGGGCAGCCCCCTGTTCAACGTGCTGTTCAACAAGATCAACGCGACGCAGATCAAGATTGCCCGCGACCAGGCCAATACCCGCGGCATCAACCGCGTCGTGGGCAGCCTCGGCGACTGGGTGCTCAACTCCACCCAGGACTATATCAACTCGAAGACGGTCTTTGTCTGGGGCGCTAACATCACCGACGCCCAGGCGCAGGATTGGCCGCACGTGGCCAACGCCGTCGAGGCTGGCGTGAAGCTCGTGGTCATCGACCCCATCTACACCCAGCTCGCCTCCAAGGCCGACCTGTGGATTCCCATCCAGCCGGCTACGGACGCTGCCCTCACCCTGTCGATGATGTACGTGATGATCGACGAGGACGCCATCAACAAGCCCTTCATGAAGGATCACACCGTCGCGCCCTTCCTCGTGCGCTCCGACACGGGCAAGTTCCTGCACATGAGCGACCTTGGCGTAGCCCCACGTGAGGTGCCGGTTGAGGCCCAGGCCACCAACATCGACGCTGCTCGTTCTTCAAGCGTCAACTACGGCGCTACTGGCGCAAGCGCCGGCGCTGGGACCAAGCTGATCGATCCCTATGCCGTCCTCGACGCCGACGGCGTGGTGAAGGCGGTGGAGGACGCCACCGACCCCCAGCTCGAGGGCACCTATCAGTTCGGCGACGTGGAGTGCGCCACGGCCTACACCCTGCTCAAAGAAGAGGTCATGCAGTATCCGCCTGAGAAGGCCTCCGACATCTGCAAGATTCCCGCCGAGGATATCGTCGAGCTCGCCCACATCGCCCTCGACGGCCCCTGCATCCATCGCCTCGGGTGGGGATCCAACTCCTACACTAACGGTGTGCATGCTGCCCATGCGGCCATCACCATGGCGGCTCTCACGGGCCAGATCGGCTATTCGGGCGCGGGCACGGGCGCGTGCAATTGGAATTCCGGTTCGGGCACGAACATGCTGCTCCCCAACATGACGGCGGCCAAGAATCCGCTCATCTCGGCGCTCTTCCTTCCGGAGATCATGCGCACGGGCAAGTACATGGGCAAGGATCATCCCATCAAGGCCCTCTACGTCTACTCGGGCAACCCCATTACCAACCAGGTGAACACCAACGAGTATCTCAATGACATTCTCGGCAACCTCGAGCTCCTCGTGACGGCGGACTACACCTACACTGACACGGTGCACTACTCCGATATCGTCCTGCCGGCCTGTCATTGGTTCGAGGCCGAGGACATTGTTCTGCTCACCGGCGCCCAGTGCTATGAGTACAACGCCAAGGCCATTGATCCGCTCTACGAGTCCAAGACGGACTCCGACATCCTGCGCCTGCTCGCCGCCGGCATGGGCTATCCCGACCTCTTCCCGCTTACGGACGAGGAGTACTGCCACAAGATTCTCGACACGCCGGCTCTGGCGGCCCGCGGCATCTCCTTTGACGAGCTCAAGGAGAAGGAAGACCTGTACTACAAGTCCACCAAGCCCTGGATCCCCTGGGCGGGCAACAGCTTCATGACTCCCTCCGGCCGCATGGAGTTCTACGTCGAGGAGCCCGAGCTCCAGTTCGACATGGGTCAGGAATATGACCGCGACCGCGAACATCTGCCGCGCTACTTCAACCCGACGGAGGCCTACGAGGGCAGCCCGCAGTGGGATAAGTACAAGCTCATCCTCCTGAGCGAGCGCCCCCGGTTCCGCGTCCACTCTATGTTCTCGGACAACAAGTACCTCCGCGAGCTCGATCCGGAGCCGACGGTCAAGATCAACCCCGCCGATGCGGAGGCCCGCGGCCTGGCGGATGGCGAGTACGTCGAGGTCTACAACGACCGAGGCCATGCAGTCGCGAAGCTCGTGTACAACGACGCCATTCGCCCCGGATGCATGGTGTATCCCAAGAGCTGGCAGATGTCCCAGCATAAGGCGGGCTGCTGGTCCGAACTGCTCACCTCGGCCTATGACCCCGTAGGTGTGAACGAGAGCTACTTCGACAACCTCGTTGAGGTTCGCGCTTGGAAGGAGGCGTAAAAATGGTTGACAAGAGACTCGCCATCGTCGTCGACACGAAGCGTTGCATCGCCTGCAACAGCTGTGCGGTTGCCTGCAAGATCGAGAACAACCTGCCCAACGAGGTGTGGTGGAACCGCATCCTGAATGTGGGCGGCTCCAACATGGACTCTCCGAGCGGAACTTACCCCAACCTCTCCATGCAGACCATCACGCTGTCCTGCCAGCACTGCGAGAACCCGGCCTGCGTGAAGGTGTGCCCCGTGGGCGCCACCTACAAGGATCCGGAGACCGGCGTCGTGCGCCAAGACTACGACAAGTGCATCGGCTGCCGCATGTGCATGAGCGCCTGCCCCTACACCGGCGTTCGCTCCTTCAACTGGGAGGAACCCGGCTACCACGTGGACTTCGCCGTGGGCGATGCCGACGTCGTGCCGCATCAAAAGCACACGGTGGAGAAGTGCACCATGTGCTGGCACCGCTTGGCCAAGGATCTCCAGCCTGCCTGCATGGAGGTGTGCATCGGTCGCGCCCGCTTCTTCGGGGATCTCAACGATCCCGAGTCCGAGGTGAGCAAGCTGATCGCGAAGCGCCAGTACATCCAGCTCCTGCCCGAGATGGGCACCAAGCCGTCCGTGTACTACCTCGTCTAGGAAAGGATGACGACCATGACTGACACTAGCAACGTCGCCGTTCTCGACGACGACATGGACTTCGCCCCGGCCAAGGAGAGGGCCGGCGCCAAGGCCGCGGCCTGGGGCGGCAGGGGCCTGACCGTCGGAATCGGCGTGGCCGCCGTGCTCACCGCGATCGGCATCGCGCTGTGGGCGGTGCAGCTCTCGGGCGGCATGGTGCAGACCGCCATGCGCAACCTGGATTCCTGGGGCCTCTACATCACCAACTTCATGTTCTTCGTGGGCCTGTCCGCGGGCGGCCTCATCATCAGCTCCGTGCCCAAGGCCTTCGGGATCAGGGGCTTCGGCGGGATCT
>CANPHS010000163.1 GCA_947573925.1 uncultured Enterorhabdus sp. | reverse complement strand
TGCAGGTGGGCCTTGGCGGGGCCATGCCCACGCTGGCCGCCTCGTCCTTCGGCAGCTCGCCCTCGGCCGCCGATGTGCTGGCAGTGGTTGGCTTCATCGCCGGCCCCACGCTTATCGCCGCGCTGCTCGTGTACGTGGCGGGCTGTGTGGTGGAGCTGGCGGCCCAGGCCCTTACCGCCCGCGGACTCGGCCATTGGGTGGCTCGCTACGCTCCCGAGTGGACGGCCCTGGGCGCTCCTGTGCCCCCGGCCTACCCGCAGCAGCCGGTTTACCCCCAGCAGCCCTAAGCTGCCGTGGGACACCGGGCCCGGCACGGTGTCCCACTTTCAGCAAAATGGGACAGCCTGCTGGGCAAGGCGCCCCATTCGAAGGCGGTTGTCCTTGCATGGCAAAGGCCCCCGCGGACGCTTCGGCATCTGCGGGGGCCTTTTGATGGGACACCGTGCCGGGCACGATGCCCCATTTTGTCGGGGTGGGGGTTCTACTCCACGTGGATTTCCAGGGCCTTGATGCCGGCCGGCGACCAGCTGGTGGCGAAGTTCTCCTCCAGAGGGCCCTTCACCTCGGTGGCCTTCTTGCCGATGAGGCTCTTGCCGTTGTCGTCGAGGCCCGACACGGCCACGGCGATGGTGGTCAGATGGTAGGTGGTGCCGTTCAGCTTCATGTCCACGGGGCGGGCCAGCTTCAGCACCAGCTGCACGTTGCCGTCGGCGTTGGCCGAGGCATTCTTGTTCGTGAAGTTGTTGCCCTTGGAAAGCTCCGCCTCCTTCTCCACCTTCTGCAGGGTGCCGGACAAGGTGACGGTGTCGCCGAACTTCACGGCGCCCAGGTTGATGGGCTTGCTGTTGGCCGCCTCCACGGCCGCCTGGGCCGCTGCCTCCGCAGCGGGGTCCACGATCTCGTTGCGCTGGTAGTCGATGACGCCGGCGTCGGCCACCGACACCACCCAGCCGGCTTCGGGCGACCAGGACACGGCCAGCACGATATCGCAGGTGCGCAGCTCGTTGAACTTCTTGCCGTCCTCCTCGCTCTCCAGCGTCTTCGACAGGCTCACGTTGATGGGGCCGCCGTCGATGGTCAGCTCGGCCGTGGTCTTCACAATGGTGGCCTCGGCGATGGCCTCGCCGTAGGTGGCGTCGTAGTTCATGAGGTGCGTGTCCAGATCAGCCAGAATCTCGCTGGCGTTGGCCGAGGCCAGAGGTGTGGCCGTGGGGGTGCCCTGGGTCAGGTCGCCCGGCACCCAGGTCTCGCCGGCCTCGGAGTACTCGAAGGGCAGCGTGACGGGCACGGTAATTTCGATGGCCTTGTTCTTGAAGGTGGCCGTGGCTGTGGCGGTGCATTCCACCACCTGGTTGGTGGCCACGCCCAAATCCACCGGCTCGTTCACCACGATGTCGCTGAACTTGGGGCCGATGAGGGCGTCTTGGGGCACGTAGGCGTACTTCGAGATGTCGGGCGGGTCCATGGTAACCTCGTCGAAGGCGGCGAGCACCCGGGCATCGGACAGGGGCACGCGCTGCACCGATTCCTGGTTGGGGTCCACGGGGCGGGTCAGGTTGCCGTGGGTGAACAGGAACGCGGCCACGCCGGCGCATACGAGGGCGCAGATGAGCAGCCCGATGACGATGGCGCCCTTGTGGCCCTTCTTCACGTTCTGAGCCTGGGCCTCGCCCACGGTGCCGTAGGCTTCCTCGGCCGTGGGGGACGGGCTGGGGGCGCCGGCGGTCTCGGCGCTCTGGATGAAGGCAGCCGCGGCCTCGCGGGCGGCGCGGTTGGTGCCCGTGGGCGCGCCGGTGGGGGCGTTCGAGGCGCCGGAGGCGTCCTTCTGCGGATCTGTTTCGGTCATAACTCCTCCTGAATATTGCGGACCGCAGGGAATCGGCGGCCCTCATGAGTGCATTGTACTCGACCAATGCCCGTTCAGGCTAGAGGGAAGTCCCATCTTGCGGGGGAGTTTTCCGCAGGTTGGCGGCAATAACGGCGCCAATGACCAAAAGCACGCCGTCGAACAGGAGGACCGTGGGCATGCCGGCGCCCGTGGCGTAGCAGAGCCCGAGGCCGAGCACGCAGGCCACCAGGCCCGCCAGGGCCAGGGTGTACAGGGCGCCCAGGCGCTCGGGGCGGCGGCAGGCCGTAAGGCCCAGGATGCCGGCGGCGATGGTGATGCCGTAGGTCACGGCCGCGGCGATGCCGATGGCCACGGCCCCCAAAGGCAGCGCCACCTCTTCGGCGCCCCCGTCCACGAAGGCCTGGTACACCACGATGTCGCCGGTCACGAAGCCGAAGGCCCCGCAGATGATGAGCAGGTAGGAGAACATGCGGAGGTACCACGTACGGCTGCTGGGAGACTCGCTGGCCACCGGCGCTCCTTTCGTTTGGGGGCCCGTGCCGCCCGCTGGGTGTCAACTTGGTGCCATCTTGCGGGCATGTTGTGGGCTTGGGGCCTGAATTCGGTGGTCATGATACCATAGCGCCATGGATTCCGCGCTTCTTCAACAAACCCCCTTGCAGCCCGACCCCGGCATTGGGTCGGGGCGGCAGCGCACGCCCGTGGGCCTGAAGGTGTTCGGCGTGCTGCTCATCGTGGGCGGCCTGGTGGCCACGCCCTCCACGGTGGTGACGCTGTTCGCCACGGGCCTCGCCTTTGTGGAAGGGGAGGGCGACTACTCGGTGCTCACGGCGGTGCTGTGGGCCGTGCTCGTGGCGGCCCTCGCCTTCACCGTGGTGTCCGCTGTGGTGCTGGGAGTGCGCCTGCTTCTGGGGCGCCGGCGCCGGGCGCGACTTCTGGCCGAGTCCATGGCCGGCGCCCTGGCCGTGGCCTTCGCCAGCGACCTCATGCTGTACGGGGTGAACGAGAGCCTGTGGTTTCTGGGCGTGATGGCGCTCATTCTGGTGGCCACCCACGTGTTCGTGGACCCGTCGCTGTCCGACGAGCGCGAGCTGCAACGCCGCCTGCGCCTCATGGAAACGCGCGAGGAGCTGGAAGAGGGCACGCTCGGCCTGGACAAGTCCGGGGCCGGCTACATCGAGCTGGACTTCTTCAACCTGTTCTGGATCTTCGTCATTGCCAGCGTGGCCGGCGTGGTGATCGAGTCCATCTACCACGTGCTCGTGGTGGACTTCGGCCATTACGAGGACCGCGCGGGGCTTCTGTGGGGGCCGTTTTCGCCCATCTACGGCTTCGGCGCCCTGTTCATGACCCTGGCCCTGAACCGCTTCCACCATGCGCCCATTCCCGTGGTGTTTTTGGTGAGCGCGGTGATCGGCGGGGCCTTCGAGTACTTTGTCAGCTGGTTTATGGAATACGCCTTCGGCGCGGTGGCCTGGGACTACACCGGCACCTTCCTCAACATCAACGGGCGCACGAATTTCATGTTCATGTGCATGTGGGGCGTGCTCGGCGTGGTGTGGGTGAAGCTGGCCCTGCCGGCGCTGCTGCACACGGTGAACCTCATTCCCTGGCGGTGGCGCTACTCCATCACCGCCGTGTGCGCCGCGCTCATGATCGTGAACGGCATGATGACGCTCGTGGCTCTGGACTGCTGGTACTCCCGCCTGGCCGGCATGGCGCCGGAGAACGCCCTGGAGGAGTTCTGCGCCGACCACTTCGACAACGAGTGGATGGAGCACCGCTTCGAGTCCATGTCCATCAACCCCGATATCGCCCACCGCTCGTCCTAGGAGCTGACCGATGATCGACGACCCCTACGCGGTCCTGGGCGTTTCCCGCGACGCCTCGGCCGACGAGATCAAGAAGGCCTACCGCAAGAAGGCCCGCGAGAACCATCCCGACCTGAATCCGGACGACCCTCAGGCGGAAGAGCGCCTGAAGAAGATCAACGAGGCCTACGACCGCATCACCAACCCGGAGAAGTACGCCCGGGAAGACGCCCGGCGCCGCTATTCGGCCCCCTACAACCCCGGCTACGCCGGCTACGGGGCGCCCCGGGGCGGCAACCCCTTCGCCGGGGGCGCGGGCGGCACGGGTGCGGGCCCGGGCGGCTACCAGTACCAATGGGTGGAAGTGAACTGGGAGGACATCTTCAACGGCTGGGCCCAGGCCACCTCCATCCCGCGGCCCGAGGTGTCGGCCACCGACTCGGCGGAGCTGCGCCAGGCGGTGCTGTTCATCGACGCGGGCAACTACAAGGCGGCGCTTACGGTGCTGGCGGCGCTGCCCTTGGGCGAGCGCACCGGACGCTGGTACTACCTGGCGGCCCTGGCGAACTTTGGGGCCGGCAACACCGTGGCGGCCGTGGACCAGATTCGCGCCGCCCGCAAGGCCGAGCCCACCAACGGCGACTACCGCCAGGCCGAGGCGGTCATCGGCGCCCGGGCCCGGGCCTACCAGCAGGAAAGCGAGCGCCGGGGCTT
>CANPHS010000162.1 GCA_947573925.1 uncultured Enterorhabdus sp. | reverse complement strand
TTTGTACTGGGGGGCCCCGCTGGGGGGCCCCGGCGTCCCGCATTTGCTGGCTTCCGGCGAGCCGGTGCACCAGGTGATGCTCGGCGGCGAGGAGTGGGCCTGGTGGTTCTCGCCCTACGGTTACTTTCCCGAGCACCTCATCGTCGCATCGCCCAAGCACCGGCCCATGGCCATCGACCACGGCACGGTCACGCGCCTGCTCGATTTCTCCGACGTGTTCCCGCAGTGGTTCATCGGCTCCAACGCCGATTTGCCCATCGTGGGCGGCTCTATTCTCGGCCACGACCACTTCCAAGGCGGCGGCTACCGGTTTCCCCTCATGAAGCGGCCCCTGGAGCGCGTCTTCCGCATACCCGGCCTTGCCGGTGTGGCGGCCGGCACGGTGGACTGGCCCGCGTCCGTGGTGCGGCTGCAATCCCGCCAGCGCGAGGGGCTCGCCGAAGGCGCCTGCCGTCTCATGGACGCATGGCGCACCTTCAGCGGGGTGCCCGGCGCAACGGAGCCGGTGCGCCACAACACGGTGAACCCCATTCTGTGGCGCGAGGACGGCACCTACGTGATGGATCTGGTACTGCGCAACAACCGCACCACGCCGGATCACCCCTACGGGCTCTTCCACGGACCCGAGCGGCTTTTTCACATCAAGAAGGAGAACATCGGCCTCATCGAGATCATGGGCCGTGCCATCCTGCCCGGCCGTCTCGCCGCCGAGCTGCCCGGCATTCGCCCGGAATGCGATCGTGCCTTCTACGAGATCCTCAAGGCCACGGGCGTGTTCAAGCGCACCGGTGTCGGTCACGCCGGTTGGAACCGCTTCATCGACTCCCTGTAGCCGTGCGTGCCCAGACCCTTTGCGAGCCCGGGCTTGCCCCGACGAACCCTATTCGCAGCGTGCCTCGCCGCCTCGGGTATGGCGCACCACTTCGAAGCGCTCCAGCTGGGCGTCTTCGTCGGGGGCGATGCCGGCCTTCTGCTTGGCAATGGCTATCTGGTCGAACACCGTGTCCACGCCTTCCAGGTCGGGCAGCAAAAGCCCCCGCTTGAAGCCCCGGGTCACGATGACGCCGTAACGGGACGGATCCAGCTCTTCCAGGCAGTCCACCGGCTCCGGCTCGCCGAGCACGTCCACGGAATAGGACAGGAGGTCAAGCTCGGCCGAGCGCACCGGGGCGAAGCGGGGGTCTTCCGTAGCCGCCGCCACGCCGTTCATGATGATCTCCTCGGCCAAACACGACCGGGCCGGCGCGATGGTGCCGATGCAGCCGCGCAAGTTGCCGAACTCGTGCAGGCTCACGAAGGCCCCGGCGCGGCGGCCGGTCAGTGCCTCGGGCAGGTTGTCGGGGAGAGGCAGCACGCGCCCGGTGCCCACGTAGCATTCCACGGACAGGCGGGCCAGGGCCACGAGCGGGTCAGCGTCGGGGTCCAGCTCCAGAAGCGGCTCGCCGTCCTCTTCGATCTCGCCCATCTCGTCCACATCTCCCGGGTCTTCCCAGAGGGGAAGGTCGCCGGCGTCCACGGGCTGCTCGTCATCGGAGGCGGGGCCGGCCGGGACACCTTCCCCCTTGCCAACCGCACCGACCGCCGCCGCTTCCCCTGCGCCCGGCGCACCGCCCTCAGCTTCCGCGGCCTTCTCGCGCAGGCACCGCGCGTGGGCGCCGCGCACTTCCGCCTCCACCTCTTCCTCGGTGGTGGAAGGGCCGGCCTCCACTTCGAAGGCGGCCACGGCGTAGCCCACGCCGAAGGGCCCCTCGTAGCTGAGCAGCTCGGCGGTGAAGGGCAGACCCTCCAGGGCGCCGGCCATGATCTCGAAGGAGCGCAGCCCACATTCGGCGGCCTCGTCGCACATCACCGGATCCAGGGCGAACAGCTCCTGCAGGGTGCCACGGGCGAAGATGCCCTCCACGGCGCGGTCGAACTTCGGTCCGGCGGGGGCGAACCCGTAGGGGCCGTCCTCGGCCAGCTTGTGGGACAAATCTCCGCTGGCCACCAGCACGCAGCGCCGGCCCAGCTTCTCGGCCGCCCGGGTGATGGACTGCCCGAGGAAATGATGGTCGGAAGGGGAGAGCCCCGACAGCCCCACGCGCACCACGTCCACCTCGTTCAGGTCGAGGGCCTGGCGCAGGAAGTGCAGCGGCACGTAGGCGGCGTGGTCGATGGCCTCCTGGCCCCGGGGTGTGCCGGCGGTGGGAATGGAGCGCCGCTCCAGACGCTCGGCGATGGCCCGGGCGAAGGGCAGGTCGGTGTGGGTCGTCACCGTTTCGCTCGGCTGCCCGAACTGGGCCAGGGAGCCTAGCTCGTCGGGCGTGTCGGCGATGAAGAAACCGTCGCGGTACAGGGGCGCGTGGGGCGAGACGATAACCACGACGTCCGGGTCGTGGGCGGCAATGCGCCGGGCCACGTTCTCGTAGGCGGCCGTGGTCTCGGCGATGGCCGCCTCTTGGCCGCCTCCCACGGCAGGCACGATGAGCGGCGGATGGGGTACGGCGTAAGCGGCAAGAAGGCCCATGACACACCTTCCTCTTCTGAGTGGGGACGTATAGGGTGCGATTCAGCGCAGTCCATGGTGAGGGATGCCGAAGCGATGAGCCTCTTCATCAGCGAAGTGTCACAAACTCGTTAGCCCGTCTGCGTTCCGTTTGCAGAGTTTTTCTTGACTTGGAGTTCGCTCCAATGCTTACTCTCTCCCTGAGAGAAAGCGAGAGAGAGGAACACCTATGACGGCATCTTGCGACGGCGTGGCGAAGCTCGGCTTCGGGGCCATGCGCCTGCCCCTGACCGATCCGGAGGACGTGACGGCCATCGACATCGAGCAGGTGAAGGCCATGGTGGACGAGTTCATCGCCCAGGGCGGCACCTACGTGGACACCGCCTTCGTCTACCACGACGGGCACTCGGAAACCGCGCTCAACGAGGCGCTCGTACAGCGCTACCCGCGCGAGGCCTACACCCTGGCTACCAAGTGTTTGGCCTGGGCCTGCGCCAGCAAGGAGGAGGCCCAGGCGTGCCTGCCCACCTCCCTGGAGCGGCTGGGGGTCGACTACATCGACTACTACCTGCTGCACAACCTGGGCGGCAAGCGCACGGCCAAGTTCGACGAGTACGACATGTGGAACTACGTGGCCCAGGCGAAGGCCGACGGGCTTATCCGCCACGTGGGATTCTCCATGCACGACGGCCCTGAGGTGCTGGAGGAGATTCTCACGGCCCACCCCGAGGTGGATTTCGTGCAGCTGCAGGTGAACTACTTGGATTGGGACGATCCGGTGACCCAGTCGGCCCGCTGCCTGGAGGTGGCGGCGGCCCACGGCGTGCCCGTCATCGTTATGGAACCGGTGCGCGGCGGCCGTTTGGCGAACTTGCCCGAGCGCGGTGTCGCGGTGCTGGCCGCGGCCGATCCGGAGGCGAGCCAGGCCAGCTGGGCCTACCGCTTCTGCCTCGATTTGCCCGGCGTGCTCACGGTGCTCGCCGGGGCATCAACCTTGGAGCAGATGCAGGACAACATGGCCACCTTCCAAGCCCACCAGCCCCTGGCCGAGGCCGACCGCGCGGCCCTGCGCGACGTGGTGGCGGCCCTGCGCAGCGTGGACCTCATCCCCTGCACGAACTGCGGCTACTGCGTGAAGGACTGCCCCGAGGGCGTGAAGATCCCCATCGCCATGAACCTGCTGAACCTGGAGAAGACTACCGAGGACCGCGCCTTCGTGAAGGGCCTCTACAGCTGGCAAACCGCCGAGGGCCCTGCGTCGAAGTGCATCCAGTGCGGCACCTGCGAGTCCATGTGCCCCCAGTCCATTCCCATCATCGAAAACCTCGCCGAAGCCGTGGAACACTTCGAGGGGTAGAGAGAACAAAAAGCCGGGGGATAAGCCCCCGGCACTTGGAGGTAGCGCCATTAACGCCACCGGGATGAGTTTATACCACGATTGCACGATGACAACAATAAGGGCTGCGGCAAAGAATGGTTGTCTTTGTCGCAGCCCTCAGTAAGAGCGATTTACATTTCGGCGATCTTCTTGTTGATTCTCAGCATTACCTCGGTGTAATAAGCGTAATCGGCCGGGGAAAGTGAGTCTGCGTCAATGTCGTTCAGCGCCTCCATGGTCTGATTGTAGCGCTCCATGTACTTGTTGAAATCTTCGAGCATTTCAGGGGAGAAATCAGTCGAGTTCTCGTACTTTTTCATGAAATCGATGTACTCGTCGAAGAAGGCTTCGTATTCATCCATGGCTTTCTTGAAATCAGGTGTTACCTCGCCAAGGGCCGTATTGCCGTCGCTTGATTCTTCGGCGGCATTTCCGTTGGATTTGCCCCGGTCTTCGTTGTCAGCATCATTTTCCGGAGTTTCGGGTTCCGTCGATTCTTCTGGCGCTTTGGTGG
>CANPHS010000161.1 GCA_947573925.1 uncultured Enterorhabdus sp. | reverse complement strand
GCTCTTGCTCACCTACAGCGTGAGCCCGGCGGACATCGACGCCATCGGCATCACCAACCAGCGCGAGACCTGCATCGTGTGGGACCGCGCCACCGGCGAGCCCGTGGCCCCGGCCATCGTGTGGCAGTGTCGCCGCACGGCCCCCATGATGGAGGCCCTGGCCGCCGACCCGGAGGTGGCCGCCCAGATCACGGCCCGCACGGGGCTCGTGCCCGACGCCTACTTCTCGGCCAGCAAGATCGCTTGGATTCTGGGGGAGGTGCCCGGGGCCCGCGAGGCGGCCGAGGCGGGCCGGCTCGCCTTCGGCACCGTGGACAGTTGGCTCATCTGGAAGCTCACCTACGGGGCCGTGCACGCCACCGACGTCACCAACGCCAGCCGCACCATGCTCTACAACATCCACGAGGGTCGTTGGGACCCCTACCTGCTGGAACTGTTCGGCATCCCGGCGTCCATGATGCCCGAGGTGCGGCCCTCGGCCGGCTTCTTCGGCGAGACGGCGAACCCGGGGCTCGTGCAGGGCATTCCCATCACCGGGGTGGCCGGCGACCAGCAGGCGGCCCTGTTCGGCCAGTGCTGCTTTGCCGCCGGCCAGGCGAAGAACACCTACGGCACCGGCTGCTTTTTGCTCATGCACACGGGGTACGAGGCCTGCGCGAGCAAGAACGGCCTCATCACCACCGTGGCCGCCTCGGCCCCGGGCACGCCCGGCACCGAGTACGCCCTGGAGGGCAGCGTCTTCGTGGCCGGGGCGCTCATCCAGTGGCTCCGCGACGAGCTCGGCATCATCGGGAACGTGCGCGAGACCGACGCCATCGCCCGCAGCGTGAAAAGCACCGAGGGGGTCGTGGTGGTGCCCGCCTTCACGGGGCTCGGGGCGCCCTGGTGGGACGCCGACGCCCGGGGCGCCATCCTGGGGCTCACCCGGGGCGTGGGCCGGGCCCACATCGTGCGGGCGGCCCTGGAGGCGCTGGCCTACCAGGTATGCGACCTCGTCGGCGCCATGACCGCGGACGCCTCCCTGCCGCTCTCGGTGCTGAACGTGGACGGGGGCGCGGCCGCCAACGACTTCCTCATGCAGTTCCAGGCCGACATGCTCGGCGTGTCCCTGCGCCGCCCGGCCAACGCCGAGACCACGGCCCTGGGCGCCGCCTTCCTCGCGGGACTCTCCACGGGCTTCTGGCCCGACACGGCGGCGCTTTCGGCCCTGCGGGAAGGGGAGGAGCGCTTCCTGCCCACCTTCGACGACGCGGCCCGCGCCACCCGCCTCGCCCGCTGGCGCGACGCCGTCGCCCGCGTCCGCAGCTGACGGGCCCTCGCGTCGCCCGGCCCGGCCTCCGTCCCGTCGCCATTTCGTGCAGAAAGCCGACGGGTGGTGACGCCGGGGGCGGCGAGCGCCTACAATAGGCGAAGTGTGCGCAAGCGACAGAAAGGACGTAAAGCCCATGCGCGTGAGCATCGGAAGCGATCATGCCGGCTTCGAGCAGAAGCAGGCGCTGGTGGATTACCTGGCGGGGAAGGGCTGCGACGTCATCGACCGCGGTCCGGACAGCGACGAGCGGGTGGACTACCCCGACTTCGCCGCCCCGGTGGCCCATGACGTGGCCGACGGCGCCGCGGACTTCGGCGTGCTCGTCTGCGGCACGGGCATCGGCATGGCCATAGCCGCCAACAAGGTGCACGGCGTGCGGGCGGTGAACATCATCAACACCCAGTTCGCCGCGCTCTCCCGCGAGCACAACGACGCCAACCTCGTCACCCTCTCGGGCCGCTTCGTGCCCCTGGAGGAGAACGAGCGCATCCTCGACACCTTCTTCGCCACGCCCTTCGGGGAAGGCCGCCACACCGGCCGCGTGGAAAAGATCATGGCTCTGGAAAACTAAGGGAAGAAAGCAGGTAGAACATGGCCCTCGAATTCCTCGCTGCGGAAGACCCGCAGGTCACCGACTGTCTCCGCGCCGAGCTGGCCCGCCAGCGCGGGAGCGTGGAGCTCATCGCGTCCGAGAACTTCACGTCCCGCGCCGTCATGGAGGCGGTGGGCAGCGTGCTCACCAACAAGTACGCCGAAGGCTACCCGGGCAAGCGCTACTACGGCGGCTGCGAGAAAGTGGACATGGTGGAGGACCTCGCCCGCGACCGCGCCTGCGAGCTCTACGGCGCGAAATACGCCAACGTGCAGCCCCACTCCGGCGCCAGCGCGAACTTCGGCGCGTACCTGTCCATCATCGAGCCCGGCGACACGGTGCTCGGCATGAGCCTCGACCACGGCGGCCACCTCACCCACGGTTCCCCCGTGAACTTCTCGGGGCTTCTGTACAACATCGTCTCCTACGGCGTGGACCCGGAAACCGAGGTCATCGACTACGACGAGGTGGAGCGCATCGCCAAGGAGTGCCAGCCGAAGGTGATCGTGGCCGGCGCCAGCGCCTACCCGCGCTTCATCGACTTCGAGCGCATGGCCGCCATCGCCCACGAGGTGGGCGCCTACCTCATGGTGGACATGGCCCACATCGCCGGCCTCGTGGCCGCGGGCGCGCACCCCAGCCCCGTGCCCTGGGCCGACATCGTCACCTCCACCAGCCACAAGACCCTGCGCGGCCCGCGCGGCGGCTTCATCCTCACCAACGACGAGGAGATGGGCAAGAAGATCAACAAGGCCATCTTCCCCGGCGCCCAGGGCGGCCCGCTCATGCACGTCATTGCCGGCAAGGCCGTGGCCTTCGGCGAGGCCCTGCGCCCCGAGTACCGCACCTACATGGAGTCTGTGGTGGAGAACTGCCGCACGCTGGGCCAGGGCATGATCGACGGCGGCCTGCGCCTCGTGTCCGGCGGCACCGACAACCACTTGTGCCTCGTGGACCTCACTGCCTCCGACATCACCGGCAAGGACGCCGAGAAGCTGCTGGAGGGCGTGGGCCTCACGGTGAACAAGAACTCCATCCCCAACGAGCAGCGCTCGCCCTTCGTGACGAGTGGCATCCGCGTGGGAAGCGCGGCCGCCACTACCCGCGGCTTTACCGCCGAGGACTTCTACGAGGTGGGCCAGCTCATCGCCACCACGGTGTTCAACGCCGCCGACGAGGCCAAGCTCGCCGATGTCCGCCGCCGCGTGGACGCCCTCCTTGCAGCCCACCCCCTCTACCCGGGCCTGGAGTACTAAGTCAGCAAAGTAAGAACAGGGGAGGGGCCCGGTGGCTGTCCGCGCGCAGATTCCGCAGAAGCGGAAAGTCTGGTGTAAAATCCCTACCCCAGAATTTCCGAAAGCGAGGACCTGACCGAGCACGGACAGCCACCGGGCCCCTACCCGGACGGAGTGCTTGCCCCGTGCAGGACCTCCGCCTTCACGGACAGAAGGAGTCGATTATGGAACAAAGCGAGCGCGTGGTCGTCCTCGACCATCCCATCGTGCAGCACAAGCTGTCCATTCTGCGCGACAAGCACACCCCCTCCAACGAGTTCCGCGACATCGTGGGCGAGCTGGCCCTCTTCGAGACCTACGAGGCCACCCGCGACCTGCCGCTCACGAACGTGTTCATCCACACGCCCGTGGCCCCCTTCGACGCCAAGCAGATTACCGGCCGCAAGGTGGCCTTCGTGCCCATTCTGCGGGCCGGCCTCGGCATGGTGGACGGGGCGCTGGAGGTTATCCCCACGGCCCGCGTGGGGCATTTGGGCATGGCCCGCAACGAGGAGACCCACGAGCCGGAGTCCTACTACGACAAGCTGCCCCGCGACATCGCCACCCGCAGCGTCTACGTGCTCGACCCCATGCTCGCCACCGGCGGCTCCGGGGCCGCGGCCGTGAAGTACCTGCGCGAGGCCGGCGTGACCGGCACCATCCGCTTTTTGTGCATCGTGGCCGCCCCCGAGGGCATCGAGCGCTTGCTCGCCACCGACGACGACCTGGTCATCTACGCCTGCGCCGTGGACGAGGGCCTCAACGACGACGCCTACATCGTGCCCGGCCTCGGCGACGCCGGCGACCGCATCTTCGGCACCGAATAACGGCAACAGAGGAAGGGCAGTGGAAGGAGGGGGCGCCCTTTGCGGTCACCCTCTGAACACTGCCTTCATGTGCGACCGAAGGTCGCTTGTTAAAGGCATGAAGGAGCGCAGCGCCTGAGCCGAAGGCGAATAGCGAAGCGGGGCGTGTCCGCAAAGGGCGCCCCCTCCTTCCGCGAAGGGACGTGATGTTATGACCGTCGATCATCGGCCCAGTTGGGACGAGTACTTCATGGGGCTGGCCAACCAGGTGGCCGAGCGCACCACGTGCCTGCGCCGGGGCGTGGGGGCCATCATCGTGAAGGACCGCCGCATTCTGGCCACGGGCTATAACGGCGTGCCCACCGGGCTCGCCCACTGCGCCGAGACCGGTTGTTTGCGCCAGCAGCTCGGCGTGCCGAGCGGCCAGCGCCACGAAATCTGCCGCGGCCTGCACGCCGAGCAGAACGCCATCATCCAGGCGGCCCGCTTCGGCACCGACATCG
>CANPHS010000160.1 GCA_947573925.1 uncultured Enterorhabdus sp. | reverse complement strand
CTTTGGAGAACAGGACATTGAGTCCTGTTCTCGTCGCTGCGGAACTCGCTCGGTCAGAACACCCCGTGTTCCCTCTACACCGTATTCCAGCAGTGGGAAAGCGTAGAGGGCCTCCGGGTGGTGCTCACCAAGCGAGTTCCTCAAGCGTTCGGAAATGTCCAGTGGACATTTCCGCCGAGCGAGGACTGTTTGAGCGACTGAGCATTACCCGGAGGCCCGACCGGCGGCGAGCCGCAACCGAAACCTGCGGCTCTTCCGCAGCTTTTACAACATGGCCAGAATGTTCTGCTTCGGCTGGGCGCCCAAGCGCTCGTTCTTGATCTGGCCGTTTTCGAACACGATGAGGGTGGGCACGCTGGACACCTGGTACTTGTAGGCCAGATCCGGACTCTGGTCGATGTCCACCTTGTAGACGGCCACCTGGCCCGCCTTCTCGGCGGCCACCTCGTCGATGACCGGGGCCACCATGCGGCACGGCCCGCACCAGGTGGCGAAGAAGTCCACGAGCACCGGGGTCTTCGCCTGAAGCACCTTGGTCTCGAACTCGTCCGCGGTCTTGATTACCTCTGCCATAAGAACCTCCTAGGAAGCGGTTGTCCGTATCGGCGCGCCGGTTCCGCACCGGGAATCGGGCGGCGCACTCTGGAAATTGTAGCGCGGAGGGGCGGCGCGGGCCGCTCCGTGACGGATTGTCAACCGATTGACACAGAATTGTGGCACCCCCGATGGCCCGGCGCGGGGGCCCTCAGCACCCTGCGGGGTGTATCATAGAGGCCCGTGCCGCCTCCGGAGAAGGGCCCTGTCATGGTAACCGACCTCGTATCCCTCGCCTTCATCGCGCTCATCGCGTTTCTGTGCCCCATCCTTTGCAAGCTCATTCCCAACCAGGCGGTGCCCGAGACGGTGCTGCTGCTGGGCGCCGGGGCGCTCGCCGGCCCCCACGTGCTGAACATCGTGCAGGTCACTGACGCCACGGCGCTCCTGTCCGATTTGGGCCTCGCCTTCCTGTTCCTTTTGGCCGGCTACGAGATCAGCCCGAAGAGCCTCACGGGGGCCGAGGGGCGCCGGGGCGCGGCCACCTGGGCCGTCACCTTTGCCATCGCCTTCGCCGTGGTGGTGGCGTGGCCCTCGTTCTCGGCGCTCAACGTGGACGGCCTGGCCGTGGCCATTGCGCTGACCACCACCGCGCTCGGCACCCTGCTGCCCATCCTGCAGGAGCGCAAGCTCCTGGACACGCGCATCGGCAGCGAGATTTTGGCCTACGGCACCTGGGGCGAGCTTCTGCCCGTGCTGGCCATGACGCTGCTGCTCTCCACCCGAGCGAAGTGGGAGACCATGCTCATCCTGCTGGCGTTCATCGCCATAGCCCTTTTGGCTGCCGCCGTGCCGAAGCAGGCCGAGCGCTTGGGCGGCTGGCTCTACCGCTTCGTGGTGGAGAACGCCAACACCAACGCCCAGATGCTCGTGCGCACGGTGAACCTGCTGCTCATCGGGCTGACGGCCATCTCGGCCCTGTTCGACCTCGACATCGTGCTGGGCGCCTTCGCCGCCGGCTTCATCATGCGCTACCTCATCCCCGACGGCAACCCCACCCTGGAGATGAAGCACTCGGCCATGGCCTACGGCTTCTTCATCCCGCTGTTCTTCATCATCTCCGGCGCGAAGATCGACGTCACGGCCGTGGCCGCCGACCCGGAGCTGCTCGTGCTGTTCATCGTGCTTTTGCTGTTCGTGCGGGCGCTGCCCATCTTCGTGTCGCTCTCCCTGGGGAAGACCTCCCGCGACATGACCGTGCCCGAGCGGCTCACCGTGGCCTTCTACTGCACCACAGCCCTGCCCATCATCGTGGCCGTCACCACCGTGGCCGTGGCCGCCGGCGCCATGGGCCAGGCCACGGCCAGCGTGCTCGTGGCCGCCGGGGGCATCACCGTGCTCATCATGCCGCTTCTGGCCTCGCTCACGGCCCACTCGGTGAACGCCGATCTGGGCGCCGCCCTCCGGGAGATTCGCGAGCAGCCCCGCGAGCTGGCCCACATCCTGGCCGAGCACCGCCACCGCGAGCGCGAGCTGCACCGCCAGTTGAAGGCCCGCCTGGCCGCCGCCGGCGTCCGCCACGGCGACGTCTTCGACCTCACCGAACGCTGCCCCGGCGGCATCTGCCCCGTGGACGAGGACGACGACGGCCGGTAGGGAACGCTGCGAGTGGCCCCGTCCCTTTGCCCTTCGACAGGGCAATCGGCAAGCCTTGCGCCCCCACACCCGGGCATCGCAGCGAAGTTCCGCACACCCGACGCCCTGCCGATGACGGGATATGCGGCGCATTTGTGCGGGTGCAGGGCGCACGGGCTCTTTTTTGCTATACTATGTCAGCGCGTCATCGAAGTCGATGGCCCCGTTCCTGTGATCTGACCGCCCCGGCGCATCCTCACGCGGAGCGGCCCCGGAAAGCGAAGAAGAGGTTTTTCATGAGCGAGCTTCTGTCTCAGCTGTGGACGCCCGAGATGCAGGCGGCCTTCACCGTCGTGCTCGTGCTGCTGGTCATTCTGTACGTGCTCTCCATCGTGTGGGTGGTGCGCGACGCCTACCTGCGCGGCAGCGCCTGGTACATCTGGGCCGTGGTGGCCCTGGTGCCCGTGCTCGGCGTCATCGCCTACTGCCTGCTGCGCCCGCCCCTGCTGCAGCTGGACAAAGACGAGCAGGAACTGGAAATCGCCCTCAAGCAGCGCCAGCTCATGAAATACGGCGAGTGCGCGGCCTGCGGCTACCCCGTGGAAGCCGATTTCGTGCTGTGCCCCAACTGCCACACCCAGCTGAAGAACCTCTGCATGCGCTGCAACCACGCGCTGGAGCCCTCCTGGACCGTGTGCCCCTACTGCGCCACCCCGGTGGGCGCCCCCGCCCCCTCTGGCAGCCGCCCGCGCCGTTCCGGCGGCTCGTCGCGCTCCTCGCGCCCCAGCTCCCAAAGCTAGCGGCGCAGTAACACCCTTTAGTTAGAACGGAGTCGCCTCGGCGGCTCTGTTTTAATAGTCAGGGCCGGAAAACCGGCCGACCGCAAGCGTCGCGGTAGTCAACGCCGCGGCGGGAATGGCGCAGGTGCTCTGTCTGCACCCGGCGCCGGAAAGGAACTGTTATGGACATCGTTTTGCCCGACGGCTCGAAGAAGACCCTGGAGGCCGGCGCCACCGTGGCCGACGCTGCGGCCGCCATCGGCGCGGGGCTCGCTCGCGCGGCTCTGGCCGGCATCGTGAACGGCCAGCCGGTGGACCTCACCGCGCCCGTGAACGAAGGCGACGAGGTGGCCATCGTCACCGCCAAGAGCCCCGAGGCTCTGGACCTGCTGCGCCACTCCACCGCCCACCTCATGGCCGCCGCGCTCACGGAGCTCTACCCCGGCGTGAAGTTCGGCGTGGGCCCGGCCATCGAGAACGGCTTCTATTACGACGTGGAACTGCCCGAGGACGTCACCATCTCCCCCGACGACTTCCCCGCCATCGAGGAGAAGATGGCCGCCATCGCCAAGACCGGCGCCCCCTTCGCCCGCGAGGAGGTTTCCCGCGACGAGGCCCGGGGCATCTTCGCCGACCAGCCGCTCAAGCTGGAGCTCATCGACGAGCTGCCCGAGGGCGAGGCCATCTCCGTCTACCGCCTCGGCGACTTCACCGACCTGTGCCGCGGCCCCCACATGCCCGCCGCCGACAAGCTGGGCGCCTTCAAGCTCACCAAGGTGGCCGGCGCCTACTGGAAGGGCGACGCCGACCGCGACATGCTCACCCGCATCTACGGCACCGCTTTCTTCAGCAAGAAGGACCTGGAGGAGCATTTGCACAACCTGGCCGAGGCCGAGAAGCGCGACCACCGCAAGCTCGGCCGCGAGCTCGGCATCTACATGATGGACCCCATGGCCGGCGTGGGCCTGCCCATGTACCTGCCCAAGGGCGCCCGCATCATCCGCACCCTGCAGGAGTGGCTGCGCCGCGATCTGTACGAGCGCGGCTACGAGGAGGTCATCACCCCGCACATCTACAACGCCGACGTGTGGAAGACCTCGGGCCACTACGGCTTCTACCACGAGAACATGTACTTCTTCCAGATCAACGAGGGCACCGACGAGGAGCCGCGCTACTCCGAGTACGGCGTGAAGCCCATGAACTGCCCGGGCCACGTCATTATCTACAAGAACGAGCTGCATTCCTACCGCGATCTGCCTCTGCGCTACTTCGAGTTCGGCACCGTGTACCGCCACGAGATGTCCGGCGTGGTGCACGGCCTTCTGCGCGCCCGCGGCTTCACCCAGGACGACGCCCACATCTTCTGCACCAAGGACCAGGTGGTGGACGAAGTGGTGGCCATCCTGGAGCTCGTGGACTACATCATGGACACCTTCGGCTTCACCTACGAGGCCGAGATATCCACGCGCCCCGAGAAGTCCATCGGCACCGACGACATGTGGGAGCACGCCACCGAGTCGCTTAAACAGGCCTGCAGCCGCCGCGGCCTGGCCTACGAGATCAACG
>CANPHS010000159.1 GCA_947573925.1 uncultured Enterorhabdus sp. | reverse complement strand
GGAAGGGCGTCTGGGCCTTGGGCACGAACACCGCCACCGACACGCTCATGCGCACATTACCGCGCTGGTCGGGCGGCACGGCGGCCTTGGCGCGGTCGTAGGCGCGCTGGGCCAGGCTCGCGATGCCCTTGATGTCGTCGTCGGTCTCGGTGGGCAGGCCCACCATGAAGTACAGCTTGCAGCGGCGCCACCCGGCGGCGAACGCCGCGTCGATGGCGCTGAACAGGTCGTCCTCGGTCACGTTCTTGTTGATGACGTCGCGCAGGCGCTGGGTACCGGCCTCGGGCGCGAAGGTGAGGCCGCCCTTCTTCTGGCCGGCCACGAGCCCCGCCATCTCGACCCCGAAGGAATCGAGGCGCTGGGAGGGCACCGACACGCGGATGCCGCGGCCGTCGCAGGCGCCGTTCACGCGGGCGAGGATCTCGGCGATCTGCGAGTGGTCGGTCGAGGACAGCGACGTCAGGCTCACCTCGTCGTAGCCCGTCTCGGCCAGGCCGCGCTCCACGGCGGCCACGATGTTGTCGGCGGAGCGCTCGCGCACCGGGCGGTACATCATGCCCGCCTGGCAGAAGCGGCACCCGCGGGCGCAGCCGCGCAGCACCTCGACGTTCAGGCGGTCGTGCACCACCTCGGTGTAGGGCACGACGGTGGGCTCCCAGGCGTCGCTTCTCGCGAAGCCCTCGAACACGCGCCGCTCGATGGCGACCGGCACGCCCGGCTCGAGCGGCTCGGCCCAGCTGCCGGCCTCCTGGGCCTCGGCCTCGGGCCGCCAGCGGTAGAGCGAGGGCACGTAGGTGCCGGGGATGGCGGCGAGCGCCCGCAGGATGGCGGCGCGCGGGGCCCCGGCGTCGCGCAGCTCGCGGATGCGCGCGAGCGTCTCGGGCGTGGCCTCCTCGCCCTCGCCGATGGTGATGGCGTCGAAGAACGGCGCGTAGGGCTCGGGGTTCAGGGCGCACGGGCCGCCGCCCAGCACGATGGGGTCGTCCTCGGCGCGGTCGGCGGCGCGCAGCGGGATGCCGGCCAGGTCGAGCACCTCCAGCACGTTGGTGGCCGCCAGCTCGTGGGGCAGCGTGATGCCCACCACGTCGAACTCGCCCACGGGCGCGCAGCCCTCCAGCGAGAACAGGGGCAGGCCCTCCTCGCGCATGAGGTCGGCCATGTCGGCCGCGGGCAGGAAGGCCCGCTCGGCAGCCAGGCCGTCTGCGGCGTTCACCGCGTTCACGAGGATGCGCACAGCCTGGTTGGCCTGGCCCAGCTCGTAGGTGTCGGGGTAGACCATGCAGAAGGAGAAGGCGTCGCCCGCCGGCGCGCCCGCGCCCCACTCGTGGTCGAGGTAGCGTGCCGGGCGCTCGACGCGCGCCAGCAGGGGCCGCAGCCGCGGCCACAGGTTCGTCTGAGGCACGGGCCCTACCCCCTCGCCCGGCCGCACACGGCGCGCACGAGCCCCGCCGCCCCGCGCTTGGCCGCGTCGATGGCGCGCTCGCCGGCCGGCGTGGCCGCGGCCCGGCCGGCCGCCTCCACCGCCTCGTCACGCGCCCTCTGCACGACGCTCGCCAGTCCCACGATGTCGCCGCCGGCCTCGAAGTACTCGATGGCCGCCCGGCCCATGGCCTCGGTGCCGGCGAAGCCCACGGCCCCCTTCACCGCCCAGCCGAGCACGGGCACCACCCCGGCCGCCGACCGCGCGATGTTGCGGAACAGGAAGGCCCCGCCCACCACGGCCGCCAGCTCCTTGATGCGCTCGGCGGACAGGGGCTGGCCGTAGGCGGCGGCGATCTGCAGCAGCATCTTCGCCTGGTTCAGCGTCATGATGGGCATGTCGGCCCCGGGGATGAACACCACCACGCCCACGCCGGCGTTCTGGATGGCCGTGGCCCGCACCGCGTCCAGGGACAGTGGCCGGCGCACGAAAGGGAAGGCCAGGGCGAAGGCGAGCTTCTTGTCGCGGCAGGCGGCGATGATCCACTCCCCCATGCGGCGGTCCAGCGTGGCCGCGGCCTCGGCGTCAAGGGGCAGGGGCTCCGCGGCGGCGGGCTCCTCCTCCACGGGCACGGCGTGCTCCAGGGCCTCCAGGGCCTCGGGCGCCTCGGCCGCGGCCTCGCCGGTGCGGCCGGCGGTCACGCGCCGGGCCACCGTGGCCGCCGCGTCGCCCCAGGGCGTGGGCTCCGTCATGGACGGGGCCACCAGGTCGCCCTCGGGAATGGGGAATCCCGCAGCCTCGGCGGCGGCCGCCACGGCATGGGGCGAGGTCGTGGCCACCATGACGGGAATGCCGGCGGCCCGCACGGCCGCGGCCGCCTCGCCGATGAAGGGCGAGGTGCCCGCCACGATGACGGCCATGTCGTCGGCCCCGTAGGGCTCCGGCGCCACGCCCTCCTCCAGGTAGCCCAGCGTCACCCGGGTGCGGGCGCCGGCGCTCGCGAAGGCGCTGCGCACGTGGCCCACCACGTCCCCCGGGGCGGTCTCGTCGAGGTAGACGGACACGGCCAGGGGCGTGTTGCGGGCGGAATCGATGTCGGTGGCCGCGCGGATGAGCGCGGGAATGTCCAGGGGCAGGTTCATTTAAGCGGCCTTCCTTCCTTGCATCGAGCGGTGCGACCACACCGAGCCGATGAGCCCGATGAGCGCGAAATTGACGATCATGAACGACGTGCCGTAGCTGACGAACGGCAGCGGGATGCCCGTGATGGGCATGAGCCCGCAATCCATGCCGATGTTCTCCAGAATCTGGAACAGCCACATGCCGACGGTGCCCATGACAATGAGCATGCCGAACAGGTTGTCGGCACCCCGGGCGATGGACAGGCACAGGGCGATGAGGGCGGCGTACAGGGCGATGAGCACCACCACACCCGCAAAGCCAAATTCCTCGGCCAGCACGCAGAAGATGAAGTCCGTGGGGGCCTCGGGCAGAAAGCCATGGGTCGACTGGGTGGCGTTCCCGATGCCCTTGCCGAACAGGCCGCCACTTCCGATGGCGATCTTCGCCTGGGCCAGGTTGTAGCCGTCGCCGGACAGGTCGGCCTCGGGGTTCAAGAACACGAACAGGCGGCTGCGCTGGTAGTTCTTCAACAGCCGGTACTCCCAGGTGCCGTCGGGCAGCTGGTACTTCAGCATCTCGTCCACGGCGAACACCGCCGCGATGGCGGCCACGCCGGCAATGACCGTGACGGCCAGGTAGCGCCCCTTCGCGCCGCCCATCACGAGCACCACGGCCGAGATGGCCATGTACACCAGGCCCGTGCCCAAGTCGGGCTGGGTCATGATGCAGGCGAAGGGAATGAGCAGCATACCCAGCACCTTGCAGTACTCGCGCCAGTCGTCCAGGGTACCCTGGTAGCGGGCCAGAAGGCTCGCGGCGAACAGCACCACGGTCACCTTGGCGAACTCGCCGGGCTGCACCTGCATGCCGATCTTGATCCAGGACCGGGCGCCCATGCCGGCCGTGGTGCCGAGCCCCGGCACGTGGGGCAAAAGGATGAGCACCACGTTGATGACGAGCAGGGCCGTGGTCATGTTCGCCAAACGTCGGTAGTCGAAGCGCCACAGCACCGCCATGACCACCAGACCGGCCCCCACGCCGGCCAGCTGCCGGTTGAAGCTGTACTTCTCCAACCCCTGCACCGCCGACCAGCACACCAGCAGGCCGTAGGCCACCAGCAAGGCGATGACCAGCAGGAACGGCCAATTCACCAGCGATGCCAGCGACGGTCGCTCGCCCCGGCCCGAAGCATGGCGGGACCCTCGGGCCACGCGTCCGGCTTGGGACGCGTGCACGGAATGAATCTGGGGAAGCTCTGCCATGGCTCTCCTAGTCCTCGCGGCCGCCGGAATCCTGGGCGATGGCCACCGACTCGCCCGGCGAGCCGGCAATGCGCTCCAAGGTCACCTTCGACGTGCCGGCCTGGGAGTCCATGAGCGCCCCCATCACCTCGGCCACCACCGGGGCCGCCGTGTCCGAGCCGCCGCCGCCCTGCTCCACCACGCAGGCCACCACGTATTTGGGGGCATCGAAGGGGGCGTAAGCCACGAACCATGCCGTATCGTTCTGATCCTGCTTCTCGCCGGTGCCCGACTTGCCCGCCGCATCGATGCCGAGCTCGCGGAAGAGCGGGCCCACGGAATGGGATTCCTTCACCATGTCGTGCAGCGAATTGCGCACGTAGGTCAGGTGCGCCTCGGTCATGTCCATGGTGTGGGACACCTCCGGCGTGTAGGACACCACCGTCTCCCCCTCGCCGTTGCGCACCTCTTTCAGCAGGTGGGGCTTGTAGATGGTGCCCGTGGCCACCCCGGCGTAGGCGCAGGCGATCTGCAACGGGGTCACCAGCACGTCGCCCTGGCCGATGATCATGTTCGTGTAATCGCCGCCGCGCCAGGTGGCCTCCGACGGGATGTTCTTCCAACGCTCGGCCTTCCACTCCGGTGTGGGAATGAGGCCCACGGCCTCGCCGCCCAAGTCGATGCCAGTCTGCTGGCCGAAGCCGAACTTCTCCAGATAGTCCTGGAGCGCTGTCTCCGGCAACTC
>CANPHS010000158.1 GCA_947573925.1 uncultured Enterorhabdus sp. | reverse complement strand
GGCGCGGGGGCGGCCGGCGCGGCCTCGCCGCGGGGGCCGGAGCGCTTTCCCCGTCCGCGGCCCGCACGGCCTTCCGCGCCGCGCCCGCGGCCCGAGCCCGAGCCGCCCTTGCGCGACGAGCCGCCGCCGGTATGGCGCACCTTCGCGCCCTCGGCCAGCTTGTCGGCGCCGGTGAACTGGCTCGTCGAGAAGATGAGCGCCTCGCCGAAGCCGGTGCCGTGGTCGCTCGTGGCCTCTTCCCAGGCTTCCTCGCCCACGGCGTTGGGGCGGTTTTGCCCCTCGGGGGCCGGCTCGAAGTCGGCCAGGGGCACCTTCACGGGCTTTTCCCCCTCCACCTTCAGCGAGATGATCTCCCGGGGCACGTCGTGGTCCACCACCTTGGCGGGACCAGCCGGCGTGGCCACCGTGGCGTTCAGCTTGGGAGCGCGGCCCTTGAAGTCCTTATAGGCGTCGAACTCGTAGCGCAGACAGCACATGAGGCGGCCGCACAGCCCCGAGATCTTCTGGGGGTTCAGCGAGAGCCCCTGCTCCTTGGCCATGCGGATGGACACGGGGCAGAACTCGCCGCCGAGCCGCTTGCAGCACAGCTCCTGGCCGCAGTGGCCCACGCCGCCCACCATGCGGGCCTCGTCGCGCACGCCGATCTGGCGCATGTCGATGCGCACGTGGAAGCGGCTCGCGAGCTTGCGCACCAGCTCCCGGAAGTCGATGCGCTCCTCAGCCTCGAAGTAGAATATCGCCTTGTCGCCGTCGAGCAAAAACTCCACAGACACCGGGTGCATGTCCTCGTGGGCCTCTCGGGCCATCTCCTTGAAGATGGGCAGGGCCTCGGCGGATTTCTCCTCCATTTCCCGGGCCCGCTGCACATCCTCCTCGGTGGCCAGGCGCTCCACGGGGCGCAGGGCGCTCTTCAGCGCCTTCACCTGGTCCTCGCCCACCTCGATCACCTCGCTGGCGGCAATGCCGAACTCGGTGCCGCGGGCGGTGCGCACCACCACGGGATCGTCTTTCTGAATCTCCAAGTCGCCGGGATCGAACCACAGCGTCTTGGGGTTGAAGGTCAAGTTAATCGGTGCGACCCGAACCATGGAGAACCTCTCTTACGTCGAACAGCAACGTGTCGATGCACGTTTCTGGGGATACATTATAGGCAAGGGCCCGCTCGCAGTCGTCCACCTTGGCGGCGGCTGCGGCCAAGCGGCCCGCATCGGCGCCCGAGAACAAATCGACGAGCGTCTCGCGCACGTCCACGTTGATGACCAGATCGGGGGCGCCGGCGGCCACCATCATGGCGTCGCGCAGCCACGAGCGCACGAGCGACGTGGTCTGGCGCAGGTACTCGGTGGTCTTCGCCGACAGCGACCGCTTGTTGCGGGCCTCGATCTGCCGGATGGCCGACTTCGCCAGAAAGTCGGCGTTCTCGGCCAGCTCCGCCTCCTGGGTGGCCCGCACCTCGTCCAGCGGCGCCTTCGATGCCTCCAGGATGTCCCGGGCCATCTCGATGACGTCCCAGTCGTCGGCCCGGGCGAGCCTTCCCAAGGCCGCGAAGAGCCGGCTGCGGAAGGCGAGCCGCTCGTTGCCCGGGGCCTGGAGGAAGGCCACGGCCGCCGTGATGGAGCCGCCGCAGGCCTCGATGGCGGCCCGGGCCTGGTCGGCCGCCGCGCCCGTGTTCTGGGACACGATGCCGGCCGCCTCCGAGGCGGGAATGTGGCGGAAGGGCACCACCTGGCACCGGGACACGATGGTGGGCAGCACCGACTCGCGGGTGCGGGCCAACAGGATGAGCACCACGTCGGCCTCGGGCTCCTCCAGCGTCTTCAGGAAGGCGTTGGCCGCGCTCGCCCCCAGCTGGTCCACCCGGTCCAGGATGTAGATCTTCTTGTCGGCCTGAATGGGGGCCATGGCGGTGTCGGCCACGATCTCGCGCACCTGTTCCACCAGGTATCCGCTGGCCCCCTCGGGGGCGAAGTAGCGCACGTCCGGGTGCTTGCGGCGCATGACGCGGTCGCAGCGGTTGCAGTCGCCGCACATGCCGCCGCGGGGCCCCTTGGGGCCCTTGGGGCACATGAGGGCCTGGGCCAGGGCGTAGGCCGCGAGGGTCTTGTTGGAGCCGGCCGGCCCCACGAACAGGTAGGCCTGGGTCACGCGCTCGGACACCACCGAGGCCCGCAGAAACTCGCGCACCTTGGGCTGGCCCAATATGTTCTCGAAGGCGTCAGCCACGGCGCTTCTCCCCCCCGGAACCCGAAGATCCCTTGGCCTTGGAATCCTTGGGGGCTTTGGCGCCCTTGCGGGCCGCCCCGGACGCCTTGGAACCCCTCGCCGCCGCGGAGGCGCGATCGCCCTTGGGGCCCTTCCCGCGGCCGCGCCCCCGGCCACTCCGACGCCCGTCCCCGCCGCGGCGGCGCTTCTTCTCGCGCTCGCGGCGCTTCTCTTCCATGACGACGGCCACCAGGTCGTTCAGCGGAGCCGGGTCGTCGCCGTCAGTGGCCAGGGCCCCGGCGGCCTCGGGCAGAAGGGGCGCCAGCGCTTCCAGCACGGCGCGGAACGTGTCGGCCCGGTGGAGCTGCGAGCTCACCGTGCGCACGCGCTCGGGCTCGGCGGCGGCCAGGGCCGCGAAGCCCTCGGCCACCCGGGCGTGGAAGGCGTCGCCGGCCCGCTCCAGCCGGTCGGCGGCGGCCCGGCGCCCCATGCGCGAGCGCACGGCCGCGTCGGGGGCCACCAGCAGCAAGGTGGCGTCGGGCACGAGACCCGCACAGGCGAACCGGTTGGCGGCCTCGATGAAGACGCCGTCCAACCCGCGGCCGGCCCCCTGGTAGGCCACGGTGGAATCGAAGAACCGGTCGCACAGCACCACGGCGCCGCGCGCCAGCGCCGGAGCGATCACCTCGTCCACGATCTGGGCCCGCGCCGCCTCGTAGATGAGCAGCTCGGCCCGGGGGCTCATAGACTCGTGGGTCGGGTCCAGCACCACGGCCCGCAGGGCCTCCCCCACCTTCGTGCCGCCGGGCTCCCGCAGGCACACCACTTCCCGGCCGGCCTCTTCCAACAGCCGCGCCAAGAAGCGGATCTGGGTCGATTTCCCCGCCCCGTCGCCCCCTTCGAAGGTGATGAGCAGCCCGCGCCGGGCCTGTTCCCGCACTGGAGCCTCGGCCACGGCTAGGCCCCGGCCCGCTCGGTGCCGGCCGCCTCGCGCACGGCGGCGGCCACCACGTCGGCCACCCGCCCGTCGAAGGGGTCGGGCATGATGAAGTCCTCGCACAGCTCCTCGTCGGACACGAGGGCGGCCAGGGCTTCGGCGGCGGCCAGCTTCATGGGCTCGGTAATGCGCTCGGCCCGGGCCTGGAGCGCCCCCTTGAAGATGCCCGGGAAGGCGATGACGTTGTTCACTTGGTTCGGGAAGTCCGAACGCCCGGTGCCCACCACGCGGGCGCCGGCGGCCTTGGCCTCGTCGGGGAAGATCTCGGGGGTGGGGTTGGCCATGGCGAACACGATGGCGTCGTCGGCCATGGAGGCCACCATCTCGCCCGTTATGGCCCCGGGGGCCGAGACCCCGATGACGATGTCGGCCCCGGCCATGGCGTCGGCCAGGGTGCCCTGCCTATCATCCAGGTTCGTCACGGCGAGCATGGCCCGCTGGGCGTCGTTGAGGCCCTCGTAGGCGCTGCTCACGATGCCGAAGCGGTCGCAGAGCGTGACGTTGGCGAACCCGTAGGACAGCAGCAGCTTCGCGATGGCGATGCCCGCCGAGCCCGCGCCGTTCACCACCACCCGCACGGCCTGCGGGTCCTTCCCCGTCAGGCGCAGGGCGTTGATGATGCCCGACAGCACCACGATGGCCGTGCCGTGCTGGTCGTCGTGGAACACGGGGATGTCCAGGGCATCGTTCAGCCGCGCCTCGATCTCGAAGCAGCGCGGCGCGGCTATGTCCTCCAGGTTGATGCCGCCGAAGGCCGGGGCGATGCGGATCACGGTCTCGATGATCTCTTCCGTATCCTGGGTATCCAGGCAGATGGGGAATGCGTCCACGTCGCCGAAACGCTTGAACAGCACCGCCTTGCCCTCCATGACGGGCATGGCGGCCTCAGGCCCGATGTTCCCGAGCCCCAGCACCGCGCTGCCGTCGGACACCACGGCCACGGTGTTGCGCTTCAGGGTGTAGTCGTAGGCCGCCTCGGGGTTCTCGGCGATCACCTTGCAGGGCTCGGCCACCCCCGGCGTGTAGGCCACGGCCAAGTCGTGGCGCGTCTCGATGGGCATTTTGGGATCGAAGGCGATCTTGCCGCCCCACTCGGTGTGCTTCTCCAGTGCTTCCTGCGCGATATCCATTTTCACCGTTCCTTTGAACAGGCTTCGTCTTCAACCGGCCCATTGTACCCCATGACGGCCCGCGGCACCCCAAGCCGCGCATAAGCTACGGAAAAGCCTCCGCCCCGAATCGGCGGATTCGGCAGCGAAAGGCGCGTTTCGTGGCGAAAACGTGCGGTTGGAGGTCGCCGCGGTGCGCCGGCGAGCCCCTTTTGGCCCACTTC
>CANPHS010000157.1 GCA_947573925.1 uncultured Enterorhabdus sp. | reverse complement strand
CTGGGAGGGCGATTTGGGCCAGGGGGCGGGCACCCGCAATTACTCGGCATCGGAGCTGCTTGGCTTCATCGGTCGCTCCCAGTACCAGACCCAGTTGAAGTCTGATACTCTAGTTGCCTATCTGAGGAACGCGCTCGGCTACGAGGATTCTAAGGGCAATTTCGTCATCCATGACGGCTCTACTCCGGCTTTCCTCAAGTCTCTCCTCCTCATGCAGTACTGGGAGGGCGATTTGGGCCAGGGGGCGGGCACCCGCAATTACTCGGCATCGGAGCTGCTTGGCTTCATCGGTCGCTCCCAGTACCAGACCCAGTTGAAGTCTGATACTCTAGTTGCCTATCTGAGGAACGCGCTCGGCTACGAGGATTCTAAGGGCAATTTCGTCATCCATGACGGCTCTACTCCGGCTTTCCTCAAGTCTCTCCTCCTCATGCAGTACTGGGAGGGCGATTTGGGCCAGGGGGCGGGCACCCGCAATTACTCGGCATCGGAGTTGTTGGGCCTCATTGGTCGGTCTCAGTACCAGACCCAGATGAAGTCCGATACCCTGATTGCTCTTGTGAATGATTTGCTTGACCAGGGTATTGCTGGTTCTTCTTTTCTTTCCAAGGGGTTCAATGATATTTTGACGAAGTTGGACGATCTTCATTTCAGTTTCGACGGCGATATTTCCGTCGATATGTCGGGCGTTGAATCTAGGCTTGATGATATAAAGAATCTTCTTCTTGCCGCTGGCGTTGTCGAGAACTCTAAAGATATCCTTGATGCGATCTTGGGCGATTTTGACAACCTGGCCTCCGCCGCCCTCATGGGCGAGGTTCAGGCGGCGGCCCAGAGCGCTTTCCCCTTCTGCATCCCCGCTGTGGTTAAGCAGGTCTTCGGCCTTGTGGAGGCCGACCCCGCCCCGCCCGTCTTCGACTTCGAGATCGGGGGCCAGCAGATGCATGTGGACTGCGCCCCGATGCAGGGCTTCGCCGATGTGCTGGGTTGGGCCTGTCGTCTTACCCTGGTCTTCGTCTGCGTCGTCTCGTCCCGTCGTTTCATCTACACGGGGGTGGCTTCCTCATGATCTCCGGTATCCTCGACTTCATCTTCGGTGGGGCGCTCCACCTCGTCTTGCTCTTGATCGGCCTTCTTCCCACCGTCTCGCTGCAGGATTTGCCCTTGCAGATGCCCGAGCCTGTGAGGGACGCCATGGCTGGTCTCAACTGGTTTGTGCCTATCGGCGACATGATTTCCATCCTTACGTGGTGGATTGGTCTTCTCTTGGCTGTTAACGCCGTTCTTCTCGTCTCGCGTATCCTCGATATAGTCAGAAAGTGACGGTGGTTTCTATGATGTACCTCTACAGTGGCACCCCCGGCTCCGGCAAGAGCCTTCATGTCGCCCGGGACATTCGCGACTGCCTTCTATGGAAGAAACGTCCGGTTATTTGCAACTTTGACGTTAACCCGAAGCTGAGGAACTACAAGATGTTGTTCCGGTACGTCCCGAATAACGACCTGACCCCAGATATGCTCTATGAAGCGTCCAGGGCGCATTTCAAGGGGAGGAAGGTCAAGGAGGATGAAATTCTGCTCGTGATAGACGAAGCCCAGTTGGTTTTTAACTCCCGCACCTGGTAGCAGGGCGGCGCGTCCCGCATGGACTGGATAGAGTTCTTTTCCCAGCACCGCCACTACGGCTACAAGGTTGTCTTGATAGCGCAGTTCGATCGCATGATCGACCGCCAGATACGTAGCCTGGTTGAGATAGAGGTGAACCACCGCCGACTGGCGAACTTCGGCATGGCCGGGATGCTGCTCTCCGCGCTCTTCGCCGGGAAGGCGTTCGCGGCGGTCAGCTACTACTACGGCCTGCGTGAGCGCACGGGCATGACGTGGCTCTTGCCCCGCCGCGCCTACTTCCGCGTGTACGACAGCTACAACCGCTTCGAGCAGGTGCCCGGCACGGCGTGAGCGGTGGGGCTCGGGGCCCCTGCCGCCGCGCCGTGCCGCCGCCGTCTCGGTGCGCTGTGCCGCCGTATAAGGGGCATGGGGCGCTTGCGCCCCATCACTGCGCATTTCGAGGGCTTGCGGCGCTTAGAAGCGCTCTCGCGCCCTTCTGCGCCCGCCTGTCCGCTCCCCTTCCCCTTCCCTGCTGTTTTTTCCGTTTGGGAACGCCCCCCTACTTGATATAGGGGGCGTGTTCCGTGTTCCAAGTAAGGAGATTCGATTTCCATGGCCGTTAAATCTGCTCCCAAGAAATCCCGCTGCTGGTGGTTCGTCCAACTGATCGAGAACCTGCCCGAGGATTGGCGCGACCAGCTTCACGAGTTGATGTTACCGGGGTGCTACATTGTGCATGATCGGGACACGCGCATAGACGATGAGGGTTTGGAGGTTCCTAAGAAGCCGCACATACATTGCATGATGGAGTTCGGTTCTCCGATTGTCGCGGCTTCGGCCCTGGCGGCGATTCCCGAGGACTTCAACGTAGCTTTCGTCAAGCCCGTTCCCAACAAGGTGGGCGCTTACCGCTACCTGTTGCACTACGACCAGCCGGACAAGTTCCAGTACTCCCAGGACGATATCACCCATATGGCCGGCTTCAAGGTGAACATATCTGACGTTTACAACATCGATTTCTGCGACATCTACGATCTCATCAACCAGATTCATGTTACCAATTTCGCCCAGATGATGGCGTTTCTGGTAGAATTCAACCCGGAGTTCGTTCCTTACGTTTCATCCCACGTGAATTTGGTTAAGACGTACATAATGGAACGTAATCGTTGTTGCCTTTAGCATAAATCAGGGTTATTAAACATAAGTTTTCTTATCAGCCTTTTACCGACGTTTTCTACCTTTTGCTAACTCCATATTATCAGCCTTTCATGAGTGGTTTGCGAAAACGGTGGTTGGGGGACGATAGATAGTTCCGATGAGAACGCTAGCCCCAGGCGCTGCCTCCGTTCGAGGGTTTGGGGGTGTTCTGGAGGTTCGCGGCGGCATCGCCCAGGATGGCGCTGTAGTCGCCGGTCTGCATGGCTTCGAGCAGTACGGGCATCATCATGGCCACGGTAATGCCGTTGAGCACCAGGGCCACCGCACTGACACCGAGGGCTATGAGCGCCGTTTGGCGGAGGGTCAGAGCATAGGGGCGCTGCGGGAAATCGCCCTGGGACAGCAGACGGCGAACCTTGGTGAAGGCGATGATGGCGCACACCAGCGCCACGGTGCTGAGAGCCACGCCACCGATGATGAGGGACACCGGCCCGGCTACCGTGGCCACCGTCGTGAGAGTTCGCGCCGATTTCAGCTCGAGTTCTTCAAGCGGATGCTGTCCGTCGGGCTGCCGAGTCGACGGATCGTCGGGGCGATCGGGTTGCGGTGTCTGGGGAAGTTGTTCCATGGATGCTCGATTCTAGTGAAGGCCGCTGCTGCCGAAGCCGCTCTCGCCGCGTTCGCTTTCGGGCAGCTGATCGGTGTTATGTAAAGTAACAGAGGGGACGGCCACGATCATCATTTGGGCAATGCGATCGCCCGGGGCAAAATGAAATGGCTCCTGTGGGTCGAGATTGACGAGCACGACTTTGATTTCCCCCCGATAGCCGCTATCGACCAAGCCGGGCCCGTTGACAACGGAGATGCCGTGCTTCGCCGCCAGGCCGCTGCGCGGTACGACGAGGCCCGCATAACCCTCGGGAATGGCCATGGCGAACCCGCAGGGCACCGCCATACGCTCGAAGGGCTGCAACGACCCCCCTACCGCCGCCCGCAAATCGAGCCCCGCGTCTCCCCCATGGGCATAGGACGGGGCGGGAATGGCATTGGTCAAAGACTTGATATCGATATCCACGGCTCCCCCTACCCAAGCTCGCCAAGGGCCCGGGAGAACTCCTCGACGCTCTGAAAGTCCTTGTAAACGCTGGCGAAGCGAATGTAGGCCACTTCGTCGAGGGTGGCGAGGCGCGCCAGCACCATATCGCCAAGATCCTTCGATTTGATTTCCGTACGCTGGGTGTTGCGCAGCTCCGATTCGATGCTGGCAATGAGTGCGTCGATTTTCTCCGGCGTGATGGGCCTCTTGGCACAGGCGATAAGCAGACCCCGCATCAGCTTCTCGCGGTTGAAGACCTCCGACGAACCATCGGTTTTAATGACGAGGATGGGGTTTTCAGCCAAGCGCTCGTAGGTGGTGAACCGCGCCCCGCATTCGAGGCACTCGCGGCGCCGGCGAATGGAGGTGCCCTCATCAGCGGAACGAGAGTCGACCACCTTTGATTCGGCGTAACCGCAAGAAGGACAGCGCATAGGGTCTCCTAACTGTGAGTTGGTTACCTATGATACCTTAACGGCCGACACCTCTCGCGCTCTTCAAAACATTGCTACCATCGCGACACGTCGGCGGCGTACTAAGCGAAGAAGATGAAAAACGTCACGAGAGTGCTGAGGGCGAAGGTGATGGGGAATTCGAAGCGGCTCATTTTTTCTCTCCTATCCTCTTGCGTAGAACCTTTGTTCGTTGTTATAATAGAGCGAACAAAGGTTCATGTCAACAGG
>CANPHS010000156.1 GCA_947573925.1 uncultured Enterorhabdus sp. | reverse complement strand
GGCGTAAGCCACGATCCATGCCGTATCGTTCTGCTCCTGCTTCTCGCCGGTGCCCGCGGGCCCGTGATCGTAGAAGGCTTTGCCGATCTCGTAGAAGACGGTGTCGCAGGAATTCACGATGCCGCCGTGCAAATCCAAGGTGCCGTGGCCGTCGTGGTTCCAGCACTTCTGCACGTCGCCGCTGCCGAAGCCGTCCCATTCGCCGGTGCAGTTCCAGGTGCTCCCCTCGGTGGCGAACCCGTATTCCAACCCGGCCAGGGACGTGAAGGCCTTGAAGGTGGAGGCGGCCATGAACTGGCCGGACACCACGTTGTTGTTGAGCGGGGCATAGGCCTCGTCCTTGCGGTACTTCTGCCACAAATCCTCGGGCACCACGCCCGTGAAGCTGGCCGGCTCGAACGTGGGGAAGCTCGACATGACCGCCACCGACCCGTCGGTCACATCCAGGGCCACCACGGCGCCCTTGCAGCCCCGGCCGGTGCCGATGACGCCCCCCGCCGGGGCGATGAGCTTGGCCAGGGCCGCATCGGCCACGTACTGGGCGTCGGCGTCGATGGTCAGGTAGATGTCCGACCCCTTGGCCGGTTGGATGTCGCTCATCACGGAGATGCGGCGCCCGTTGGCGTCCACCATCACCTTGCTCTCGCCGTGCTCGCCGGACAGGTAGGAGTCGTAGGTGGCCTCCACCCCGGCCGCCCCCATGGTGTCGATGGAGAGGATCTCCCGCCCCTCGGGCTGGTTTTCCAGCTTCTCCTCGTTCACATTGCTCGTGTAGCCCAGCACGTGGGCCGCCAGGGCCCCGTAGGGGTACTCGCGCTGGGCCCGCTCCTCCACGGAAATGCCGGGGAAGGCGTCGGCGTGCTCGGCGATGAAGGCCACGTCCCGCAGACGCACGTCCTCGCCTACCACCCGCAGGCTCTGGGCCCCGGCCTTGGTGTCGTTGATGCGCTGCACCACCACGTTCACCGGCAAACCCAGCACCGTGGACAGCCGTCGCAGCACGTCGCGGTTGTCGGCCACCTCAGGGTCGGCCAGCACCGCCTGGGCCGGCCGGTTGGTCACCAGGGCCACGCCGTTGGCATCGTAAATGCAGCCCCGGGGCGCCGGGGTCTTCACCGTGGTGTACAGGTTCTGCTCCGCCGCGTCGGCATACTCGGAATTGCCGAGGATCTGCATAGTCCACAGCTTCGAGGTGAGCACGGCGAAAATACCCGCGGCCATTACCCCCAGGGCGGCGAAGCGGGTCGTGAGCCCGTCGGAAGGCTTGGCCTGGGCGCTGCCGTTCTCCGACGAGGACACCGTCACCTCTCCGTCGCGTGCCCCCTTGGCGGCGCTGCGCCGCTCGAAGGGCGACGAGCCCACGCCTACGGTATCGAGCTGGCTCACGCCCTTGGTCTGCCCCACGGAAGGGGACGATCGGCGGGCATGGACCACCAGCACGGCCGCCACCACGGCCAACGCGATAAGAGCCGCTGCAATGGCGGCAATAATGGCGACCAGCATGGGCCAGACCTCCTCCCTAGCGCAGAACCGGCGTCCCCGGCTGCCCCAAGGGCTTCTCGACAAGCACGCGCACGGCGAGCGGGTAGAACAGCAGGCCGATAACGCAGTCGTAGAGCATACAGGGCAGCACGCGGTAGAGGAAGGCATCCCCGAAAGACACACCCGCGCCACATGCCACCACCACAAGCCCGTACAGCACCTCCACGAGCATGGTCGAAGCCAGAATGACGGCTACCGGCATGAACAGGGTATCGTTATTCAGGGCCGCATACAAACGCGAGGCCGCAAATGTTACCAGCACGAGTCCGAGGGCCATGGCCCCCACCGGACCGCCGCCCACCAAGTCGAAGACGAGCCCGAGCACAAGCGGAATGAAAAATCCCGCCTGGTAGGGCGTGGCCACGGCCCGCACTATGCAGAAGGCCACGATGAAGTTGGGCACGGCGGCGAACAGGGCCATGGCCGGCGCCACCGTAATCTGCAGCACCACGGCAACGACCGCGCCGATAATCGCGGCTATGTTCTCGCGGGTGATCTCCATCACCGACCCCCTTCCCCGTCGCCGTCGCCGGCATCGCCGGAACCGTCGCCCTCCGAAGCGCCACCAGCGGCCCCCTCGCCAGAGGAGTCCTCGCCAGATCCCGCAGCGGCCGAACCGGCATCGGACGCCCCGGGCGCCCCGTCCGGACCGGCGTCGCCGCCCTCGGCGGCGCCATCGGCAGCCGCGGAGTCGCCTTCCCCGGTCCCCGCGCTGTCACCAGACGAGAACGTCACGGCGCGATCGGCGGCGTCGGACGCGGCGCTGAACACCACCAGGGCTTCCTGGAGCAGCTCCACGGAACCGTTCGGGGCCACCACGATACGGCGGCTGTCGTTGCCGGCGCTTCCCTCGACCCGGGCCACGGTGCCGATTAACAGGCCGCGGGTGTAGCTGCCCCCCAGCCCGCTCGTCAGCACCACGTCGCCCACCTGGATGTTCACGTCGGCGCTGATGTTCTCCAAATACAGCAAGCCGTCCAGCGAACCGCGCACGATGCCCTCGGCACGGCTCGACTGCACCATGGCCGCCGCCCCCGACTGCGGATCGGTCAGAAGCCGCACACGGCAGCTGTTGGCCGCCGTGGAAATGACCTGGCCGATCACCCCCGTGGGACCCATGACGGTCAGACCGGATTCAACGCCCTGGTTCGAGCCGGCGTCCAGCGTGATGTCCTGGTTCCACGCATCGGTGGAACGTCCGATCACCCGGGCCGCCACGCCCTGAATCTCATAGGTGTCCCGCAGGTTCAGCAAATTGCGCAGGCGCTCGTTTTCCAAGCGCTGCTCTTCCGCCGTGGTCAGCTGCTGGGTCAGCTGCTCGTTCTGCTCGCGCAGGGCCGCCAGCGTCCCTTCGTCGGCCTTTTGGTCCTCGCCGCCCTGCTCGGCCTCTTCCACCGCGGCGCCCAAAGGAGCGCTCGCCTGCTGCAGCGGAGCCGCCATGCCCTCGAAGATGGCCTGGATCCGATGGATCGGCCCGTTGGCCCCCTCGGCCGCATACACCCCAAGGCACACCAGCGAAACCGCCAGGGCGATAATGAACGACACCCTCCCCGAGGATGCCTCGTTGTTCTGAAAATTAAGAGCCATACAGGTCGCGCACGCCTACTTGGAGCGCATGAGCGTCTGCTTCAGGGCCGTCGGAGTCTCCAACACCTTCAGGCAGCCGGACACCACGTTGGTGAGCGCCGTCTCGGACACCCATACGGGAATCTCCAGCTTGTCGGTGAGGTAGCGGTCGAGACCGGACAGCAAACCGCCGCCGCCCGTGAGCAGGATACCATTCTGGATAATATCGCTGGCCAGGTCGGGGTTGGTCTTCTTGAAGGTGTCCTTGATGTGCAGCACCATTTCCTCAATGGGGGCTTGCAGGGCCGCACGCACGTCCTCCGACTGAATGGTCACTTCCTTGGGCTGCTCGGTGTACACGTCCTGGCCGGAAATGATCATATCGCGCTCGCGTCCGTCCTCGAAGGGCAGGATAGAGCCGATCTTGATCTTGATGACCTCGGCCGTGCGCTCGCCGATCTTAATGCCCAGAAGGTCGCGCAGGTGCATGGCGATGGCCTCGTCCAAACGGTTGCCGGCGAGACGCAGGCTGGAAGAGGTCACGATGCCGCCGAGGGAGATGACAGCCACCTCCGTCGTGCCGCCGCCGATATCCACCACCATGGAGCCCGTAGGCTCGGTCACGGGCAGGTCAGCACCCATGGCCGCGGCCATGGGCTCCTCGATAAGGTAAGCCTGGCGAGCACCGGCCTGGATGGCGGCCTCGAATACGGCACGCTTCTCCACCGAAGTGGCGCCGCAGGGAATGCAAATGACAATGCGGGGCTTGGGCTGCCACGGGTACTTCCGCTCGGAAGCCTTGTTGATGAAAGCGGACAGCATGGCCTCGGTCACATCGTAATCGGCAATCACACCGTCTTTCAACGGATGTTCAGCCGAGAAGGCATCCGGCGTGTGGTTGATCATGTTCTTCGCCTCATGACCGACGGCCAACACGCGATGGGTCGACTTCTCTATGGCAACGACGGAAGGCTCGTTGATGACGATGCCTTCGCCCGTAATGGCAACAAGGGTATTGGCAGTCCCCAGGTCGATGGCCATGTCGGCAGACATTTGCCCCGTCAGGCTGGAGAACATATCAAGGAATGACATACAGGCAAACCCTTCGAGTACGTATAGGTTACAGTCAGCCTTAGATTTTAGCACACAGCCCGCATTCCTAAGGAAACTCCACAGGGAGAGGGCAGATGCTCAAGGCCAACGCCCAAAAATAAAAAAGACACCCGCAAGGTGTCCGTCATTCTCATCTATTTCCTTTTGTCGCCCAGGCCCGCCCGAGGAAGTCAGCGAGGTTCCGACCGGTGCCTGCATCTGTGCCGAAAAACGGCTGAGCGTACTTGAGTACGCGAAGGAAAGTTTTGAGGTGCAGGGGCAGGTGCCCATCGGAACCGCAGCGTCGACCCGGTTCGCCGTTGCGCAGCAACGGCGAAACAAAAAAAGCGCCCCCTGCGAGCGGAACGACCTGTCCTCCCGCGGCCTGGCGCCGCAGTA
>CANPHS010000155.1 GCA_947573925.1 uncultured Enterorhabdus sp. | reverse complement strand
GGCCTGCTGCCTGCCGCCCTTCTCGCTGTCGGCGAAGGTGCAGGACGAGATGGCGAGCGTCGCCCGCCGGATCGCGCTGGCCTTGGGCGTGCGCGGCCTCGTGAACATCCAGTTCGCCGTGAAGGACGGAGTCGTCTACGTCATCGAGGCCAACCCGCGGGCGAGCCGCACGGTTCCCTTCATCTCGAAGGCGACCGGTGTTCCGCTCGCTAAGCTCGCCAGCCGCATCACGGCGGGGGAGAAGCTGGCGGAACTGGACCTTCCCGGGCATTTCGCGAAGACGGGCCGCTACTTCGTGAAGGAGGCCGTCATGCCCTTCGGCCGCTTCCCGGGAGCCGATGCGCTCTTGGGCCCGGAGATGCGCTCCACCGGCGAGGTCATGGGCATCGCGGAAAGTTTCCCGGCGGCCTATATGAAGACCCAGATGGCCATCGACTACGCCGAACCGGAGGGTGGCGTGGCCTTCATCTCCGTGAACAACCAGGACAAGCGCGCCGTGGCCTTCATCGCCCGAGAGCTTGTGCGCCTCGGCTTCTCATTGTTGGCCACCGAGGGCACCGCGGCCGTGCTGCGCGCGTCGGGCGTGCCCTGCGAGGTGACGGGCAAGATCCACGAGGGGGCAAGCTCGGTGGTGGACGCCATTGCCGCCGGCGAGATCTCGCTCATGATCAACACCCCGCTCGGCGTGGCCACCCGCGACGACGGCTACGAGCTGCGCCGCGCCGCCGTCCGCCACGGCATCACCTACGCCACCACGCTCGCCGCCGCCCAGGCCCTCATAGCCGGCATGCAATCCGCCCGCTCCGGCGAACTGAACGTCGCCTCCTTGCAGGAGCTGTAGTTCTAAGCTTATCGGAGGAGCAGCAAAGCAAGAGGCTACTCCTCCATGCAAATCTCCTAGGATTTCTGCTCGTTGCGACGGAGCGAATTCGATAATCGATTTACCATGCGTTAGAATATCATCAAATGCATTTTTTCCGCTGACGCGACAGGAGAGCCTATGACGCTTTGCAACGAGAACGCGCCCATTCTGGTGAACGAGGAGATGGGGTGCAACATCTGGCTCATGACCGTCCGCGCGCCGGAAATCGCGGCGACGGCGCGGCCGGGGCAGTTCGTGCACGTGAAGGTGCCGGGCATGGAGGCCCACATCCTGCGCCGCCCCTTCGGCGTGTACGCCGCCGATGCGGAGGCGGGCACGGTGGACATGATGTACCAGGTGCTCGGCTTCGGCACGGAGCGCATGACAGAGCTCGCGGTCGGCGACGCGGTGGAGATGATCGGCCCCATCGGTCGCGGATGGCAGCCGCCCGAGGGCTGTAAGCGCGCGCTCATCGTGGCCGGCGGCGTGGGAAGCGCGCCGCTGTATCCTTTGGCCGAGGAGCTGACGGCGGCGGCCGTTGCCACCGATGCCATCCTCGGCGCTTCCACCATCGATGCGTTGGTGGCCCGCGAGCGCTACGGGGCCGTACTCGGGTGCGAGCCTGCCTGCTCCACCGACGACGGCACCTACGGCCGCGCCGGCTTCTGCACGCCGCTTGTGGAAGAGGCCCTGGCAGCGGCCGCTGCGGAAGGAGTGCCCTACGACTACGTGGCCTGCTGCGGGCCGGAGCCCCTCATGAAGATCGTGGCCGCCATGGCCGATGCGGCCGGCGTGTTCTGCGAGGTGTCCATGGAACGGCGCATGGCCTGCGGCGTGGGGGCGTGCCTGTCCTGCGTGGTGGACACCGTGGACGGCAAGCGCCGCGCCTGCGTGGACGGCCCCGTGTTCCCGGCAAGTGAGGTGGTGTGGTAATGCAGCGCATTCCTAAGGAAACGTCGGTCAACCTCGCCGTGGACCTCGGCGGCCTGGCCATGAAGAATCCCGTGACCACGGCCTCCGGCACCTTCGGCGCGGGCATGGAGTACCACGACTTCGTGGACGTGGCCGCCCTCGGCGCCGTCACCACGAAGGGCGTCTCGCTCAACGGCTGGGAGGGCAACGCGAGCCCCCGCATCGCCGAGACGCCCTCGGGCATGCTGAACTCCATCGGCCTGCAGAACCCCGGCGTGACGCACCTGAAAGAGGTGGAGCTGCCCTGGCTCGCTTCCATCGGCGCCACGGCCATGGTGAACGTGTCGGGCCATTCCTTCGACGAGTACGTGGCCGTCATCGAGGCGCTGGAGGAGGCTCCCGTGGCCGCCTACGAGGTGAACATCTCGTGCCCCAACGTGGATGCCGGCGGCATGACCATGGGCTGCCACGTCCCTTCGGTGGAGAAGGTGGTCTCGCTGTGCCGCGCCGCCACGAAACGCCCGCTCATCGTGAAGCTCACGCCCAACGTCACCGACGTGGTGGAAATCGCCAAGGCCGCCGAGGCGGCCGGGGCCGACGGCATCTCGCTCATCAACACGCTTTTGGGCATGGCCATCGATGCCCGCACCCGCACGCCGCTGCTCGCCCGCGTGGTGGGCGGCTTCTCCGGCCCGGCCGTGAAGCCCGTGGCCCTGCGCATGGTGTGGCAGGTGGCCCAGGCCGTGAAGGTGCCGGTGCTCGGCATGGGCGGCATCTCCACCAGCACCGACGCCGTGGAGTTCATGCTGGCCGGGGCCACCGCCGTGGCCGTGGGCACGGCGAACTTCGTGAACCCGACCGCCACGGTGGACGTTATCGACGGCATCATCGACTACTGCGAGGCGCAGGGTGTCGCCGACGTGAACGAGTTGATTGGAGCCTTGAAATGCTAACTGCCTTCGATTCCATCCCCGCCGCCGACCGCGTCATCGTGGCGCTGGACTGCGACGCCTGGGAGGCCATCGCCCTCGCCGACAAGCTGGCCGGCCGGGCGAAATGGCTGAAGATCGGTATGACCCTGTACTACGCCGAGGGCCCGGCCATCGTGAAGATGTTCAAGCGCCGCGGCTTCAACGTGTTCCTCGACCTGAAGTTCCACGACATCCCGCACCAGGTGCAGGGCGCGGCCCGCTCGGCGGCGGCCAGCGGGGCTGATATGATCACCATGCACACCGTGGGCGGCGTGCCCATGATGGAGGCGGCCCAGCGCGGGGCCCAGGAGGGTGCCGCGGAATGGGGAGGGGAGGTGCCCGCCACGTTGGGCATCACCGTGCTCACCTCCATGGACGCCGACACCCTGGCGGCCACCGGCGTTACGCGCCCCCTGCCCGAGCAGGTGGAGGCCATGGCGGCCCAGGCCAAGCGGGCGGGCATCTCCGGCGTGGTGGCCTCGCCCCGGGAGGCGGCGGCCCTGCGTGAGATTCTGGGACCCGAGGCCTACATCGTCACTCCCGGCGTGCGCCCGGCCGGCGCCGCCTTGGGCGACCAGAGCCGCGTGGCCACCCCGGCCCAGGCCTTCGCGAACGGCGCCTCCCTTCCGCGTGGGGGATTTGGTTGACATGGCGCCCTCGGTTCCCTCTGAAGGGCTTCGGCCCAAGCGTCGCCTGAAGGTTGGCGCTTGGGCCGAAACTTTGGAGCGGACTCTAAATTTCAGGGTGTCAACAGCGGAAAAATCCCCGATGAAACCCGAAAAATTGGAGGAATTGTCCCGATTTGCCCTTTGAGTATGAATTACGTGTTGTTTTGTCAACAATACCCATGGTACTATTTCGGCAGCCCTAACCGGAAGGAGACAATATCATGGCTATCCCCGAACTCAGCCCCGAGGCCCGCGCCGAAGCCCTTGAGAAGGCCAAAGCCGCCCGCATCAAGCGTGCCGAGGTCCGCGAGGAATTGAAGACCGGCAAGCTTACCGTGGCCCAGGTGCTCGACATGCGCGAGGATCCCATCGTGGGCCGTATGAAGATCTCGACCCTCATCGAGACGCTGCCCGGCTATGGCAAGGCCAAGGCCGAGCGCATCATGCGCGAGCTCCAGATCGCCGAGAGCCGCCGCATCCGCGGCATCGGCGAGCGTCAGCGCGAGGCCCTGCTGGCCCGCCTGACGAAGTAAACCGACGCGACCAGCAAAGGAATACATGCGAACCGGAAACCTATTCGTCATCAGCGGCCCCTCGGGGGCCGGCAAGGGAACCCTCGTCGCCCGACTGCTTCAGGAGGTGCCCGATGCCTGGGTTTCCGTTTCCGCCACCACGCGGCGCCCTCGTCCCGGTGAGGAGGAGGGCGTCAGCTATTACTTCCTCGGCAAGGACGAGTTCCTGAAGCTCGCCGAGGAGGGCGGCTTTTTGGAGTGGGCCACCTACTCCGACAACTGCTACGGCACGCCGCTCGCCTCGGTGCAGCGGGAGATGGCCGCGGGCAAGCAGGTCATCCTGGAAATCGAGGTGCAGGGCGCCCTCCAGGTGAAGGAGAAGATGCCCGAGGCCCACCTCGTGTTCATCGAGCCGCCGTCGCTGGAAGAGCTGGAACGGCGCCTGCGGGGCCGCGGCACCGAGACCGATGATGTGGTGAGAAAGCGCATGGACACGGCTTTAGTGGAGCTTTCCCACAAAATGGAGTATGATATACGGCTGGTAAACGACAACTTGGACGAAGCTGCGGCCGAGCTCGTCGCTTACGTGAACGAAACTGCCGAGCAGAAGTAAGAGGAAATTCATTCTATGAGCATCATCGAACCGAAGATCGACGTCCTTCTGGACCGCACCGATAACGACCGCTTCCTGCTGTGCGCCCTGGCGTCCAAGCGCGCCCACGACATCAACG
>CANPHS010000154.1 GCA_947573925.1 uncultured Enterorhabdus sp. | reverse complement strand
CCTGGCCCGCGCCGGGCAGGTTGAAGAAGGCTACAGCACCGTCATCTCGCCGGCCAGGGGCGTGCGCATGGCGGCGGACACCTCGGCGGCGGTAAGGCCCCGGCCGAAGAGGTGCATCAGCTTGGCGAGAGCCGCCTCGCAGGTGAGATCCAGGCCCGACACTACGCCGGCCCGGGCCAGGGCGTCGCCGGTGGCGTAGCGGTTCACCACCACCGGGCCCGCTTACACCGTCTCGCCCCCGAGATCGGTGAACCACTGCTCGGTGGGCGCGTTGCCAGCGCCGAAGGTGCGCAGCACGAGGCCCTTCACGCCGGGGGCCTCAAGCTGCGGCCGCAGCACCGCCTCGGTGACGCCGGGGTACAAAAACGCCACGGCCACGGCGCCCTCCATGGCGTACGCGGGCGCGAAGGCCTTTCCCGGCGCCGGGCGCAGCAGCAGGCGCTCGTGGAAGTCGATGTGCAGGTCCATATTGGCGAGCGGCGGGTAGTTGAAGGAGCGGAAGGCGCCGAAGTTCGTGGAGCTCACCTTGGTGGAGCGGTTGCCGCGCCACAGGTGCCGCCCGAAGGAGATGGCCACCTCCTGCACCATGGGCGCCCCGTCCGCGGTGCGGGCCGCGGCGATTTGCAGGGCCGTGATGAGGTTCTCGGTACCGTCCTCGCGGATCTCGCCGATGGGCAGCTGGCTGCCCGTGAGGATGACCGGCTTCGCCACGTTCGGCAGCATGAAGGACAGGGCCGAGGCCGTGTAGGCCATGGTGTCGGTGCCGTGGAGCACCACGAAGCCGTCGAAGTCGTCGTAGGCATCGGCGATCATCTTCGCCACCTGGGCCCACACCGCCGGACTCATGTTCGAGGAGTCGATGGGCGGGTCCAGCTCCACGTGGTCCAGCTCGTAGCCGAGCCGGCCGATCTTCGGCACGTTCTTCATGAGGTGGTCGAAGCTGAAGGGCACGAGCGCGCCGGTGGCCAAGTCCTCGGTCATGCCGATGGTGCCGCCCGTGTACACGATGAGAATGCGGGGCGCCGGGGCGGAAGGCGCGGCGGTGGATGCGGTGGTGTTCGCGGTCATGGGATGCTCCTCGGGACGAAATGTTTTCCCCAGTATCCCACGGGCCCGCGCCGCCTGCCTCTACATTCCCGCCCCCGTCACGTTCCTGTAGGGCAAGGGCTCTGCCCTTGCCGTCAACCTGCGACGCCCGACAACCCCCGTTGCGCGGAAAGGGCAGAGCCCTTTCCCTACGCTACCGTCGCGGGCAGCGCCGCTCCCCTAGCCGCGGCGCTTGCGGAACAGCGAGCGGCCGGAGCTCTCGCGCTTGCGATGCAGGGTGGCGCGGCGGAACATCTCGGCGCAGAAATCCTTGGCGGCGTGGGCGCCTCGGGACACCTTCGGCGTGAGGTCGGCCTCGTCGGCGGTTTTCCAATCGTAGAACACCGACAGGTAGCGCAGAAACACCACGGTGAACACGCAGGCGAAGGCAGCCAGCACGAGCGGCGCCCCCGCAAAGGCCATGGCCGCGAACACAAGCGCCCCGCCGAAACCGGCCACGGCGTAGAAGTTCGACCGCTGGAACACGCCGGGCGTCTCCCCCACCGAGATGTCGCGCAAAGCCCCGCCGCCCACACTGGTGAGCGCGCCCAAGATGACCACCATCACGAAGCCCTCGCCGAACGCGAAGGCCTTGTTGGCCCCCGCCAGGGCGAACAGGGCCACCGACAGGGCGTCGGCGAAGAACAGCAGCTGCCCCGAGTGGCGGAATAGCCCCCGGAAGTAGAACACGAAGGCCGCGAGCCCGATGCAGATGAGGATGACCGTGGGGTATTCCATGAAGTACACGCCGGCGTCCTGCAGCAGCAAATCGCGGATGATGCCGCCGCCGTAGGCCGTCATGAGCCCGAGCACGATGGTGCCCACGATATCCAGCTTGCGGTCGCAGGCGAAGATGGCGCCGGTGATGACGCCCACGGCCACGCTGAAGAAGTCGACCCAGAAGGGCACCGTGAGAGGCCCTTCCACAAAAAGCTGCTCCATAGTCGCGCGGAACCTGCCGGCTTACTTGTGGTAGTAGCGGTGCTGCTCGTACTTCGGCTCGCAGCAGACGTTGATGCCGAGGGTGCGGTAGAGCTTCTCGTCGGCGGCCGAGATGATGACCGAGAAGTAGGCATCGCAGCCGCGCAGCTTGTCGGCGTTGTCGATGAGCTCGGCGGCCAGCGGGTTGTGCACCGAGGAGATGGACAGCGCGAGCAGCGTCTCGTCGGAGTGCAGACGCGGGTTGTGGCTGCGCAAATGCGCGGTCTTCAGGTGGCAGATGGGCTCCAGCACGTCGTCGGAGATGACGTAGAGCTCGTCGTCCACCCCGGACACGCCCTTCAGCGCGTTCATGAGCAGGGCCGACGCGGCGCCGAGCAGGTTGCCCGTCTTGCCCGTGACCACGCGGCCGTCGGGCAGCACCATGGCGCCGGCCGGGCCCCCGGTGGTCTCCTCCTTCAACAGCGCCGCCGAGCGGGCCGGCGACAGGTTCTGGTTGATGCCCGCCTGGTTCATGAGCAGCTCGATCTTCTGCAGGGCCTCCTCGCCGGTGCCCGTGCGCTTGATCTCCTCGGCGGTCTGGAAGTAGCGGCGCACGATCTCGTTGTTGCCGGCGTCGCGGCACACCGCGTCGTCGGAGATGGCCAGCCCCGCCATGTTCACGCCCATATCGGTGGGCGACTGGTAGGGGCACTCCCCCGAGATGCGCTCCATGGTGGCCCGCAGCACGGGGAAGATCTCCACGTCGCGGTTGTAGTTCACCGTGGTCTCGCCGTAGGCCTCCAGATGGAACGGGTCGATGATGTTGTCGTCGTCGAGGTCTGCCGTGGCCGCCTCGTAGGCGATGTTCACCGGATGCGTGAGCGGCAAATTCCACACGGGGAAGGTCTCGTACTTGGCGTAGCCCGCCGTGACCCCGCGCTTGTGCTCGTGGTACAGCTGCGAGAGGCAGGTGGCCATCTTGCCGGAGCCGGGGCCCGGGGCCGTCACCACCACGAGCGGCCGCTCGGTCTCGATGTACTCGTTCTTGCCGAAGCCCTCGTCGGATACGATGTGGTCGATGTCGTTGGGGTAGCCGGGAATGGGATAGTGCAGGTAGCTCGTGATGCCCATGGCCGTGAGCCGCTTGCGGAACAGGTCGGCGTTGGGCTGGTTCGCGTAACGGGTGATGACGACCGAGCCCACCTTGAAGCCCATGGAGCGGAAGATGTCCATGAGGCGCAGCACGTCCTCGTCGTAGGTGATGCCCAAATCGCCCCGCACCTTCGAGCGCTCGATGTCGTTGGCGTTGATGGCGATGACGATTTCCACCTCGTCCTTCATGGACTGCAGCATGGAGATCTTCGTGTCGGGCTTGAAGCCGGGCAGCACCCGGGAGGCGTGGTAGTCGTCGAAGAGCTTGCCGCCGAATTCCAGGTACAGCTTGCCGCCGAACTGGTCGATGCGCTCGCGGATATGCTCCGCCTGCAACGCGATGTACTTGTCGTTGTCGAAACCCTCACGCATGGGCGACACTCCTTCGATGACGGGGCTCCCAGTTCGCCGCCCGCAGACGGCGTCCCGATAACCGAACCAGTATAGCGCAGGCCGCCCCACCGCCGCCGTAGAGTTTACGTGGGGAAGCCGCGCCAGAGACGTAGGCACCCTCCGCTTGCGCGAGCATCCGCGGTCGCCCGTCCCCCTGCCACGCGAAAAAGCGCCGGCCCGCGGGTCGGCGCTTTTTCGTTGGAGGGTTATGCGGGGCCGCAAAGGCGCGTTAGCACTTGCCCAGTTCGCACTTGAGCTCTTCCTCGTCCTTGATGGACAGCGAGGTCTGCAGCACGTCGCCGCCGAAGGGGCGCATGGCGTCCACGAACTTGTCCTCGGTCATGGAGTTCACCACCATGAACACCGCGGCGGTATCCTTGCCGTTCAGCAGGCCGCGCACGCGGTTCTGGAAGTCCTCGTCCACGCCGCGTTTCACGAAGAAGCCGGTAATGGCGCCCAGCCCCGCGCCGATGGCGGCGCCCCAGAACGGGATGAGGAAGATGAGGCCGAAGAGCATGCCCCAGAACAGGCCCCACACCGTGGAGTTGCCCACGGGCTGGCCGGGCGTGACCACGTCGAACTTGTCGTTGTCGCGCTTGGCGACCACGGCAATGGACTGGAGGTTCACGATGAGGTCGTTGTCGAGGTTGAGCACCTCTTGGTAGGCCTGCTTGGCCTTGTCCTCGGTGGGGTAGCCGAGCACGAGCAAGGTAGACATAGGCGTATCCTTTCTCTGGATTGCGTGATGCCCCCACTCTAAAGATGACCCCGCCGCGAACAGTCGCGCCCCGCCCACCCGTTGCCGCCCCTTGCCCGTTCGGTTACCGCGACGTTAGGAGCGCGGGCGCAGCGCGGCGGCCCATCTCTTCAAACTCGTTTCCCGTTGGAAACAATGGAGGCCTATGCTGGATAAGCGTTGGGAAGTTGAGCGCGACAGGTAAGGAGTCATCATGGCCAAGCACATCTTCGTTACCGGGGGCGTCGTGTCCTCGCTCGGCAAGGGCATCACGGCCGCATCGCTCGGGCAGCTTTTGAAGGCCCGCGGCTACAAGGTGACCATGCAGAAGATGGACCCCTACCTGAACGTGGACCCCGGCACCATGAGCCCATTCCAGCACGGCG
>CANPHS010000153.1 GCA_947573925.1 uncultured Enterorhabdus sp. | reverse complement strand
CTCTCCCTGTGGACCATGGGCGTGAACCAGCACAACCGCGGCACCTGGATGAACCACTGCATCTACAACATCCACCTGCTCACGGGCCGCTACGCGCTGCCCGGCGACGGCGCCTTCTCGCTGACGGGCCAGCCTACGGCCTGCGGCACGGCCCGCGAGGTGGGCACCTTCTCCCACCGCCTGCCGGCCGACCTGGTGGTGAAGAACCCGGATCACCGCCGCTACACCGAGGCCATCTGGGACTTGCCCAACGGCTACCTCGACGCCATCGAGACGCCGGGCTACCACACGGTGAAGATGTTCCGCGAACTTTCCAAGGGCGGCATCGACTTCCTCTGGAGCGCCCACAACAACTGGGCCGTGTCCATGCCGAACCTCACCCGGTTCCTCGGCAAAGGCGAGATGAAGGGCATCAACGACGCCTTCATCTGCGTGGCCGAGGTGTACCCGACCCTGTCCTGCCAGTACGCCGACGTGGTGCTGCCCGCGGCCATGTGGGTGGAGCGCGAGGGCGCCTTCGGCAACGGCGAGCGCCGCACGGCCGTGTTCGAGAAGGCCGTGGACGCCCCCGGCGAGGCGAAGTGGGACCTGTGGATGCTCATGGAGATCGCCAAGCGCGTGCTGGCCGGCGAGCAGATCGGCGGGGAGGACGCCTTCGACCACCTGTTCGGCGCGTGGTACGACGCCGACGCGGCCGCCTTCAAGGGCACCGACCGCGAGGTGTGCGCGAGCATCTGGGAGGAGTACCGCACCTTCTCCAACCCCGACCTGAACCCCGACGCCGCGGCCATCAACACCGAGGCCAAGCTGAAGATGGAGGCCAAGCAGCTGGCCCCCTACGAGGAGTACATCCACAACCACGGCCTCACCTGGCCCGTGCGCGAGGTGGACGGCCAGTGGAAGCCCACGCTGTGGCGCTTCTGCGACGGCCCCCAGGAGGACGGCTTCGACCAGTTCGGCGTCGAGCAGTACGGCGAGCACGACAAGGCCGGCGGCGTGAGCTTCTACAAGTCCGCCGATAAGAAGCCCTCGGTGGTATTCCGCCCCTGGGAGCCGCCGGCGGAGGAGCCGACCGATGAGTACCCGTTCTGGTTCTGCACCGGGCGCTTGCTGGAGCACTGGCACACCGGATCGATGACCCGGCGCGTGCCCGAGTTGAACCGGGCCCTGCCCGAGGCGCTGCTGGACATGAACCCCGCCGACTGCGAGCGCTTGGGCGTGACCGACGGCGACCGCGTGCGCGTGACCTCGCGCTTCGGCACCTGCGACATCACGGTGTCCACGGCCGGCCGCACCCGTCCGCCCGCGGGCATGGTGTTCGCGCCGTTTTTCGCGGAGGAGACGCTCATCAACCTGGTGGTGCAGGACACCTACTGCCCGCTGTCCAAGGAGCCGGACTTCAAGAAGACCTGCGTTTCCATCGAGAAGATCTAGGGAGGGAATACCATGGAGAAAATGAAGAAGTCGAAGGTTCTGACCACCTGCGTACTGGCCGGCGTGCTGGGAGCGGCGGCCCTGGTCGGGTGCTCCCAGCCGGTGGCCGAGACCGGCGCCACCTACAACCCCGGCGAGCCGCCGCTCATGACGGCGAGCCACGAGGGCCGCTACGAGAGCCTGGGGGCCGCCGGCTGCTACGGCTGCCACGGCTCTAGCGACGAGGCCGAGGTGTTCCTGGCCACGGCGCCGGCGCTGCCCGAGGACCACTACGCCGACGGCGACGCGTCCTCGCGCCAGGTCGACGGCCCCCGTGCCGAGTGCATCACCTGCCATCCGGTGGCCCAGGAGTAGCCATGGAAGAGGAGAAGGTGGTCATCTCGTCGCTTGTGGTGGAGGCGCGGCCGGAGTCGGTGGACGAGGTTGCCGCGGCCCTGGCGGCCATGGAGGGGGTGGAGGTGCATGAAGTGAGCGGCTACAAGATCGTCGTCACCATCGAGGCTTCCTCCACCGGCGCCTCCCACGCGCTGTCGAGCCGCTTCGTCTCGGTGCCGGGCGTGCTGAACGTGAACCTGGTGTACGTGAACTTCGAGGACGAGACGCTGTAATTCCGCCGTTGCTACGCAACGTCGGATTACGCCGATGCTGCGGTTCCGACAGGCACCTGCCCTTGCCCCTTGTTTTGGGCACGGCGTTGGCCCAAGCCAACTTGGCCCAAAGGCGGGGCAATTGCAGGCACCTGCCGGAACCTCGCTGACTTCCTTGGGCGAACCAGCGAGCGGTTGTATAAGAGGAGAGCTCGCTTGGTTGGAACACCCTGTATCTCCTCTACGCATTGCCAATTGTTGAGGAGTGAACTGTGGCTCGCACTGTCGGAAAAATTACCCTTGTTAGGCGTATCGTGCAGGTTTGCATGTTGGTGTTGTTCTGCTTGCCGCCGCTGTTGGCCGGGTGGGGGCTGGCGGGGCTGTTCGCCGGGGGCGATGGGGAAGTGGCCACGCCGGCCGAGGGCGTGTTCTTCGGCAGTTTGTCCTCTTCCAGTGTCAGTGGCGTCACGCTGTTCGATCCCTTGGCGGCGTTGGAGGTGCTGGCGGCTTCCCGGAGCCTGTTGGTAGCGTCGGCGCTGGCAGGGGCGCTCCTCGTGGCCGTGGTCTACGGGCTCGTGCGGGCCCGGGCCTTCTGCAGCTGGGTGTGCCCGGTGAACCTCATCGGCGAGGGGGTGGATGCCGCCCGGCGCCGACTCGGCATCGCGGTGCCCGAGTCCACGGTGCCGCGCCGCGCGAAGATCGGGGTGGCCGTGGCCGTCGTGGCGCTGTCGGCCCTGGTGGGATTCCCCGTCTTCGAGCTGGTGTCGCCCATCGGCGCGGTGAACAAGGGGCTCGTCTTCGGCGGCTTCGCCGGCCTGGGTACGCTGGTGGCCATCGTCATCGCCGAGCTGCTCGTCAGCCGGCGGGTGTGGTGCCGGTCGCTGTGCCCCTTGGGCGGCACGTTCCAAGTGCTCGGCCGCGCCGGCCAGGTGAACGTGGCCATCGACCATGGCGCCTGCATCCACTGCGACAAGTGCCGCGAGGCCTGCCTGGCCGACCCGGCCATTTTGGATGCGCCCCTGGCCGGAGCCGACGTCATCGTGCGGGCCGGCGACTGCATGGCCTGCGGTGCCTGCGTGGACGCGTGTCCGACCGACGCCCTGCGCTTCCGCCTGGGACGCCCGCGCAAGCCAGCTGCTGCGCCGGCCGACGAGGCTCTAACGGCTCTGTGACGTCCATGGCGGTGTCATGGAACCGTCCCCATGAAACATCGCGCAACTGTCCCTTTCCGCAGGTAAGGGCCCTGCGATAGGCTGGGGCCGACGAGGAAGGCGCCCCGCTGGGGGTGCCGTTGAACCGGTCGTAAGACAAAAGGAGGGAACCATGAAGAAATCGCATCTGCGCACGGTCGCCACGGCGGCGTGCACCCTGGCGCTTGTGGCGGGGCTGGCCGCCTGCGCCCCGGCCACCTCGGGCAACCCCGAGGAACCGGCCACGGGCGGTACCGCCCCGGAGGCGCCGGCCGAGACGCCCGAGGCCGACGAGTTCGGCGTGGTGCTGGCCGATTCCTGGAAGGACATCTACCCGGGCCAGTACGCCACCTATAAGGCCAACGAGTCCAACAGCCCCGACGGCAAGATGAACTACCTGGAGGAGTACCCGGAGCTCACCACCATGTATGCCGGCTACGGCTTCGCCAAGGGCTACGACGAGGCCGCGTCCCACAGCTTCACCCTGCACTCCATCAGCGAGACGCCCCGCGTGAACGACAAGACCCTGGCCAACTGCATCACCTGCAAGACGCCCCAGTTCACCGCCATGGTGAACCGTGAGGGCGACGAGGTGTACGCCCGGCCCTTCGCCGAGGTGCTCGCCCAGATGAGCGAGCCCATCAGCTGCTACAATTGCCACGAGAACGACCCGACCCAGGTGGTGGTCACCCAGAAGCACTTCGCCAACGCCATCGGTGCCGATGCCGCCAACGTGCCCGTGGAGGCCCAGACCTGCGGCCAGTGCCACAACGAGTACTACTTCGATCCGGACACCAAGGCCACGAGCAACCCCTACACCGACCTGGCCGGCATGGACGCCGAGGCCATTCTCGCCTACTACGACGAGATGGGATTCAAGGATTGGGAGCACCCGGACACCGGCGCCCCCATGCTCAAGGCCCAGCACCCCGAGTTCGAGACCATCTACGGCGGCGAGCAGTCGTCCATGGCGAAGCAGGGCTACAGCTGCGCCGACTGCCATATGGCGCCCGTGGAGGACGAGAACGGCGAGTACAGCTCCCACGAGCTGAAGAGCCCGCTGGAGAGCCCCGAGGTCATGGAGCAGTGCTCCGGTTGCCATAAGGACCTGGAGGGCGAGGTGCGCGCCTGGCAGAAGGAGGTCACCGACCGCGAGCACGCCATCGCCGCTGACATCAAGCGCTACACCGACGAGCTGGCCGCCCAGAAGGACGCCCTCGACGCCGACAAGCTGGCCCAGGCCCAGCAGATCCAGCGCCACGCCCAGTTCTATTGGGACTACGTGATGGTGGAGAACTCCGAGGGCGCCCACAACTACAAGGCCGCCCACGCGAACCTCGACAAGGCCGAGGCCCAGCTGGAAGAGGGCTTCAAGCTCCTCGGCATCGCCTAGGGCCGCAGCGAACCCACCCATCGACACGGCGGGAACCCTCCCTTCCCGCTGACGACGCCGACGCGCACCCCAACCGGGTGGGCGGCGGCGCCATCAGGGGGGGCGCGCCACACCGGGCCGCGGGGCCCATAGTTGGGGGGGGGGGTTTGGGAACGGTAACCCGGGG
>CANPHS010000152.1 GCA_947573925.1 uncultured Enterorhabdus sp. | reverse complement strand
GGACGAGAACGTCATCCACGGCTCCGACTCCCCCGAGTCCGCCGAGCGCGAGATCAATATCTTTTTTAATTAATTAAAAAAGATCGAGCCGACGCTGCGAAGCCACGGATGCACCGATATTCGGCGCTTTCTCGCTTGCCTTCGCGTACCTCAGTACGCTCAGCCGCGAGACGCGCCAACTATCGGCACCCCGTGGCTTCTCGCTGACGTTACCGACAAAGTGAGTATGTCGAATGAGTTTCAGGCCCTTCGGGGCTTCTTTTCTTGTCCGGGGACGTTTCGAAGCGGATCTTCGTCAAATTTCCCTGGGAAATTTCCCCGGGCCGCAGGGCTTCGTCTAGTTTTCGGGCCGTCAGGCGACCGGGGCGTGACGGACGGCGCCCGAGCAGGTACTATGGAAGGCGACGGAGAAACCCAGGGAGACAAAGGAACCTAAGGCCTATGTTGTACCGTGTCATCGACCGCGCGGATGTGCCCTCGCTCGTCGCCGCGTTCATGGAACGCTACGAGGTGGTGGCGCCGGTGAGGCGCGGCGAGAAGTACGTGTTCGAGGCGGTGTCCGACTTCGACGAGATCGCGCTGGACTATCCCACCACCATCGCCTCGCCCAAGAAGTACTTCCTGCCCGCCACGGAGACCCTGTTCGCGTTCGACGCCCGGGAGAACGCCGTCACCGACTACGTGGACGAGGTGCGCCCGCGAGTGCTGTTCGGCGTGCACGCCTGCGATATCAACGGCATCATGAACCTGAACAGCGTGTTCAACGACCCGCGCTACCCGGACCCCTACTACCGGGCCCACGAGGACGCCACGCTCATCGTGGGGGTCAGCTGCACGCCCACCGACACCTGTTTCTGCCACCTCATGGATTCCGAGGAGGCGCGGCCCGGCTACGACCTGTTCTTGAACGCCATCGGCGATAGGTACCTCGTGTCCATCGGCTCGGTCACGGCGGCGAACATCTTGGAGAGCGCCTGCGACGTGCGCGAGGCCACCGACGCCGACCGCGCCGCCTTCCGGGCCGCCACCCGCGCCCGCCAGCGGGCCTTCAACCCCGCCATCCCCGACGTCCAGGAGATCCCCATGCTCATGGACGCCTTCCACGAGGACGCCTTCTGGGACGAGCTCGGGGGCCGCTGCCTCTCCTGCAACGCCTGCGCGAGCGTGTGCCCCACCTGCTACTGCTTCGATATCCGCGACACCCTGGACCCCGGGGCCGAGACCGGCCGGCGCGAGCGGGTGTGGGATGCCTGCACGTCGCCCCAGTTCGCCATGGTGGCCGGCGGCCACAACTTCCGCGCCACCCCGGCGGCCCGGGTGCGCCACCGCATGTACCACAAGCTCAACGGCTTTCTGGCCACCCACGACCGGTCGCTGTGCGTCGGCTGCGGCCGGTGCGCCGCGGCCTGCAAGGTGGATATCAGCCCCATCGCCGTGCTGGAGTTCTTCGAGAGAAAGGGGGCCGACGATGGCGAGTAACGCCCGCGGGGGCGCCGTGGCCGTCCATCCCTACCACCAGGGAGGGCCGGCGCTCACAGGCGCCGAGCTCATGGCCGCCAACCCCTATAGGCCCTGGCCGGCCCGCATCACCTCCATCACCGAGCTCACAGCCACCGAGAAGCTCTTCGAGTTCCGCTTCATCGACGACGCCATCCGCGACGCCTTCTGCCACGCCCCGGGCCAGTTCGTGGAGCTGTCCCTGTTCGGGGTGGGGGAGGCGCCCATCTCCATCTCCTCGTCGCCCACCAAGAAGGGCTTCATCGAGCTGTGCGTGCGCCGCGCCGGGCGCTTCACCGAGCGGCTCCACCGGATGCAGTGCGGCGAGACCGTCGGCATCCGCGGGCCCTTCGGCCGGGGCTTCCCCTTGGAGGCCATGCGCGGCCATGATGTGCTGCTCGTCGCTGGCGGCCTCGGCATCGCGCCTTTGCGCTCGCTCATCAACAACATCCACGACTGTCGCAGCGAGTTCGGCAAGGTCACCATCATCTACGGGTCGCGCAACCCCCAGGAGGTCATGTTCCGCCACCAGTTCGAGATGTGGCGCCACCGCAAGGACTTCGACCTGTACCTCACGGTGGACCACGCCGACGACACCTGGGACGGGGAGGAGGGCCTTGTCACCAAGCCCTTCGAGCACCTGGAAATCGATGCGGCCAACACCTTCGGGGCCCTGTGCGGGCCGCCGGTCATGTACCGCTTCGTCGTCCAGGAGATGCGGAAGAAAGGCATCCCCTACGACCGCATCTACATGAGCTTCGAGCGCCACATGAAGTGCGGCGTGGGGAAGTGCGGTCATTGCCAGGTGGGGCACCAGTACTGCTGTATCGACGGGCCGGTCTTCAACTACTGGGAGGCCAAGAACATCCAGGGGTCGATGTAAATGAGCGAGATCGAGCGCGTAACCGACGAGCCGTGCGCCCCGCGCGTGGTGTTCATCGGCCTGGCCAGCTGCTTCGGCTGCCAGATCAACATTACTAATATAGAGAAGCATTTGCTTCAGGTGCTCGGCCAGATCGAGCTGGGCTACTGGCAGCTGACGTCCTCGGAGCCCATGCCCGACGCCTTCGACGTGGCCGTCATCGAGGGCGCCGTCACCACCGAGGAGGCGGCGGAAACCGTGCGCCGGGCCCGGGAGCGGGCGGGCTGCGTCATCGCCATCGGGGCCTGCGCGGCCACCGGCGGCATCCCCGGCATGGCGGCCCCGGACATCACGGGCTGCGCCGCGGCCGTTTACGGCGACGCGGTGCCCGAGGCCTGCGGGGTGCTGCGGGCCCCGGCCCCGGTGTCGGCCCTGGTGGACGTCGACTTCACGGTGAGCTGCTGCCCGGTGGACCCCTTCGAGTTCGTGCGCGTGCTGGACGCGGCCCTCTACGGCAGCAATCGGCTCGCACCCACGTCGGTGCTCTGCGGCCAGTGCGCCCAGGGCGAGGGCGGCTGCCTGTACAAGCGCGGCCAGATGTGCCTGGGGCTCGTCACGCGGTCTGGCTGCGGGGCGAAGTGCCCCACTCTCGGCCGCGCCTGCAACGGGTGCGCGGGGCTCTCGCCCGACGCCAACGTGGGGGCGGCCCGGGCCTTCGCCGCCTCGCGGGGGCACGACCCGGCCCGGTTCGACGAGGCCCTGCGCATGTTCAACACCGTCGCCCTCGTGGCGGCGGGGGAGGGGGAGTAGCCCATGACCGCGACACGCATCAATGTGGAGCATATGGCCCGCGTCGAGGGCCACGGCGACATCCGGCTCGTCATCGAGGACGGGTCCGTGACTACCTGCGAGATGGCCGTGGTGGAGCCGGCCCGGCTCTTCGAGGCCATGGTGGCCGGCCGTTCCTTCGACGAGGTGCCCTACATCGCCTCCCGGGTGTGCGGCATCTGCTCGTCGAGCCATGTGGTCACCGACATCCGCGCCATCGAGGCGGCCTTCGGCGTGGAAGTGACCGACCGCACCGAGGCCCTACGCGAGCTTCTGGTGTACGGGTCGTTTTTGCAGAACCATGCCACGCACCTGTTCGTGTTCGCCGCCCCGGACTTCCTGGGCCACACCTCGGTGTTCCCCCTGGCCGACACGAACCCCGAGCTGCTGCAGAGGGCGCTCGGGCTCAAGGCCCTCGGCAACGAGCTGTGCACGCTGGTGGGCGGCCGGTCCATCCACCCCATCACGGCCGTGGTGGGCGGCTTCACCCACGAGATCGCGCCGTCGGAGTACCTGCGTCTCGCCGAGGCCATGGATGAGGCCCGCGCCTTCGCCCTGGCCAGCGTGGATTTGTTCCGCGACTTCGACACCATCGCCGTGCAGACTGAAGGCGACATGCTGGCCATGGTCGCCCCCGGCACCTACCCGGTGTGCACGTCGGACACGGCCCGCTTCGTCCGCGCCGGCTACGACTTCGCCGCCGACGCCGTGGAGGACGAGATCGAGGAGTACCCCCAGGGCTCTTCCGCTGCCTTCCTTGCGAAGGCCCGGCGCACGGGGCGCCCCTATATGACGGCGGCGCTCGCCCGGGTGAACGCCAGCTGGGACGCGCTGTGCAAGGACGCCCGCTACGCGGCGGCCAAGGCGGGACTGCGGCCCCCCGAGTACAACCCCTTCGCCAACAACATCGCCCAGGCCGTGGAATTGGTGGACGTGCTCGACCGCTGTGCCGCCCACTGCCGCCGCCTGGCTGCCGACGAGTTCGCGGGCTCAAGCGAGCCGGTGGCCTTCGAGGCGCGGGCCGGCCGCGGCGTGGGCTTCACCGAGGCCCCGCGCGGGGCGCTCTTCCACACCCTGGACTTGGATGGTGCCGGCCGGGTGCGTCGGGCCTCCATCATGACGCCCACGGCCCAGAACATCGCGAATCTGGAGGCGGACATGCGCCAGCTGGCCGGCACGATGGCCGCGGGGGGCTACGACGGCGACCTCATCCGCCTGGAAGTTGAAAAGCTCGTTCGCGCCTACGACCCGTGCCTTAGTTGCAGCGTACATTAGGAAACGATGCTTTTACCAGGAAGAACGATGTCCTGGGCAACAGATCCTCTTCCTTGGACGGAGTGCCGATGACGGCCTCCGTCCAAGTTTTTTCAAAAAAGTTGAAATTACCCCTTGCGCGGCGGAACCGAAGAGGGTAATATACTCAACCCGCGTTTGAGGAAGGCGCGGGCGGCAAAGACCCGAAAGAGTCGGCGCCAGCTTCGCTCGGAACCAGCTGAAAAGAAATTTTCAAAATTCTGAAAAAAGTTCTTGACAGCAAATCCGAACGAGCGTAATATACTTCGTTGCGCCGCTCGCGAGAGACGGCGCGGCGGGCAGGAGCCCGCGGGACCTTGACAA
>CANPHS010000151.1 GCA_947573925.1 uncultured Enterorhabdus sp. | reverse complement strand
TGCTCAGGTAGGTGCGCGCCTCGTTGGGGAACAGGGCGTACATGAGCACGTCCTCTTCGCTGTGGGCCAAGTCCCCGATCTCGTTGGCCACCTCGTCGTAGGTGGTGGTCACGAGCGACCCGGGCGCCACGTTCGGGTCCAAAATCTCGGCGTCGCCGGCCACCTTCGCCACAATCTCCTTGTCCATGTGGCCCGGGGCCTTGCCGTAGTAGCCGCACACGTAGTCCTTCATCTCCTTGGAGATGACGCTCCAGCGCTTGCCCGTGAGCACGTTGAACACCGCCTGGGTGCCCACGATCTGGGACATGGGGGTCACGAGCGGCGGGTAGCCCACCTCCGCGCGCACCCGCGGGATTTCCGCCATCACCTCGGGCAGGCGGTCGGCAGCCTTCTGCACCTCCAGCTGGCTGATGAGGTTGCTCATCATGCCGCCGGGCACCTGGTGCGAGTACACCTGCATGTGGATGAGCGAGGACACGCCGCGCTTGTAGTGGCCGCGCTTGCGCATCTCCTCCCAGTACTCGGCGATCTCGAACAAGAGGTCGAGGTCCAGATCGGTGTCGTAGCGGCTCTCCTTGAGGGCGGCCACGATCATCTCCACCGCCGGTAGCGAGTTACCGAAGGCCAGCGGCGCCGAGGCCGTGTCGGCCACCGCCGCGCCGGCTTCGGCGGCCTTCAGGATGTTGGCCGGGGCCATGCCGCCCACGTAATGGCAATGGATGTGCACCGGCAGGCCGATTTCCTCGTTGAGGGCCTTCACCATGCGCTCGGCGCGGTAGGGCGTGAGCATGCCGGCCATGTCCTTGATGGCGATGGTGTCAGCGCCGAGGTCCTTCAGCTGCTGGGCGTACTCCAGGTAGGAGTCCAGCGTGTGCACCGGCGAGATGGTGTAGGAGATGGCGCCCTCGAACAGGCCGCCGTGCTCCTTGATGGCCTCGGCGTTGTCCACCACGTTGCGGATGTCGTTCAGCGCGTCGAACACGCGGAAGACCTCGATGCCGTTGCGGTGGGCGGCGCCGATGAACCGGTCCACGATCTCGCGGGAGTAATGCTTGTAGCCGACCAGGTTCTGGCCGCGCGACAGCATGGAGAGCGGGGTGTTGGGCGTGTTGGCCTTGATGGCGCGCAGACGCTCCCAGGGATCCTCGTCCAGAAAGCGCATGCACGAGTCGAACGTCGCGCCGCCCCACGCCTCGATGGCCCAATAGCCGACGCGGTCCATCTTCGGCAGGATGGGCAGCATGTCGCCGATGGGCATGCGGGTGGCCCACAGGCTCTGCTGGCCGTCGCGGATGGTCGTATCCATGATCTGAAGCCGTGGCATGAACTCACACCTCCTCATAGTTAGTCAAAGATCAAGTTTCGGATTATAGGGGATGGTTCCGCCGGGCCGCCCCGCGTTCGCCGATTTGCCGACGAGAAACATCAACAAGACGGCGGGAGGGCGACGAACGGGAAGGCGCACCAAGAGTTTCGACGCAGGCTTCATCTTCCCCATCTTTATATCGGAACCCCCTCATTGAGGGCGAAACCGGCTTTCGTGTGCAAAATCAGCGAATGAAGCGAGTTGCTGCGGCCAAAACACTCGCTTCATTCGACAATAGTGCGCACAAACGGCTCTTCAGGACCGAAAAGACTCGCTTCATTGCACGATTTTGCACACGAGCGAACCATACGCCCCATTTACCGGCAAAAGCGGGAAGACAAGAGGGGGCAACACCAGGAGCCGAGAGCGGGGTCGGGTCCGCAGACCGGGAACCGAGAGCGTAGGCAGTGAGCCGAGGGCGGCAGCGAGGTCCGCGAACCGCGAGCCAAGCGAGAGTAGAAAGCGAAGGCCCTCGCCGCTTCGTCGACCAGTTAGGTAGCCAGAAAGCAGGAAGGTCCCCGTCACGAACCGGCCGAACGACAGCGGCCGTGTCGCCGGAGCTAACTGGTTTTCCGGAAGCGCTGCGGGAAATGGGCCCGGTGGTGAAGCCGCGCCTGTTTACGCAAATCTAAATGGCGCGGCAGCTGCGCTCCCGTCGGCGGCCTCTTGCGGCTTCCGGCGCGGCGGCCCACATCCAGCAGCAGCGGAGTGCATTGGCTCACGTGGTGGAATTGCGAGCTCGTAATCACCGTCAGATCGAATCCGTCCATGCGCAGGGCGTCGCGCTTTCGCGCATCGTGGGCCTGCTGCCGCGGATCGCGATGGGAGTCGATCCCGTCGTATTCCACCGCGACAGAGGCAGTGGGCCAGAGCCAATCGCATACCACCCGTTTCAGGCCGGTGGCCGCCCGGGCCCGCGCGGAAAGCTCGACCGGCTCGTTGAGTTTCGGGGCCGCAATGCCCAGACCGCCCTTTGCCACCGACGTGAAGGCGACCAGGGAAACCTCGGTCTCCATGATTGACCCGGATTTCGCCAGCACCTGCTTCGCCGCCGTGCGAGCCTGCTTGACGCCAGCCACTTCCCCCAAACACGAGGCGAAGGACAGCAAGCGGCGAGGGGACGAGAGGGGGCGGCGCACCAGGGCATTCCCCCGGGCGTCATCAAGCGGATAGCACCCGCACAGCTCATACCCGAGCGCCACAAGCGCCCCAAAGGAAAGCAAAGGAGCCATTTGGGCGAAGACGAACTCGGGCGAGCACACGAATACGCCGGGCGCCACCCGGACAAAAGCCCTCTTCGGGAGCACGGAAGCCCATCGATGGCGCACCAACCCCGATGAGTTGCGCGTTCCCTGCGATGGCGAAACCATGACGTGAAGCGCTTCGCCGGCATTATCGAGGCACGAGGCCCGCAAGGCGTTCGGTACCAGGGGATCAAACTCCCCAGCCGGGGAAGTCTCACCGTCTCCAATCGGGACAGCCCCATCGCAGGACAAAATTTCCCGCACCTCCTCCTTGCGCGTGGCGCAGCGATGCAGAACCTCAGAGCAGGAGAAACGACGATCGGGGAAGAGCGAGGTGTCCGCCACGCCCCAATCGTGGAAAGTACGCAGCGGAATGGCGGCGGCGGCAGACCAAGCGCGCCAGAAGCGGAGGGCGGTGATATGGGACAGGTACACGTTCATGACGCACCACCATACAGGGTCGGGCGGCGGCAGAGGCCGGAAATTCCATACCCGACGCAACCCACATTCATGAGCGGGCGCATCGTCGTTGGGAAGGGACAGGGCCGTTGGAGCGACTTTCTCACCCCGCATCTACCTGGCTAAACGCAAAGTTTACCCTGCGGGGGTAATAGTCTTTCCGCGCGGCGGGACGCACACTGGGGCTCAATCGTTTCTGTCAGAACAAGGAAGGGAGGAAACGATGATGGACGAGCACGAGAAGGAGGGGGCGCCCGCGAGCGGCGAGGCCGTAAAGCCCCGGGCCGCCCACGGCTCGCCGGCGCCCGGCGCGACGGGCAGCTCCCCCGCCGCGGGCACGCCGGCGGCGAAGAAGTCCCACAAGCGGGCCTGGACGGTGGTGGGCGTCGTGGCGGCCGTTCTCATTGTGGCCGGCGCGGGATTCTGGGTGTGGCACGAGCAGCCGAGTTTCTGCAACGCCATTTGCCACAGCCCCATGGACTCCTACGTGGAAGGCTACGGGTCCGACAACCCGAACCTGGGCGTCACCGCGCACGCCCAGGCCGGCAAGACCTGCCTGCAGTGCCACGAGGCCGAGCTGACCACACAGATCTCCGAGGCCATGGCCTGGGTGTCCGACAACTACCCCATGACCGAGGACGGCACCATGCTGGCCACGGGCAAGGAGTTCGCCAGCGAGGCGTTCTGCGCCCGGCCCGAGTGCCACGCCGCCGGAGACACCTTCGACGAGATCACGGCCGCCCTGTGGGGATTCGCCGGCAACGACGAGAAGTACAACCCCCACGCGAGCCATCAGGACATGGCCCTGGAGTGCGGCGACTGCCACAAGATTCACGAGAACCAGGTACTCGTGTGCAACGAATGCCACGACTTGAACCTGCCCGAGGGATGGGAGGCCCCCAATGCCGAGTAACGTTTCCCGCCGCAGCTTCTTCAAGGGCGCGGGGCTGGCGGCCTTAGGCGGCCTGTCCGCCGCCGCGCTGTCCGGATGCGGCCACGGCTACGCGGCCGAGGAGCCCGCGAGTCCCCGCACCGGCGACTTCGGCGGCCCCTCCTGGCTGGGCCTGCCGCCCGAGATTCCGGAAGGGGCCATCGCCGAGACCGTGGAGACCGAGGTGCTCGTGGTGGGCATCGGCACCGGCGGCATCCCGGCCATGATCTCGGCCGCCGAGAACGGCGCGAAGGTGCTCGGCATCGACCGCCAGGGCACGCCGAAGAACGTCCGCGAGGACATCGGCGCCATCGACTCCCGCCTGCAGCAGGCCTCCTTCGACGAGTTCCCCGAGTTCAAGATCGAGAAGAAGGAAGCCATCGAGGACATCGTGCGTTACGCCAACGGCTTTGTGGACTACGACCTGGTGAAGCTGTGGGCCAACGAGTCCGGTGCCATGATCGACTGGCTCACCGGCATCATCCAGCGTGACGGCAAGCTGGTCATGGAGTTCGAGGGCGGCGTGGGCGACACCACCGACCCGGGCCGCGACAAGGCCTACGCCACCGGCCACAGCCCCCAGAAGACCGACGCGGTGAAAGAGGACGAGGAGTGGGGCTTCGCCGAGTCCATCCTGGCCTACGCCGCCGAGAAGGGCGCCGAGGTGCGCTGGTTCTGCGAGTTCGTGAAATGCGAGCAGGACGCCAGCGGCCGCGTGACCGGCGTCATCGCCCGCGAGGTGAAGGGCGACCGCCACTACCTGCGTATCAACGCCAGCAAGGGCGTGATCCTCTCCACCGGCGGCTACGGCAACAACCTGGAGATGATGGAAGACCGCCAGGCCTGGAACCA
>CANPHS010000150.1 GCA_947573925.1 uncultured Enterorhabdus sp. | reverse complement strand
TGAGGAACCATGCCAGGATGGCTATGCAAGCAACGGCGACAACAAACCAGAGGAGAGCCTCGACATTAGGATGCTCGGCAAGCCACGCTTGCGCACGTTCAAGCCACTTCATCGGTCGCCCTCCCGATCTTCCATAACCTCTTTGCCGGCACCCTCGACTTCAAGCATTTCCTCTGCCGCCGCATCGGCGTCTTGCTCAGCGGTCGTTTCGCCGCGGCCGTCAGCATTCACGGCGCCGCCAACAGCCGAACTCGCATCGGCCCCGTAGAACTCGCATAAAGCCCGATCAATCTCTACCCAGCTTTTCCAACCCGCATGCATCACATCACGCAGATAGTACTTGTCGTAATCGTGCGACGACAAGTCCAGGTACTCGACTTCGGCTTCGTCAAGTGCCGTGCGCAGCTTGCCGTAAAACCCCTCGCGACTCTCCTTGGTGTAGGGCTGAATATCGTAGTATTCGCCATTCACCGGCTCGATCACCAAGAACGGCGTTATGCCCAGTTCCTTGCATACATCAAGAAAGAGCTTCAGATCGGAAAACTCCACCTCACTCCAGTCAGAAAAAGGCTCCCCTTCGTACGGCTGCCCCCATGGCTTATCGCTCACATAGGTGTCGAAGTAATCGTCGTAGATCCCATAAGGATTATTCGTGCACGCAGCGGCGCCTTCCTGTTCAGCCCGCTCCATCAGGAGATCCCAATCAAGGGCCGCGCCGCCATTCTCCTTCTCCTCAAATGGGGCATTCGCCTCAAGAGCCTCGGCCAGCAAAGACCGACGCTCACCGTCAGTGCCCAGCCCGGCAATAGCCCTGTTCGCCCTTGCAACTATAGAGTTGTCGGCCAAATACTCTACCTTCTGAGCACCAACGCCCAACGCCTCCACCCGAGCGCGAATCTGTTCCTTCGTCTCCTCCGTTAGGCCGGAATTCTCCATACACTCCTGAAAAGCCTCTTCGGAAAAGCTGTTCAGAAACGCCTCGGAGGTACACCCTTCCTTGTTCATAAACCACTGGTCGCCAATAAGAAATGCGATCTTCTTCCTGGGTAGCGCCCCGCATTCGTCAAGCGCCGCCGTCTCAATGGTCGCCCAGAGCGACTGATACCCGCCGCCACCGAGCGCTATCAAATCGAACCCCGCGTTGTTCTCCGCAAAGAAGCGCACAGGATGCGCAGAGTCTTCCGCGGTCTGCCCGAGCTCCGACGATCCCAGCAAGAAACCAACTTTGCGGCCCTGCGCTTCCTGAGATTTCACCATCTCAGCCAATAGCGACGGACTCCCCCACAATTCAGCGGCTGGTCGCGTAGTCACAGGCCGCTCCCACGCCATCTCCCGCAGCGCGGCATCACTCGGTGCCTGCACATACCACGCCACGCCAACGCCTACCGCAAGCAGCAGAGCGCAGCAAACCGCAATCAGCTTCCGCATATTTAGCCCTGAGTCCGAATCTCAACCTGGTGGATGATCTTATTCACCGAATTCATCTCTTCACGCTCAACGGCTGTCGGAGCAATCACCACGCCGAACTCGGATTCGATGCCCACCAAAAGCTCAATGGCCGCCATGGAATCCAGCAGCCCCGCTTCGAACAAATCGATATCGCGCTCCTCGCGAATTACCTCGTCGTCGCAAATTTCTTCAATAAGATCGAGCATCCGCTCTTCAACCGTACTGTTAGCCATGAATCAGACCTCCTACTACCGTATGTAACTGACCAGAGAAAATAGCCATGCCCAGCATGACCAGATTGATGGTGACAAACCACTGCAGCACCTTGTACCAGCGATCTTTCCTGTGCGCCTTGTGGAACGGCGACTTCTTCTGGTACACGTCGGTCGCACCCATGAGCACGCCGTAGTAGGCGCCGTATACCAGGTAGTCAACCGTCAGGCCATGCCAAGCGCCCATGAGCATGAAATTCACCAGATAGCCGAAGCAGGCCGTGTGCAAGCGATCTTTGAACAGCTTCCGCCGCGTCGCCGACTTCACCACGCGCATGAATACGAAATCGCGCAGCCAGGTGGACAAGGTCATATGCCAGCGATCCCAGAACTCCCGTATATCCAGCGCAAGGAACGGTGCTCGGAAATTGCGCGGCGTCTTGATGCCGAAGCAGTAGCTGGCTCCCATGGCCATGAGAGAATAGCCCGCAAAGTCGAAGAACAGGTAGAAGCCATAAACGTAAGCATCTTTCACCTGGCTCGCCAGTTCCCGCCACAATGGACCATCCCCCAACGGCGCCGGAGTAAACCAGCCGAAGAATACCGTACCGAGCACTTTCTGGTACACCGCGCCAATCAGCAAGAGCATAATGCCTCGCGCTAGCAAGTCGGCATACTCGGAACGCGAGTACACACGATTGGCGTCTTCCGAAAACCGTCGACTTCGATCGATGGGACCCGACGTGAAGGGCGTGAAAAACACGAGGAAGTACAAATAGTCCAGAAAGGACATCTGCTCGATAACATCGTCTCGCACCTCAATGAGCACCTGAACAGCCTTGAACGTAATGTACGAGAGGCCCAAAAAGCCCATCAGATTCTGATCGAACACCGTACCAATCTTGTACACAACCAACGGCGCAATTACAGCGACAAGAGCGATGCGGAACTTCCACAGCGCCTTCTCGCCCACATGCCAGCTGTGCAGCACCCAGAACGTGGAGCAACACGCAATGGCGAGGAAAACGAGAAACGCCACCATTCCCTGCACGGTCTCGCCAAAGAGCAATAGCAAGAAAACAATGGAGGCAGCAAGCCCGTAGTATTTGATTCTATGGCCCGTAAACCCTAGAACCGCCGCCGGAATAATGGCGATAGCCAGAAAAACGTAAAAAGCCGGATCGATATAGAAGTTCATACCAAACAACACCAGCCGGTCTTAAGCCAAAGCCTTGCGATCGATTTTGCCATTAGGGGTCATTGGCAAGGAGTCGTGGAAAACGATCTTCTTGGGGATCATGTAGTGCGGCAAGCTCTTCTTGAGCTCCTCTTTTATAGCCAGGCCCTCCCGGAAGTCTGACTGCTCGCGCATGGCAGCCGAAACCACATGGGCTTCGAGATGGGACGACGCCTCGGATTTTTTCACCAGCACAACCGCTGCTTCTTTAACCTGGGCGAGACGCGCAAGGCCTTCTTCTATCTCCCCCAACTCGATGCGGAAGCCGTTAAGTTTAACTTGCAGGTCAATGCGCCCGCGACAATGCAAGTTGCCATCCTTGTCAAGAAAGCCCTCATCTCCCGTACGATATGCGCGGACGGGCTTACCCCCAGCGAGCACTTCTCCGAATGCGCGCTTCGTAAGATCATCTTTGCGGAAATACCCTTTTGCAACCGTATCACCAACAATAACAATTTCGCCAAGTTCACCTGGCATCGCTTCCTGAAGCGCAAACGTGTCGGGATCAATATCTCCTGCTATGCGGATTTCCGTACCCGGTTTTGCTGCGCCGCAATGCAGTGGTTCGTCGGAGGAAGTCATTTCCGGTGTTACGAGAACGGAAGTCACCGCCACGGTAGATTCGGTAGGCCCATAGGTATTAACGATAAGCGCATCAGGAAAACGCTTCTGAAGACGAGCGGCCGTGGTGTTTCTCAGAGCCTCTCCGCAAAAGAGAAACAACTCGCAACACGGCAAAAGATCACTAGAGAATTCGGGGTTTGCAAGGCAAAGCTCGGCAAACGAAGGCGTGGACACCCAGATTGTAGCATTTGAATCATGAAAAGCGCTTAAAAGCTCGCGTGCGTCATCTTGGGCCTGTTTCGTAATGCAATAAAGAGTTCCGCCCGTCCACAATGACTGCGACAACTCGTAGACCGATAGATCAAACGAAAAGGGAGCCTGATTCAGAAAAACAGAGTCATTCCGGGAAACTCGCCGCGATTCAATAGATACCGCCCACTGACAAAAATTATCGAAGCAATCGGCTGTAATCTGTACGCCCTTGGGAGCACCAGTGGATCCCGAAGTGAAGATAATATAAGCGAGATCTTCGCCCGAAACCGAGTCAAATCCTTCCGGACATTCACCGGCTTCCTTTACAATGCACTCGAGTTCGTTTCGACCGACGAACACATGCCTTGATGGGCACCCCCCCCCATGAGAGATTCTAGACTCAAAGTAATTGTTCAAGGAGTCGTCAAGTTGTTCAACTTCGAAAACAATAGTTGACCCAATTTGATCCACAATGCCGCAAGCCCGCTCCCTAGGAACGGAGTACATGTCAATCGGCACATAGGGATGCCCACTTTTCAAGCATCCAAGAAAGCAGGCAACCATAAGAGGGTCTTTGTGCCCATACACGACTATGGGAACCTTGGCGTCAAGTCGACGCCGTGACACCACCTGGTCAATGTATCCTGCAATCCTATTGGACGATTCTTCAAGCTGGCCATACGTCATGCCGCGCCCATCGGATACACGTATCGCCATCTTCCCTGGCGACCCAATAGCATAACGCGAAAAATGATTTAAGTACTTCAAATTACCAACCGTTCACTACAATCGTATTTGCGAAGCTCACTGTACGTTGTCGCCCTCCATGAATGACGAAGTTATTTTACATTTCATCATTCGCTTTCGGACGAAATGAAGGCAAACGGCGAAACGATTCCATAAATGCGGCCGCGAAATTCCGGAGCACAATTATTTAAGTATCTCCCAAAATTAGATCCTAAATCTAGGCGGAAGCAGGTTCCAAGCAAGACTCTGGGCAGCCCGCCAGACACCTCAACGGCAAACAACGCCAACTGTTCCTCTCAGCTAATTAATATTCGTGAAGGCGGTTCGGCACTGATTGGAAAGAGGAATCATGAACTACGGCTATATTCGCGTAAGTAGCGACAAGCAAACCGTTGAAAACCAGCGATTCGAAATTGTCAATTTCGCGCAAAGCGAAGGATTTGCCAGATCGTGTGCCGAATGTTGGTGTAACGATCGTTTCTCCGGCCGAATAGCCGGCCA
>CANPHS010000149.1 GCA_947573925.1 uncultured Enterorhabdus sp. | reverse complement strand
CCAGGTGCCGTGAGTAGTTCTCGATGCCCGAGCAGAAGCCCATGGTCTCCAGCATTTCCAGGTCGTAGTTCACGCGCATCTCCAAACGCTGGGCCTCCAAGAGCTTCCCCTCGTCCTTGAACTGCTGCAGGCGCTCGCGCAGCTCGTCTTGGATGGTGACGAGCGCCTTGTCCATCTTCGGCCGGGCCGTGACGTAGTGGGACGCCGGCCAGATGGGCAGCGCCTCGTAGGAGGCCAGCACCTCGCCGGTCACCTGGTCGATCTCGTCGATGGACTCGATCTCGTCGCCCCAGAACTCGATGCGCAGCGGGTTGTCGGCGTAGGGCGGGAACACGTCGAGCGCGTCGCCGCGCACGCGGAACGTGCCGCGCTTGAGCTCGTAGTCGTTGCGGTCGTACTGGATGTCGATGAGGTCGTGGATCACGTCGTCGCGGTCGGCCGGCACCTCCTTGTCGACGAACACGGCCATGCCCGCGTAGTCCATGGGGCTGCCGATGCCGTAGATGCAGCTCACCGACGCCACCACGATCACGTCGCGCCGGGACAGCAGCGCGCTCGTGGCCGCATGGCGCAGCTTCTCCACCTCCTCGTTGATGGAGGCGTCCTTCTCGATGAAGGTGTCGGAGGCCGGCACGTAGGCCTCGGGCTGGTAGTAGTCGTAGTAGCTGACGAAGTACACCACGGCGTTGTCGGGGAAGAACTCCTTCAGCTCGGCGGCCAGCTGGGCCGCGAGCGTCTTGTTCGGTGCCATGACGAGCGTCGGTTTCTGCACCGCCTCGATGGTCTTCGCCATGGTGAAGGTCTTGCCGGAGCCGGTGACGCCGAGCAGCGTCTGGTAGCGCAGGCCGTCCTCGATGCCACGAGCCAGCGCCGCGATGGCCTCGGGCTGATCGCCGGACGGCTCGAAGGGCGACACCACCTTGAACGGCGTGCCTGCCAGCCGCACCTCCGGCAGCTTCCCGGCCATTTCCATACCCTCTATATTGGAAAGATGAGTGGACACGAAGGTCTCCTCTCGAAATGAATGCACGATAAGGAAGCCAGTCTACCACGCCTCGCAAGAAATGAACAGATGTTCGCGTAAAGTTCACGGCATACGCAATCATGAGTGCTATACTCTGCGAACAGCGGTGCTGCGGGGGAAGCGGCACGAGTTTTCAAGAGAGAAGGAGCGTCCATGGCGAACCTGAAAAACGTGGCGCCGGGCATCGGGTTGTGCGCGGCCCTGGCCATCCCCTGCTGGTTTCTGGGCGAGGCGCTGCCCGTGGTGGGCGCGCCGGTATTCGCCATCCTGATCGGCATGGTCATCGCGCTGCTTTGGAAACAGCCAAGCCGAGGCGCGGTGCAGGACGGCATCGGCTTTACAGCCAAGAAGGTGCTCCAGTACGCCGTTATCCTGCTCGGGTTCGGGCTGAACCTGGCCCAGATCGCCGCGGTGGGAGCCGAGAGCCTGCCCATCATTTGCTCCACCATCGCCACGGCGCTCATCGTGGGCTACATCCTCTATCGCGTACTGCACATGGATTCCGCCATCGCCACGCTGGTGGCCGTGGGCTCCTCCATTTGCGGCGGGAGTGCCATTGCGGCCACGGCCCCGGTCATCCGCGCGAAAGACGAGCAGGTGGCCCAGGCCATCTCGGTCATCTTCCTGTTCAACGTGGTGGCCGCCCTCATCTTCCCTACCTTGGGAAGCACGCTCGGCCTGTCCAACGAGGGCTTCGGGCTTTTCGCCGGCACGGCCGTGAACGACACCTCATCGGTGACCGCCGCCGCGGCCGCCTGGGACGGCATGCACCCCGGGTCCAACGCCCTGGACGACGCCACCATCGTGAAGCTTACCCGCACGCTCGCCATCATCCCCATCACGCTCGTGCTCAGCATTATCGTGGCGCGGAAGGAGGGCGCTGCGGGCGCAGGCGCCTTCTCCCTGAAGCGGGCCCTCCCCACTTTCATCCTGTTCTTCCTGGCCGCCAGCGTCCTCACCACCGTGGCCGTGGCCTGCGGCGCCGACGCGGCGGTGTTCGCCCCCTTGAAGACCCTCAGCAAGTTCCTCATCTGCATGGCCATGGCCGCCATCGGCCTGAACACCGATCTCGTGAAACTGGTGAAGTCCGGCGCCAAGCCCCTCCTCATGGGCCTCATCTGCTGGGTGTGCATAGCCGGAGCCAGCCTCGCCATGCAGCACCTGCTGGGATTGTGGTAGGGATCCTTTTCCCTCGGCAACTCCTCTGTTATAACGTGTTATAATACTCCTGTCGAAAGGAGCAGTTATGGCACCGGCAACCCTGACGAAAGTGGGCAACAGCATGGCAGTGCTCCTGCCGAAAAAGCTGCGGCAAGAGGCGGGCATCGAACAGGACACTCCCCTGCGCATCGCCTCGCCGCGAAAGGGGGTCGTCGTCATCACGTCGGCCCGTGCAGAAGACGACGAGTGCCTCGCACGGCTTGCCGAGACCGAGCGCCGGATCGCCGAGCGGGGACGCCGTACGCGGCCCTGGCCCCAGGGGGCTACCGCCGACGGCCTGATCGCAGAGGCGAAGGAGGAGCGCTACCGTGACTTCCTTGCTCTTTGACGCCAACGCTCTCATCTATTGGGCGTGCCCCTCATCCCCCCATCACAATGACACCTGCCGTCTCCTTCGCGCGGCAGTGGGGACACGGTGCTCCATCTATGCGCTATCCTCGTCGTTGAACGAGGTCTACTACGTCCTGCATCGGCATTACCTGGACGAGCGCGATGCACGTCAATCCATACAGGACATGGCCGAGACGTTCGACCTCATCGATCTCACGGATTACCTTGTCCTCACGTCCATCCGCTCCAATGAGCCCGACTACGAGGACGGCCTTATCCGCGCCGCCGCCGAGGATCTCCAAGTCGACGCCATCATCACTTATGACAATGCGGCGTTCAAGAACTCTTTCATTCCCAAGCTAACCGCCGCCGAAGCCTTTGCAGAACTTTTTTCGGACCAAACCGTTCCCATTAAAACTAAATAGCTGCATCTTTCCCATTACCGGTTCGCCCAAGGAAGCCAGCGAGACTCCGACAGGTGCCTGGAATTGCCTTGAAGCGCGGCCGAGCAGCCTTTTGGCTGTGAGGGAAAGCGCTGAATGGCAAGGCCAGGTACCTGTCGGAGTCGCAGCGTCGACATAGAATCCTGTTGCGTTAGCAACAGGATTTGTACGTGTTCCACCAGGCGAGCACCTCGTTGCGGAGCTCCTCGGGGGTGCCGTCGTTGTTGAAGACCACGTCCGACGCCTCGATGCGGTCGGCGTCGGTGATCTGGCGGGCGATGCGGGCCCGCACGTCCTCCTCGGAGAAGCCCGACTTCACGGCCCGCTCGATGCGCACCTCCAAGGGCGCGAGCACGGCCATGACCACGTCGGCCCCGTAGGCCAGCGAGCTCTGGCGGTTGCGGAACACCGAGTACTCCACCACAACGGCGGGCTTCCCCTCGGCCTCGAAGCCGTCGATGAGGTCGGTGTAGCGCTCCTCGATGCGGGGCATGGTGATGGTGTTCAGCTTGCGGGTGGCCGCCGGCGTGGCGAAGGCCTTGGCAGCCAGGGCCTTGCGGTTCACGTCCCCGCTCTCGTCGAAGATGTCGTCGCCGAAGGCGCCGCGCAAATCGTCCTTCACCGTATCCCAGCCGAGCACCTCGTGACCCACCTGATCCAGGTCGATCCAAGCCAGGCCCTCGTCGGTGAGCGCCTTGCGTGCCGTGGACTTCCCGGCGCCCATGCCGCCGATGAGAAACAGCTTCTTCATGCAAACCTCCTCCAATGCCGCGCTTCCGCGGGCAGAAACCGTCAACGTCCCTATGATACATGAAAAACAAATGAACCGCCCCAAAGGACGGTTCATTTTAGACTTACTGGTCGTCCGTAACGTCAGCGAGTGTGGCGCGATTACTCGGCGTCGACGGTCTCCACCTCGACGACCTCGGCCTCAGCGGGGGCCTCGTCGGCCTTCTTGCGCTTGGCCGGCTTCTCCTCGGCCTGCACCGACTCGTCCACCTCGATCTCGAAGCCGAGCTCCTCGGCGGCGGCCTTCATGGACAGGGAGATGCGGCGGCGGTCCGGATTGATCTCCATGACCTTCACCTTCACATCGTCGCCCGCGTGCACGACCTGCGCCGGGGTGTCGATGTGGCGGCCGGCCATCTCGGAGATGTGCACCAGGCCCTCGATGGAGTCGCCCAGCTCGACGAAGGCGCCGAAGGGCACGATCTTGGTGACCTTGCCGTCCACGATGGTGCCCACGGGGTAGTTCTCCACGAGTTGGATCCACGGGTCGGGCGTGGTCTGCTTGAGACCGAGGGAGATGCGCTCACGCTGCAGATCGACGTCGAGCACCTCGACCTCCACCTCGTCGCCCACCTTGACGACCTCGGAGGGGTGGTTGACGTGGTTCCAGGACAGCTCGGAGATGTGCACCAGGCCGTCGATGCCGCCCAGGTCCACGAAGGCGCCGAAGTCCACGATGGAGGAGACGGTGCCCTTGAGACGCATGCCCTTCGACAGCTTGGAGAGGATCTCGGCGCGCTCGTTCTTGCGGCCCTCCTCCAGCAGCACGCGGCGGGACAGCACGACGTTGTTGCGGTTGCGGTCCATCTCGATGACGCGGGCCTCGATCTCGGTGCCCAGGTACATGTCCAGGTCCTTCACGCGGCGCAGGTCCACGAGAGAGGCCGGAAGGAAGCCGCGCAGGCCGATATCCAGGATGAGGCCGCCCTTGACCACTTCGATGACCTCGCCGGTGACCACTTCGCCGGCCTTGAACTTCTCCTCCACGGAGATCCAGGCGCGCTCGTACTCGGCGCGCTTCTTGGAGAGGATGAGGCGGCCGTCCTTGTCCTCCTTCTGGAGAACCAGCGCCTCGATCTTGTCGCCCAGGCTCACGATGTCGGACGGATCGGCGTCCTTGCGGATGGACAACTCGCGGGCCGGGATGACGCCCTCGCTCTTGAAGCCGATGTCCACCAGCACCTCGTCGTGCTCCAGCTTGACGACCGTGCCGTCGACCAGGTCGCCCTCGTCGAACTCGGTCAGCGTGCCGTCGA
>CANPHS010000148.1 GCA_947573925.1 uncultured Enterorhabdus sp. | reverse complement strand
CTTGTCCGGCCGCGGCTAGGGGGTAGGGGTGCCGGCTCGGACAGTCCTCGCTCGGCGGAAATGCCCACTGGGCATTTCCAGTCGCTGCGGAACTCGCTCGGTCAAGGCACCCCGTGTCCCCTCTACGCCCTTCCATTGCTGGTATACTACCGCTCATGTTCATTGCCTCGGTCATAGTCGATATTCCTACGCAGGCGCTCGATGCGCCCTATTCCTATGCGGTGCCCGACGATATGGCGGCGTCGGTGGGGTGCGCGGTGCTGGTCACGCTGGGCGGGCGGAAGGCCGTGGGGTACATCGTGGCCCTGGAGGAGGCGGCCGTGGCGCCCGGGGAGGGGACCGACCTGTGGGGCAATCCGCTTGCGGCGGCGGAGCTGCGGCAGGTGGAGGCGGTGCTCTCGGAACCGTACTTCGACGAGGAGGGGGCGGCCTGCGCCCAGTATATCGCCGAACGCTACGTGGCGCCCCTGGCCAGCTGCGTGCGGCTGTTCACGCCGCCCGGGGCCGTGCCGCGGGTGGTGCGCGGGCGCGACGGGCGGTGGCGTCTGGAGGAGCCGAAGATCGGCGAGGTGGACGACCGCTGGGTAACTCGTGGCCCGGCCTTCGCCACGTTCATGCCCCGGAAGAACGCCGTGAAGCAGCAGGCGGTGCTGGCCGCCGTGGCCGAGGGCGACGTGCGCCTGGCCGAGCTGTCCGCGGAATTCGGCGCCGTGGCCTCCACGTTGAAGGCGCTGGCGGCCAAGGACGTCGTCGTGGTGGAGCGCCGGCGTCGCATGCGGGGGATGGAGGGGGCCGGGGCCCCGCGTGGCGCCGCCTCCGCGAGCGCCCCCGCCGCCGGGCCGCGGCTCGAACTCACTCCCGGGCAGGCCGCCGCGCTTTCGGCCATCGACGAGGCGCGGGGCGCCGGCGACGGGCGCGTGGTGCTCGTGGACGGCATCACCGGCTCGGGCAAGACCGAGGTGTACCTGCGGGCCATCGAGGAGGTGCTGGCCGCCGGCCGCAACGCCGTGGTGCTCGTGCCCGAAATCTCGCTCACCCCCCAGACGGTGGCCCGGTTCCGCGGCCGCTTCGGCGACGCGGTGGCCGTCATGCACTCGCGCATGTCCGACGGCGAGCGTTTCGACCAGTGGGACTTCATCCGAAGCGGCGCCGCCCGGGTGGTGGTGGGCGCCCGCAGTGCTCTGTTCACCCCGCTGGCCAACGTGGGGCTCGTGGTCATCGACGAGGAGCACGAGGGCTCCTACAAGCAGGACTCCGCCCCGCGCTACCACGCCCGGGACGTGGCCCGGTGGATGATGGCCCGCTCCGGCGGCACGCTCGTGCTCGGGTCCGCCACCCCCTCCATCGAGGCCCTCTACGCCGTGGCGAAGGATCCGGCGTGGACGAGCGCGGTGCTGCCCGAGCGGGCCAACGGGCGCCCCCTGCCCCCGGTGGAGGTCATCGACATGGCCGCGGAGTTCGCCTCCGGCGCCCGCTCCATGTTCTCCGGCCGCCTTGCCCGGGCCCTCGGCGAGGAGCTTTCCTCCGGGCGCAAGGCGGTGCTGCTGCTGAACCAGCGCGGCTTCGCGAAGTTCCTGCTGTGCCGCGACTGCGGCTTCGTGCCCGAGTGCCCCCATTGCGCCACGAGCCTCACCTACCACGAGCAGGGCGGCAAGCTCGTGTGCCACCACTGCGGCCACACCGTGCCCGCGCCGCCCGTCTGCCCCGAGTGCGGCAGCCCCTACCTGAAGAAGTTCGGCGCCGGCACCCAGCGGGTGGAGGCGGATTTGCGGGCCCTCTTGGACGGGATGCCCGGGGTGGGGCGCGAGGTGCCCATCATCCGCATGGACGCCGACACCACCCGGGCCAAAGGGGCCCACCAGGCGCTCTTGGAAGAGTTCGGCGCGGCGGAGGCGGCGGTGCTCCTCGGCACCCAGATGATCGCCAAGGGGCTCGACTTCGACGACGTGACCTTGGTAGGGGTTATCAACGCCGACACCCAGCTGCACCTGCCCGATTACCGGGCGGCCGAGCGCACCTTCCAGCTCATCGACCAGGTGGCGGGCCGGGCGGGCCGGGCCGCGCTGCCCGGGCGCGTCCTGGTGCAGACCTACGAGGCCGACGCCGTGGCCATCCAGGCCGCCGCCCGCTACGACCGCGGGCTGTTCCTGCGCTCGGAGCTGCCCAAGCGGAAGCTTCTGGGCTACGCGCCCTACATGCGCCTGGCCAATGTGCTTTTGTGGGGCGCCGACGAGCATGCCGTGGCCACCGAGGCCGAGCTTCTGCACGCTCAGCTCGTCGACCTTATCCAGGCCGAGGTGGGCGACCCGCGCTGGTCGGTGCTGCCGGCGGTGCCCTGCGCCCTGGGCAAGCTCCGCAACACCTACCGCTACCACATCGTGGTGAAGGCCCCCTTGGGTGCCGACATCTCCGCGCCCCTGGCCAAGCTCTTCCGCACCCGCAAGACCAACCCCCAGGTCAACGCCGCCGTCGACGTCGACCCCATGGACCTCCTGTAGGGAAGGAGCGCGGCTATGCCCCTGTTCGTCCTATCGACGTTGTGGCGGCCCGTGGCCCTGGCTACGGCGGGGTTCAGTGCCCTGTATGCGGTGGCCGTGGTATTCTTCTACTGCGATTGGCTGTTCGATGTGCCGGGGGCCGACCCGCTCGTCTACGGCGACCAGTTCGCCTTCACCCAGATGACCGTGGTGGCCTTCGCGCTTCTGTACCTCATCGTGTCGGGGGTGGCGCTGCTGCGCAACCGCGAGCAGCGGGCCTACGACCGCGCCCTGCGCCGCAAGGACGAGATTATCCGCCGCTACCAGGAGGCCCGCCGCGACGTGCTCGGGCTCGCCTGCGAGGAGCTGGCGGCATCGCGTGGCCTCACCAAGCGCGAGGCCGAGCTTCTGCGCATCTTCGCCCAGGGCCGCGACGCGGCCTATGCCGAGCGCACGCTGTTCCTGTCGCGCAACACGGTGAAAAGCTACGCCAAATCGCTCTACGTGAAGCTCGGCGTCCACTCTAAGCAAGAGGTTATCGATTTGGTGAACGCGTCGCTCCCCACGGATTTCTAAGGCATTTACCAGGCATTACGCAAATACCCCCTTCGGGGGTGTACCGCGCAAACGCCCGTCTTCCCTATAGTGCGGCCCGTGAAGAGCGGCGTGCGAGCCACGCTGCGGGCAACCGGAACCGGGAGGAGACGCGGTCATGGCAGGAAACGGAAACAAGGGCGGAAACGAAATCGGAAGCAAGGCGCTGGTCTCACGGCGTTGTTTCATCGGGGCGTCGGTGTTCGCCGGCGCGTCCATCGCGCTGTTCGGGCTGGGCGGGTGCGCGCCCCAGCCGACGGCGGCCACGGGGAAGGCGGCGGCGTTTACGCCGGGCACCTACACCGGCACCGCCGACGGTAAGTTCGACACCATCACGGTGGAGGCCGACTTCTCCGAGGGCGCCATCGAGGCTGTGCGCGTGGTGGAGCACCGCGACACCGCCCGCATCGCCGCCCCGGCCGTGGAGATGATGCCCGAGCGCATCGTGGCGGCCCAGGGCCTCGGCGTGGACACGGTCACCGGCGCCACGCTCACCTCCATGGGCATCCTGGCTGCCGTGGGGCAGTGCGTGGATGCGGCCGGCGGCAGCGCGAGCGCCCTGCGCGGCGTGGGCGCCTCCGAGCCCACGGGCATCACCGAAGCCCTGGCGGCCGATGTGGTCGTGGTGGGCGCGGGCGCCTCGGGCATGGGGGCGGCCATCGCGGCGGCCCAGGGCGGCAAGCGCGTGGTGGTGCTCGAGAAGAACTCGAACCTCGGCGGCAACTGCCTCGTGTCCGGCGGCCATCTGGAGTACCTGGCCGCTCCCAACGAGGCACGCCCCGAGATGACCGACGCCCTGCACCGCTACATCCAGGAGGTGCTCGACTCCGATCTGGCTGCCACCTACGATGCCGCCTTCGTGGCCACGGTGCGCCGGCAGTACGAGGACTTCAAGGCCTCCGGTGCCACGAAGCTCTTCGACAGCCCCGAGTTCTACGCGCTGGACTTCGCCGCCACCACCGGCGAAGGGCTGCCGTCCGAGGTGTACCTGCCCGTGGCCCGCAACATCACGGCGCTCAACCAGTGGATGGACGAGCTGGGCTTTTCCTGGGAGACGCCCACGCACCTCATCACCGGCTATACCTACCCGCGCTGGTCGAACCCCACTGAGGGCGTGTGCGGCGAGGGCTACTTCGACTTCTTCGACGGTGTGGTGAAGGATGGCGGCTACGACATCGAGGTCATGCTGGCCTGCGCCGCCGAGGAACTCATGAGCGAGGGCGGCGCGGTGTCCGGCGTGCGGGCCGTGGCCGAGGACGGCACCGTGTGGGAGATCGCCGCGCCGGCCGTCATCCTCGCGAGCGGCGGCTTCTCGGGCAACGAGGAGATGCTGCGCCAGTACAACACCGAGTGGTCCTATCCCGAGGAGGCGCTCACCACCACGAACGTGAACGGGCACACCGGTGACGGCATCCTCATGGCCCAGGCGCTGGGCGCGGGCGTGCTCGACATGGGCAACCAGATGATGTTCCCCTTCAACGACCCGCTGACCCTGTCCGCCGAGAACGTGAGCGGCACCTTCGCCGACTGCCCCATCGTGAACAAGCAGGGCAAGCGCTTCTTGGACGAGACGGCCGACCGCTTCGTCATGACCGCCGCCCTCATGGAGCAGGAGGACAGCCTCTGCTTCATGGTGAGCGACGCGAACAGCGTGTACGTGACCGAGGCCTCGCCGGGCGAGGACACCCTGCTGCGCCGCGGCCAGCTGTTCCGCGCCGACACCCTGGAGGAGCTGGCCGGGCAGATGGGTGTGCCGGCCGACGCCTTCGTGGCCGAGATGGAGCGCTACAACGGTTTCTGCGCGGCGGGCGCCGACGAGGATTTCGGCCGCTACTTCTTCGACGAGCTGAGCCCCGTGGCCACGCCGCCCTTCTACGCCTCGCCGGCCACCTGGGCCGCGCACATCACCATCGGCGGCCTGTGATGACCGAGGCGGGCGAGCCGATCGGAGGCTTGTACGCCTGCGGCGAGGTGCGCAACGGCATCTGTGGCGTCGGCTCCATCGCCGACGGCGTGGCCTGCGGCAAGATTGTGGCCGCCCTGTAGCAGGGGGTTGCCCCTCCCGATTGCCTCACCCGACGGGGACGCCTGACCAGGTAACGTGTCCCCGTCGGGATCCCGTTTCGGGC
>CANPHS010000147.1 GCA_947573925.1 uncultured Enterorhabdus sp. | reverse complement strand
AGCGCACAGGGCCGCCACCACGGACGAGTCCACGCCGCCCGAAAGGCCTAAAATGACGCGGTCGTCCCCCACCTCGGCGCGAATGGCCTCCACGGAGTCGTCGATGATGGAGTCCATCGTCCAATCCGGCTCAAGTTCGCACACGCCGAACAGGAAGTTGCGCAGCATGGTCTGGCCGAACTCGGTGTGGCGCACCTCGGGGTGGAACTGCGTGGCGAACAGGCGCCGCTCGGGGTATTCCATGGACGCCACCGGGCACACCTCGGTGCGCGACGTGACAGAGAAGCCCTCGGGCACGCGGCTCACGGCATCGCGGTGGCTCATCCACACGGTCTGCTCGCCGGGGGTGCCGTCGAACAGCGCCGACTCGCCCGCCCGCGTGATGACCGCCGGGCCGTACTCGCCCTTCTCGGTGTGGCCCACTTCCCCGCCGAGCGCCACGGCCATGGCCTGCTGCCCGTAGCAGAAGCCGAGCACGGGAATGCCCAGGGCAAGAATCTCGGGATCGATGGAGGGGGCGTCCTCCGCGTACACCGACGCCGGGCCGCCGGACAGGATGATGGCCGCGGGCGCAATGGCGCGCACCTCCTCGGCCGTGATGTCGCAGGGCACGATTTCGGAATACACGTGCAAATCGCGCACGCGACGGGCGATGAGCTGCCCGTACTGGGCGCCGAAATCGACAACGATAACCTTCTGTTCCGGGGTAGCGGACTCGGCCACAATGCCTCCTTGGGTCGCGAAATGTTCGAGGGCGATTTTACACCTCCCCGCGCGCTGAGGTATTTCTACGAGGTGAAATATCGAGAAAGTGCGGAATGGGCGGTTGGGAGATTAGGGCAGACCAAGGTCTGCCCCTACGGGCGGACAAGCGAGATGGCTCAAGGCCGCGCAAGCAGGCGCGACGCGGAGCGGGCGAACTATCGGAGGTACTTCGCCCGCAGGACCTGGCGCTTCTCGGGGCCGAAATCCAGGGCCTCGGTGAGGTAGGTGTCGAAGGAGCCGTAGTTGGCATTCACCGCCGCCATGGCGCAATCGTAGTAGTCGTTGTAGGCGTAGAACAGCGAGTCGATGTCCGCATCGAGCCCGCGCGCAAGCCGCAGCTTTTCGCTGATGGCGTCGATGATCCCCTCGGCGCGGTTGCGGACGAACAGGTTCGTGGCCAGATAATCGGCGCGCACGTAGGCCTCGGGCACGCCGAGCGCCCGTTCCACGATGACGGCGCCCAAACCGGCACGATCCTTGCCCTCGGTGCAGTGCCACAGATACGCTCCGCCGTCGCCTTCCAAAAGCACCCCGAGGAACGACGTGTAGGCGACCCGCCCCGCCTCGTCCAGCAGGATCTGCGGGTACATGCCGCACACCAACTCGTGGGGGCCGGCGTTGTAGCTGGCGAGGGTCTTCAGGTCCTGGGCCACGCCGGCACCGTGGGTGATGCCGATAGCCTCGCCGGACAGCGCCGGGAAGTCGTAGAAGACCACGCCTTCCATAAGCTCGCGAGGGTCGGGCTCCTTGTCGCGCTCGAGCTGGGTGCGGAAGTCGATGACGCCGGCGAGGTCGTAGTCGCCCACGAGCCGCGCCAGATCCTGCTCGCTCGCCTTGTGCAGCGCGCCGCTGCGCAGGAGCTTCGCCGGCGCGATGGTGCGCCCGTCGGCCGTCGGCAGGCCACCCAAATCGCGGGTGTTGTGCAGCCCCTCGAAGGGAATGTGCCCGAATTCGGGGAACCCGGGAATGGGCTCGGGTCTATCGAGTTGCGAGGACTTCTCCTCGTCGATGCGCTTCTCTTCCGTAGTCATGGCAGCCTCCCGTCTTCGCGAACGCGGGCCTCCCGCGTCGATGTCTCCCGCCTATGGTAGGACAGCGAAGGGCCGCCTGCCACGGACAGACGACCCTTGTCATCGTTTCGTCGCGACGGGTGCATCGGCATCGGCACCGGCAGCCCCAGACGTCCGGCCCGCAGGTCTTCGCGCCCTCCTACGACGCCTTCGCGAAGGCAACCGACGAGGCCTCCACGGGACGCGCCGGGTCGCGCATCCAGTCGTTCATGCTGCCGGCGTACAGATACAGTCTACTGTAACCCGCCGACGCCAGGTAATCGCAGGCGATCTTGGCATGCACGCCCATCTGGCAGTACACGATGACCGCGTCCTCGGGGAAAATGCCGTTGTCCTGGAACATCTCGGCCAGCTCCTCGGCAGGATCCTCCGAGGCGGCGGCCACATCGAGCCGAATGTTGATGGCCGAGGGAATATGGGCCGTGTCGTAGCGCAGCGGCGGCCGCACGTCCACGATGGGCATGCGCCCTATCTCGCGCTTCACGAAGTCGGCATCGACGATTTGGTAAGCCTTCATTGCAACACCTTTCAAATTCGCATCGGGCGTGACGGGACGACCGACCGCGCCTTCTTCCCCAGCTCATATCAATGATTGGGAATTGGCCGGATCATGTAAGACAAAAGCATGCGGCACTGCGTCCTATCGCGTTTTCTGCCCTCAATGGTAGCTTTGGCGCGCCTTCCGATGGCGACGGAGCCGTTACGCTTCCCCTTCCGTTGCTCTTCCAAACGAAATCTTTTATTCCGCCCCTTGACAGAACGGTGGCGGTGCCTATACTTATGAACAGTTGCTCATATGTTTAATAGTTTGCAAGGAGCCGAGATGAGCGAACCGACAGCCCTAGAGAAAGAAGCCGGCAAAATCGTGGAAGGCGCCTGCGCATCGCTGGAGGCCTGCCCCTGCGGCTGCAACCGCGAGGCCACGGCCGGCTTGTTCGCGGAAATGCCCGACGAGGAGCTGCTGTTCGACGTGGCCGACCTGTTCAAGGCCTTCTCCGACACCACCCGCATCAAGATCCTGTTCGCGCTCATGGGCGGCGGCCTATCCGTCGGCGACATCACCGCCGTCGTCGGCTGCACCCAAAGCGCCGTGAGCCACCAGCTGCGCACGCTAAAGCAGGCGCGTCTCGTGAAGGCCACCCGCGACGGCAAGAACGTCATCTACGCCCTCTCCGACGACCACGTCTACACCATGCTCGCCCAGGGCATGACCCACGTGTGCGAGTAACCCTGCCCCCCGATTCACCGAACCGGCCGCCCCTAGCGAGTGGGAACAACACCGAAAGGAACCATCATGCGCAAGTCATTCAAACTGGAGAACCTCGATTGCGCCAACTGCGCCGCGAAAATGGAAGCCGGCATCAACGAGCTGCCCGGCGTGAACAAGGCATCCATCAGCTTCATGACGAGCAAGCTGATGATTGACGCGGACGCCGCCGACGCCGAGGCCCTGTCCGCCATCGTCGACGCCGCCCAGGCCGTCTGCACCAGCTACGAGAAAGACTGCCGCATCGTCCGTTAGGATTCCCCATGAACCCGAAGCAGAAAAAACTCCTCACGCGCATCATCGTCGCCCTCGTGCTGTTCGTCGCCATCGAAGTGGCGACCCAAACCGGCATCCTGCGCGCCGCTTTCGGCACCCCCGGCGACGTGTACGCCGAGTTCGCGCTCTTTCTCATCCCCTATCTCATCGCCGGCTACGACGTCATCGCCGGCGCGCTGCGAGGCCATGTGCACGGGCACGCGCTGGACGAGGACTTCCTCATGACCGTGGCCACTTTCGGCGCGTTTGCGCTGGTACTGTTCCCCAACACTGAACCGCACATGGCCGAAGGCGCGGCCGTGATGCTGTTCTTCCAGGTGGGCGAGCTGTTCCAAAGTTATGCGGTTGACAAGTCGCGCCAGTCCATCGCGGACATGATGGATATCGCGCCGGAGTACGCCAACGTCATGGAAGAGGGCAAGCTGAAGCAGATCGATCCCTTCGAGCTGGCCCCCGACGACGAGTTCATCGTCATGCCCGGCGAGCGCATCCCGCTGGACGGCACGGTGCTGACCGGCGAAAGCCAGATCGACACCGCGGCGCTTACCGGCGAGTCGGTGCCCCGCACGGCGCGCCCGGGTGACGAGGTCATCTCCGGCTGCGTGAACCTGACGGGCAAACTCGTCGTGCGCGCCACCAAGCCCTTCGAGGACTCCACCGTGAGCCGCATCCTGGAGTTGGTGGAAAACGCCGCCGAGAAGAAGGCCCGCACCGAGAACTTCATCACGCGGTTCGCCCGCGTGTACACCCCCATCGTTGTGGGCGTGGCCGCCGTGCTCGCCGTCGTGCCGCCGCTGCTGTTCGGCGGCCAGTGGTCCGACTGGGTGCTGCGCGGACTCACCTTCCTCGTGGTGTCGTGCCCCTGTGCGCTGGTCATCTCCGTGCCGCTGTCGTTCTTCGGCGGCATCGGCGGCGCCTCGCGCCTCGGCATTCTGGTGAAGGGGTCGAACTACCTGGAGGCCCTCGGCTCCACCGAGACCGTCGTATTCGACAAGACCGGCACGCTGACCGACGGCACGTTCTCCGTGACCGAGCTCGTTTGTGCCCCCGGCGTAAGCAAGGCCGAGCTTGCTGACATCGCCGCGGCGGCCGAGACCTTTTCCACCCATCCCATCGCGCAATCGGTGCGGGCCTATCGCGGAGCCGCAGTGGCGGCCGAGCGGGTGCGCGACGTCCGCGAGGTGAGCGGCCAGGGCGTGGAGGCGGTCGTGGACGGGCGCGAGGTGCTCGTGGGCAACGGCAAGCTCATGGCGGTCCACCATATCGCCTTCACCGCCGTCGAGGCCCCGGGCACCGTGCTCTACGTGGCCGCCGACGGCACCTACCTGGGCGCCATCGCCATCGCCGACACCGTGAAGCCCGGCGCCGTGCGCGCCATCGCCGACTTGCGGGCGGCCGGCGTGAAGAAGACCGTCATGCTCACCGGCGACCGCGCGCCCGTGGCCCAGGCCGTCGCCGCCACACTCGGCATCGACGAGGTGCACGCCGAGCTGCTTCCCCAGGACAAGGTGGCCGAGGTGGAAGCGCTCCTCGCCCAAACCGAGCGCGACACCCACGGCAAGGGCAAGCTCGCCTTCGTGGGCGACGGCATCAACGACGCGCCCGTGCTCACCCGCGCCGACATCGGCATCGCCATGGGCGCCATGGGCTCCGACGCCGCCATCGAGGCCGCCGACATCGTGCTCATGAACGACAACCCCGCAGACATCGCCCGCGCCATTCACCTGGCCCGGCGCACCATGGGCATCGTCTGGCAGAACATCGTGTTCGCCCTGGGCATCAAATTCGCCGTGCTGGTGCTGGCCGCCTTCGGCATCGCCAACATGTGGATGGCCGTCTTCGCCGACGTGGGCGTGGCCGTCAT
>CANPHS010000146.1 GCA_947573925.1 uncultured Enterorhabdus sp. | reverse complement strand
CCCGCCGGGGGCCCAATCGCCTGGCGCAGGGCCTTCACCGCCCCCGCCCTGTCCTGGTCCTGGTCCCCCCCCCGGGGGGGGGGGCGGCTGGGGGCGCCCCCCCCCCCCCCCCCGCGGCCTGCGGAGCACCCTGCGGGGCCCGCGGCCGCAAAGGGGGCGCTTTTCGCCCCGACATACTGCTTTTCCCGCGACCCCGCCTCTTTCCCCACCCTTGCAAACGGAGGCGGGGCTTTTTTGCGCCCCGATGCGGTGCCCATGCAAAAGGCGGCCCCGAAGGGGGCCGCCCGGGCAGTCGGTTCGCTTGTTCTCGCCGCGCTCCCCTACTGGGCCTGCTGGGCCTCGCGCAGGGCGCGGACGAGCTGGTCGGCGCAGGAGGTGGAGCGCCGGCCGCAGGTATTGCCCTCCAGCATGGCGGCCACCTCGTCCACCTTCATGCCGGCCACCAACTTGGAGATGGCCTTCAGGTTGCCGTCGCAGCCGCCGGTGAACTGCACCGATTCCACGGTATCGCCGTTCACTTCCACATCGATCTGGCGCGAGCACACGCCGCGCGGGGTGTAGGTGTGCATGGGATTCCCTTCTCTCGTTTCTTCTCAGAAGGGATTGTACCGCAGAACGGCGGCGGGACGGCCCGAGGACCGCCCCGCCGTCCGGTTCGGGCGACGAGCGCCCGCGCCCCTACACCGCTTCGGCGCCGCGCTCGCCAGTGCGGATGCGCACCACGTCCTCCACCGGGGCGATGAAGATCTTGCCGTCGCCCACCTCGCCGGTGCGGGCGGCGCCCACGATGACGTTCACCAGGCCATCCACGGCCCCGTCGTCCACGACGATCTCGAACTTCACCTTCGGCACCATGTTCAGCAGCACCTCGGTGCCGCGCACGTACTCGCTCCAACCGTGCTGGGCGCCGCAGCCGTGCACTTGCGATATGGTCATGCCGCTCACATTCGCCGCGAACAGGGCGTCTTTCAGCGGCTCCATCCGCTCGGGCCGCACAATGGCCGTTACTCGCTTCATAATCGCGCTCCTTCCCTAGTCAAGGCCCAAGTAGGCCGGATAGGCGCTCTCGCCGTGGACGGCCACGTCGAGCCCGGCCGCCTCGTCCTCGGCGCTCACCCGCAGGCTGCCCGCAAAACAGGCCCTCACGATGAGCCCCAGCACCACGTCGGCCACCGCCACGAAGGCCACGGTCACCAGGATGCCCAGCACCTGGGCTCCCAAAAGCGACCAATCGCCCGTGTACAGCAGGCCGCCGTGATCGGTCCACGAGAGCCCCGGCACGCAGAACAGGCCCGTGAGCACGCCGCCCACGATGCCGCCCACGCAGTGGCAGCCGAAGGCGTCCAGGGCGTCGTCGTAGCCGAAGCGGCGCTTGGCCTGGGAGATGGCAGCATACACGATGGGGCTTACCACGAGCCCCATAACGATGGCCGCCCAGGGCTCCACGAACCCGGCCGCCGGGGTAATGGCCACGAGCCCCGCCACAAGCCCCGTGGCCGCGCCCACCAGCGTGCACTTCCCCACGCGCACCCGTTCCACCAAAAGCCACGACAACACGCCGGCAGCACTGGCCGCCACGGTATTCAGCAGGGCGAGGCCGGCCACGCCGTCGGCTGCGAACTCGCTGCCCGCGTTGAACCCGAACCAGCCGAACCACAGAAGCGCCGCGCCCAGGGCCACGAAGGGCACGTTGTGGGGCCGGTAGGATAGCACCGCGAAGCCCTTGCGGCGCCCGAGCAGAATGCACAGGATGAGGCCCGTGAGGCCCGAGGAGATGTGCACCACGTCGCCGCCGGCGAAGTCGAGGGCTCCGATCATCTCGCCGATGAGCGAGCCTTCCCCGCCCCACACCATGTGGGCGAGCGGCGCGTACACCAGAATCGCCCAGGCGGCCACGAAGGCGCACACGGCGCCGAACTTCATGCGCCCGGCCACCGCGCCGGTGATAATGGCGCAGGTGATCATGGCGAAGGCCATCTGGAACACGATGTCGACGATGGCGGGGTAGCCCACCTCTAACGCCGGGTCGGCGGCGAGCGCCCCTTGGCTCGCGAGCACCGCGGCGGCCGTGGGGGTGCCTTCGGCCTCTGCGATCATATCGTTCACGGCCGAGAGGCAGCCGATCTGGTCGAAGCCGCCGAAGAAGGGGACGGAGCCGTCGCCGCCGTAGGCGAAAGTCCAGCCGCACACCACCCAGGCCACGCCCACGATGCCGAGCACCGCGAAGATCATGACCATGGTGTTCACGACGTTCTTGCGCCGCGAGAGCCCGCCGTAGAAGAAGGCCAGGCCCGGCGTCATGAGCAGCACCAACATGGTGCAGACGAGCATGAAGCCGGTGGAACCGGTGTCAATCATAGGGATCGACCTCCTTTGCGATCCGGGCCTTCGACGCCCGGACTCCTCGGGAACAAAACCGATTCTTCCACGGCCCGCGCCGACCCCGAAGGTCATCGATGATTGTTAATGGCCTCACAAAGAAGTGTTAACAACGGCGACCTTCCGTTGTTACTGGCAGGAAACATTTCGCCGCGCCGCCCTGGGGCCCGGGGGCAACGGCTACAATGGCTTCAGCGATCTTTACGAGAAAGGAATCCCATGAGCGTGACATTTCGCCAGGTCGAGCGCGACGAGGAAGTGGAGACCCTCGCGCACATGGCCCACCACATCTGGAACGAGTACTGGCCGGCGCTCATCGGGCAGGAGCAGACCGACTACATGGTGGAGAAGTTCCAGAGCCTGAACGCCTTCCGCACCGACATCGCCGACGGCGGCTACGAGTACTGGTTCATCATGGAGCGCGAGGACGAGACGCCCCGGGAGCTGGACCAGGCCGCACGCGGCGCCGACATCCACGACGAGGGACGCCCCGCCCCGGCCGAGGCCGACGACGCCGTGGAATCGGACCGCGACGGCGAGCTGGCGGCGGACGCCGAGGACTTCGCCCGCACGACCGCCGCACCCCGCATCGTGGGCTACACCGGCGGTCATGTCGAGAAGGACACGAACCGCTTCTTCATCTCGAAGGTGTACCTGCTGAAGGAGCACCGGGGTCGCGGCCTCTGCTCGGCCACCATGCGTTTCTACGAGCGCCTCGCCCGCGAGCGCGGCCTGGATGCACTGTACCTCACCGTGAACAAGCACAACGAGCTGGCCATTCCCGCCTACAAGAAGCTCGGCTTCGAGGTGATCGACTCCGTGGAGACCGATATCGGCGAGAGCTTCGTCATGGACGATTACATCATGGAGAAGAAGCTGGGATAGTTCTTCGCCTAATACAGCTCGACCTCTTCTATGTCGCAGAAGAGGTCGAGATACTCTTGAGCCGTCAGGCACTTCAAAGAGGACTTGCCAAAAGCTCCCGCATCACGGGTGACGACAAAATCCACTAGGGCATTTTCAGCGCAAGCACGCACAATACCGTCTTCGAAATCCGGCTCGTCCGATAAGGCGGCTATCCGACAAAGCGCCCCGTCAACGGGAACAATTTCAAAGAGGTCCATAAGAGCGATGACATACCGGCGGGCGGCCGACTCATCAGTATACTTGGACAGGATATAGTAAACGTCCTTCAAAGAAAGCGCCGACACATAGCCCGTTACGCTCTCATAGAAAAACTCATCCATGAGAAGCGATGCAGCAAGGCACCCTGGACGCTCTTCAATGGCGGCATCAAGCAGAATGTTCGTGTCAAGGAGGAGTTTCCTATTCATAGCGGTTCGCAATAAGATCGCGAATTTCCTCATCGGTCATTCGACCAATTTCGGGGTTATGGGGACGCCTGGGAAAACTCTTGATGACCGCAAGGGCATGTCTCTTTCGCGCCGACACCTTTTTCTGGGGAAGATCGGGCATTTTTCCCTCCTGCTGAATGGCATCCAGCAACACCGTGCCGCAGTACTGCCCGAAGGACATGCCGTACTCCTTCTGCGCCAAAGCCTCAGCCAGGAGAATCTTTTCCGCATCCGCCCGTCCCGAAAACGTCTTCGTCGCCATGGCAGCCTCCTTTGTCACTAGAAAGGATATCTCTTTTCGCGTGGAATGTAAACATGTTTACATTCCACGAAGATTCACTGACGCTTCATGGAATCAAAATCGGACACGACGCAAGAACAACCCCAGCCACCGTAAAATATGCGGCGAATAGACCGCCAATCGCTGTAGAAACCTGCTCGACAACAACAATCTCATAGCCAAGGGCATTCCTGCCCACGAAGGGACAAACGGCGGCCGCAGCGCGTCCCGCCTGCTAGCAAAACAGAGAACTCGAACCTTCTGACTCAGTCTTTTCTTGCGCCCCCATTCCCGCCGGTGGTAAAATCGAAGGGCCAAACAACAAGAGCTTCGCGCCTCGCGCGGTAGCAACCATAGTCTCACGTCTTTCCATCGCGAAGGGCCAACCCTCAAGCAGAAGAGCATCTGCTTTCAAGGCGTTGGTCTCATCGTGAGAAAACCTCTTGTTGTTTGGCGACAGGGCGGATGCTCTTCTTCATGAAACTTCACCGCAAGAGCATCCCAAATTACGAGAGAAGAGGGTGCTCGTTATGAATGAAGCGAGTTCGATTCCCCGGAAGATTCTGACATTTTTCGCCGCATTGTTACTAGCGGGGGCCATTCCCCTCATCGCACATTCTTCTGCCCATGCCACAGAAAGTGACAATGAGACCCCTTATGCCATCCTCTATGATGACGGAACCCTTGTGCTGCAAAAAGGAAAAGAGACAGCCAATGAAAAAGAAGTCCTTTCCTTCGTGGAGATCATCGGCGGTGACGCGTATGATTACAGGTGGAGGACGCCTCTTCTGTCCACCGAGACCGATCCCTCAGTTGTTCAAAAAGTCATCGTCAAAGACGAGCTGTCTCCCTCAACCGTCGCAAACTGGTTTTATTCGATGTCGAATTTGACTGAAATAGAAGGAATTTCGAAGATTGACACTTCGAATGTTGTAACCATGGAGGGAACGTTCTATGACTGTGCGTCCCTTCAAGAACTTGATCTTTCTTCCTTCGATACCTCAAAAGTCACTTCTTTAAATAACATGTTCGATGGTTGTCGTTCATTAATTACTCTTGATTTATCGAATTTCAACGCCGCAAACGTCGAGGCGATGCGGTATACATTTAATGATTGCCAATCGCTCGCTTCGCTCCTGCTTCCGATATCTGGAACACCAAAACTACGCAGCACTTACATGATGTTTGGTAGTGTCACGAAAGTTGGTGTAGCGCCCCGATCGGCGAGGGCGGTCGCAGAC
>CANPHS010000145.1 GCA_947573925.1 uncultured Enterorhabdus sp. | reverse complement strand
TGGCGCCACGGGGCGGCGGCACCGGGGGCGTTGCCGGGAGGGGGGGGAGGCCGCTCGCATCCCGGAGAAGGGGGCGGTCAGCCCCCGGCGCCCGCAGGGCATGCCGGGGGCCGTGCCCGTTCGGCTAGTACAGCATGAACACCGAGAAGCCGAGCTGGTAGACCGCCACGCGGAAGAACAGGCTTGTGGCCAGGGCGGCCACAGCGGCCACGACCAGGTAGGTCTTCGTGGCGGCCGCCTTCTTGCGGGCCACGATGGCACAGGCCAGCACGATGACGGCGCATACGATGGCGCTCCAGAACATGGGGGCCGCGGCACCGAACACCATGACCTCGAACAGGTCGGTCACGGCCTTCGGCGGCGTGGTCATGGCCGTCGGGTCGGCGTAGTAGCCATGGTCGGGCATGGAGCTCATGGCCACGGACACGGCGTAGACCGCATCGCCCACCAACTGGATGGCCGCGCCGAAGAACGCGAGGTTCACGGCCAGGCCCTCGGCCTCGGCGTCGCCCTTGGCCACGGCGATGGCCCACAGCACGATGGGACCGAGCAGGCAGGCGTTGGCCAGGTAGAACACGATGAGCGCCACGCCCCAGGCCGCCCGGGCCGGCATGAGGTAGGAGTGCCCCGTGGCCGCGACCATGCCCACGGCCACCACGAGAGTCGCCCAGGACAGCCACGCCGGCACGGGCTCGTCGGCCTTGCGCAGGCTCACGAACCACAGCACGAGCACCACGGCCAAGGCCACGCACCCGATGAGCTCCTGGGTGATGCCGCTGGTCAGATGGCCGAAGCCGTTGAAGATGCGCTCCCAGTGCTCAAGATGCAGGAAGGCGCCGATACCGCCGATGACCAGGGACACCGCCGAGCAGACAAGCCCGGTCATCTGAAGCTCGCGACCTTTCCCGCGCAGGGCCATGATGGCCATGCTGCCGAGCAGGCCGCAGGTCACGCACACGAACAGCGTGAAGATAACGAGGGGCCATTGGGTTTCCATTAGGCCATGCCTCCTTCCCATTTCTGCCCGCGCAGAATGTACGAATAGGACGGGTGGTTGCCCACGTCGGGAAGCTTGTACACGTCGCCTTCCTCGAAGGGCTCCAAGAACTCCAGCATGCGGCGCTGCTCGCCGGCCGAGTCGTAGCTGCCCACGAAGGACTCATAGCCCTCCTCGGTCTTGCCGATCCAGCGGGCGTTGCCGCCGCACTGGCTCACGCACTGGGGCAGCTCGCCGGCCAAGAGCTTCTGCTCGCACAGCGTGCACTTCTCCACCACGCGCTCTTCCTCGTTCAGGTAGCGCACGCCGTAGGGGCAGGCCATGACGCAGAACTGGCAGCCGATGCACTTCTCCTTGTCCACCTGGATGGAGCCGTCCTCGGCCACCAAGGAGGCCTCGGGGGGGCACACCTTCACGCACTCGGGGTTCTCGCAGTGCTGGCAGGACACGGGCAGGAAGTACATGTACACGTCGGGGTACTGGCCCGAACCGCCGGGGATGGGGTTCGGCCCCACGCGCACCACCTTGTTCCAGTAGTTGCCGATGGGCACGTTGTTCACGCCCTTGCACGCGGTGGCGCAGGCGAGGCAGCCGACGCAGCGGTTCAGGTCGGTGATGATGGCGGTGGCCATGGGTTACTCCCTCCCTTCGTAGACGGGCAGCCATTCCTTCAGACGGGGGTCGTCGGAGGTGTGGATGATGGGCGTGCCGGTGGAATCGCACGGCACCGGGTTGTTGAACGGCGAGTTCTCGGCCGTGGCCTTGTAGATCTTCACCTGGTAGGCGCGCAGGTTCGACGTGCCGGAGTGCGGGTCCTGGGCCTTGTTGTCGATGAGCTGGTTGACCTGGGACAGCTGGAAGCCGTGGCCGCAGTCCTGCACCTCGGGGTACCACCAGGTGTGCTCCAGGTTGATGGTCTTCTCATCGACGCCGTAGTACAGATCGGCCACCTCGCGGATCTTGCCCCACTCGGTCTCGATCCACACCCAGTCGCCCTGCTCGATGCCGTACTCGGCCGCGGTCTTCGGGTTGATCTCCACGCGGGGCACGGGCCACAGCTCGCGACACCAGGGCAGCTGCCGGTGCTCGGAATGGAAGTACACGGGAATGCGGCGGCCGGTGGTGGCGGTCAGCGGGTACTCCTTGGCGCGGTCGCCGTCGGCGGGGCCGTGGGGCGGCTCCACCCAGCTCGGCAGGAACCACTCGGGATGGTCCGGATGGTGGCTCTCCATGACCGTGGACCAGATCTCCTGCTTCATGGTGGGGGTGAACCAGCCGGGCTTCCAGTCGCCCACGCCCTTGCCGGCGTTGTAGTCCAGCCGCGCCCACACACGGTCGCGGGCACGCAGGGCGCCGGTCTGGTAGCGGCGGTAGGTGCCCCAGTTCAGAGGCTCGATCTCCTTGGCCTGCCACCAGCCGTGGTCCTGGAAGGCCTGGACGTACTCGTCCCAGCTCTTGTACTTCGGCGTGACCTTGTCCATGTCCACGCCCACACGCTCGAAGGACACCTTGCCGTCCTCGACGTGCCACTTGGTGTGGGTGAGCTCGTCGTCGGTGAGCAGCTTGATGGAGTCGGTCAGCTGCCAGTCGATGTCGGGCCACTCGTTGCCCGGCTCCTGGGTCCAGGGCTCGCCGATGCGGCGGAACAGATCCATGACGATCTCGGGATCGTACTTGGCCTCGGCGGGCGGCTGCACGCACTTCACCGTGGCGCCCATGGCGCCGGCCGAGCCCTGGGAGGCGCGGGGCGAGTTCAGCTCGATCCAGTGGGCCACGGGCAGGATGATGTCGGCGGCGTCGGTGGAGGGGGTGTGCCACAGGTTGAGGTCGACGTAGAAGTCGAGGGAGTTGATGCCCTCCCAGGCCACGGTGGAGTTGGCGAAGGCCATGAAGTTGCCGGACTCGTTCCACAGGAAGCGCACCGGGTAGGGGTCGGAGGTTTTCATGGTCTCGTAGATGGACGGGCCGTCGCACCAGTACTGCCACCAGCCGAGCAGCGGGAACTCGTCGCGGCCGATCTGCTTCAGGTTCACCTCGGCCGGCGGCGTGGAGGCACCGGGGGCCCAGGCCGAGAAGCCCTGGAGGTCGCCGTCGATGGGCACGATGGTCGGGCCGCGGTTGCCGCCCGGGGTGTCCATGTTGCCGGTGATGCCCACGAGGTTGTCGAAGGCGCGGCAGTTCTGGATGGCGTTGCAGCCGTGCTCCACGGCCAGCATGTACTGGATGCCGCCGTTGCCGTAGCCGGTGGAGGGGTCGATGCGGGTGGCGTAGGCCGTGGCGGCCGCCTCGATCTCGGAGGCGGGGATGCCGGTGATCTTCTCGGCCGTGGCCAGGTCGAACTCGGCGGCGCGGGCCTTGTAGTGCTCCCAGACGGGCTTCACCTTCACGGTGCGGCCGTCCTTCAGCGTGATCTCGAACTCGCCTTCCAGGGCCGGGTCGATGGCCGGGTCGAAGCCAAGCAGATCGGGCACCCAGCCCTGTACCTGGCCGGGCAGCAGGTTCTCCTGGGCGGCCTCGCGGCCCTCGCGGGCCTTATCGGAGTCGTAGTTCTCCCCCTCCCAGAAGCCGCCGGTCTCGTCGATGACGCCCTCCTGGTCGGCGTTGAACCAGGTGAAGGCCCCGTACTGGTGCTTGACGCCCTCGGCGGCCAACGACTCCCAGTTGTTGTCGTAGACGAGGAACTTGTAGGGGCTGCCGCCCTCGACGATGTCGGCCTCCTTCAGGAGGTGGGTCTTCATGTCCCAGTAGGAGCCGTCGGTGCGGATGGTGGGGAAGCCCGTGGGCTCCATGTCCTCGCAGACGAGGAACGGGGCGTTGGTCCACTTCTTCACGTAGATCTCGTCGATGAGGCCCTTCTCGATGATGACGTTGGTCCAGGCCAAGGCCAGCGCTCCGTCGGTGCCGGTGCGCAGGTGCTGCCAGTAGTCGGCCTCCTTGCCCATGTTGGCCATGCGGGGGTCGCAGGAGATGTGCACGTCGGCGCGGCTGGCCACGTCCACCGTGGTGCGGCAGCTGTCGTCGTAGTTGGAAAGCTCCGACGCGCCGCCCCACTGCACGTACACCTTCGGGCGGCAGAGGGGCTCGATCCAACTCATGGCGAACTGGGACACCATGGTGGTGGCGAAGTGGCGCGGGCCCTTGCAGATCTGCCAGGCCTCGATGTTGTTCGGGGTCTCCAACAGGTTCTTCAGAATGGACTCCGAGTGCATGCACCAGATGCGGGACGTGCCCACCTGGCAGGCCAGCGACGGGCCGCCGTACTTGGCCTTGAGGTCGGTGATGTTCTTGATGATGGTCTCCATGGCCTCGTCCCAGGAGATGCGCACCCAGCCGGGCTCCTGGCCCTTGGGGTTCGTGCGCTTCATGGGATAGTGCAGGCGGTCGGGGTGGTAGGCCGCCTGAATGGACGACTGCGACTTGGTGCAGCAGTTGCCCATGGACTGGAAGGCGCCCTCGTCGCCCTCGACGCGGATGGCGCGGCCGTTCTGGACGATCACCTTCACGCCGCATTCCATCTTGCCGCAGCCACGGCAGCAGGTCTTCACTTCCACCGTGTCGTTCCCGAGCACCTCGGGATACGTGGATTCGGCAAAGGCAGTGTGGGTCTGCGAACCCATGACCGCGGCGGCACCGGCCGTAATGGCAGCTGTCTTCACGAACGAGCGACGCGACATAGTCAGACTCTTGCTCACCTTCTCCTCCTTCTCTTTTCCGTACTTGCTTGCCTGTTCCTCGGCGCCGGGGCGCCGCGCTTCCGATACCGTGCAGAGTTAGGGGGGCGGTGCCGAAAACAGGGCCCAATCTATCGGCACCGGGCCGTCACGAGCATCGGCGAAAGGCTCGGAAAGCCACGCGCGGGCATCATGAAAACTTATGATCTTGTCTCTGAGGGTTTCTCATTACCCGGCCTTGAACGGGGCGTTGTCCGTTTCGTCCCTCGATTATCCTTAAACTAGAATAGAATCGGGGATCCCATTCGCCCCTCCCCTTCCGTATAATTCCCTCCGTGAAGAAGCGGGACGGTGCGCCAGGGGAAGGGGACGCATGGACAAGGTACGGGCGACATGGAGCGTCATGCTCGGCGACCGCATTTCGGTCACGCGCATGGGAGGCTACGGGCTTTTGTGGCTGTGGACCATCATGATGTTCAGCACACTCGTGCCCTACAGCCTCTCCCCCGAGCCCCGCACCACCCTCTACGCGGGCTTCACCCTGTCGCTCGCCACCATGGTGGCCACGATGCTGTTCATCGCCGTCGCCGCCGGGCGGGGCGCG
>CANPHS010000144.1 GCA_947573925.1 uncultured Enterorhabdus sp. | reverse complement strand
GCGAGAGCAGCGGCGGGTGCCCGGACGCGCCGCGAGGGCGGCTTCGGGCGCCCGCAGCTGCGGGTTGCGGTCGCCAACCAAAGTAATCCATGCGGGCCCCGGTACTGCGCCGGGGCCCGCTTTGCGTTTGGGGTGCGGTGCTGTTCCCTACAGCACGTCGGCCAGGGCCGTTTCCAGGGCGGCGAGGTCGCTAGGCGTGGTGGACCAGCTGGTGACGAAGCGCACGGCGGTGCGGTGGGCGTCCACCCGTTCCCAGAAGCTGAAGCGGATGCGCTCGGCCAAAGCTTCCATCTGGGCATTCTCCAGTACGACGAACTGCTGGTTGGTGGGGCTTTCCCGGAAGAAGGTGCAGCCGGCCTCCGCCAGGATGCGGCGCAGCTCGGCGGCCGCCTCGATGGCGTGGCGGCCCACCTCGTCGTACAGGCCGTCGGTGAACAGCGTGTCGAACTGCACGCCGAGCAGGCGTCCCTTCGCCAGCAGGGCCCCGTGCTGCTTGGCGTGGGTGAGGAAGTGCTTGGGCATGCCGCCGCGCGGGAACACCACGGCCTCGCCGCAGAGGGCGCCGCACTTGGTGCCGCCAATGTAGAAGGCGTCGCAGAGCCGCGCGATGTCGGCCAGGGTGACGTCGGTGCCGGGGGCCGCCAGGCCGTAGGCGAGGCGGGCGCCGTCAAGGTACAGGGGGATGCCGGCCCGGCGGCACAGCGCCGAGAGTTCCTCCAGCTCGGCGAGGGAGTACAGCGTGCCCAGCTCGGAGGGGTGGGCGATGAACACCATGCCCGGGAACACCATGTGGTCGAAGCTGGCATCGGCGTAGAAAGTGTCCAGGTAGGCGGCCACGTCGGCGGCCCGCAGTTTGCCGTCATGCTCGGGCAGGGTGAGCACCTTGTGGCCCGTGGCCTCGATGGCGCCGGCCTCGTGGACGGCGATGTGACCGGTATCGGCTGCGATGACGCCCTCGTGGCCGCCGAGCAGGGCTGAAATGGTCACGGCGTTGGCCTGGGTGCCTCCCACCAGGAAGAACACGTCGACTGTGGGGTCGTCGCAGGCGGCCCGAATGCGCTCCCGGGCGCTGACGCAGAACCGATCGCTCCCATAGCCCGAAGCCGGCTCCAGGTTCGTCGCAGCCAGCGCCTCCAAAATCCGCGGATGGGCGCCGGTGGAATAATCGTTCTCAAAAGAAATCATAGGGGCTCCTCAGGAATGGCGACGGATGGTGAGTGAGTCGCCAGCGAAGGGGGCTGTCGGCTGTCGCTAGACGGCTGTGTATTATCCCTCAAACTCGTCTTGCCGTCACCATGTATCCGTGCAAGTGTACTTGCGTGTGGGGCTCAGGCTTCGGAAGTTGTCAAGGACCCGATCCCCGACATTCACGATACTCCTGAGAAGTTGTCAAAGCATCCGACCCCTGACATCAAAGGTCGGGGGAAGGATTGGCGCAACCTCACATTTTTCCTTGACAAACGCTGCCAGCATTTATACTATGTAACACATAGTATCATGCTACAAAGGGTATGAAGCCGTGCCAAACGAAGGGCATGAAAGGACACCGAACGAGAGGAGGTGCGATGGACGCGCAGATGAAGCGCGGGTTTCTGGAGGCCTGCGTGCTGGGGGTGCTGAGCCGCGGGGAATCCTACGGCTACCAGATCATCAAGGACGTGCCGGCGACGCTGGGTCTCACGGAATCGACGTTGTATCCGCTGCTCAAGCGCTTGGAAGGTGCCGGCTGCATTGCCGTGCGCTCGGCCGAGCACAACGGGCGGCTGCGCAAGTACTACCGCATCACCAAGGAGGGCCGCGCCCGGGTGGCCGCCTTCCTGGCGGAATGGAGCGAGGTGGAGGCGCTGTACCGGTTCGTGGGCGAGGCCTCCGACGCAACGCAGCAGAGTAAAGGAGCCGCATCATGAACAAGCAGGAATATCTGGGCCAGTTGCGGGCGGCGCTCGCCTGCCTGCCCGAGGACGAGATAGCGGAGTCGGTGGCCTTCTACGAGGAAATGATCGACGACCGGATGGCCGACGGCCTGGCGGAAGAGGAGGCCGTGGCGTCGCTCGATGATCCGAAGGCCGCTGCCCGAACCATCATCGCCGACGTGTCTATGTCGCCTGCGACAACCGTGCTGGAATCGGGTTCCCCTGCAGTCTCCCCGACGACCGCTGTGCCGGCGACTGCTGCGCCCGTAAAGCAGAAGAACCGCGCCTGAGTCGCCGCAGGTTCCGTAGACGTTCTGCGGGCTACGACTGCGGGGCCGTTTCCGCTCCCTTCTCCGTTAAGCGCTGGTACAGCAGGTGGAAGGCGACGGCGTCGACGGCGCACACGGCGGTCAGCAGGGCGGCCATGGGGGCTGTGAGAGGCGTGATGTCGAAGAAGCCGTGGAACAACGTGGCGCCGAGCACGGTGCCGACGACCACCACTACGAGCAGCGCTGCCCGCAGCGGGTTGAACGGAATGCAGAGTCGCACAATGAGTAGCACGCCCACAAAGGCCACGGCCAGGACGCAGAGGGTTGATACCTGGTCGTAGGCGAGTCCGAGCCCTGCGTAGCCCACGGCGCACAGTACCACGATGCTGGCAACGCCGCAGATGGCACCGGGGATGGAGCGGGTGACGCAGTTGCGCAGGAAATGGCCGCGCACGAGGTCGTGGTTGGGTTGCAGGGCCAGCACGAACGAGGGCAGGCCGATGGTGAAGGCCGATATGAGCGTCATTTGAATGGGCTCGAAGGGGTACTGCCAGGGCAGGAAGATGAACAGTACCGCCGCGCTGATGGACAAAAGCGTCTTCACCAGGAACAGCGAGGCCGACCGTTGCAGGTTGTTGATGGACCGGCGCCCCTCGGCCACCACGGCGGGCATGCTGGCGAAGTCGTTGTTCACGAGCACCAGTTGGGCCACGTTGCGGGCGGCGTCCGACCCGGCGGCCATGGCCACGCTGCAATCGGAGGCCTTCAGGGCCAGCACGTCGTTCACGCCGTCGCCGGTCATGGCCACGGTGTGCCCCTGGGCTTGGAGGGCGGTCACGAAGGCCTTCTTTTGCTCGGGGCGCACGCGGCCGAACACGCTGTAGCGGGCGATGGCTTCGGGAATGGCCTCGTCGGTCAGGGTGGCGGCGTCTATAAACTGGTCGGCATGGGGAATGCCCACCTTGGCGGCGATACCGGCTACCGTGCGCGGGTCGTCGCCGGAGATCACCTTCAGCGTAACGCCTTGCTCGATGAAGTACCGCACGGTTTGGGCGGCCGTGGGGCGAATCTGGTCGCGAATGCACACGAATCCCAGGGGCGTCGGCGTGCCTTCCAAAGCCCCTTCGGCGGTGAAGCCCGGCACCTCGGCCACGAGCAGCACGCGGTGGTCGGCAGCCAAGGCCTCCAGCTGGGGGCGGATGCGTTCAAAGACGGCGGGGGCGCTGGCCAGCACGAACTGGGCCGCGCCCATGACGTAGGCCCGGCCGTTCTGGAACACCACGCCGGAGAATTTGGCTTCGGACGAGAAGGGGATGACGCGGGCGGGAGCGAGCAGGTCGGCTGTGGGGAAGGGGTGCGGGACGCGGTCGGCGTGGTTATCGCGGGTGGCGGAGTCCTCGTGTGCGGCGCCGGGCGTGTTGCCGTCGGCCGCGGCCGTCCCTTCTGCGAAGTAGGCCTGGATGGCCTGGGCCGTGTCGTTGGGGTCCTCGTCGGCGGCGGCCAGGGAAGCGAGCACGCGATCCAGCTCGGATGCCGCATCGCCGTCTGCCATTGGCGGCTTTCCGGCGGACGCCCCTTCCGCCCCTTCCGATTGGGCGCCTTCCCCGCCTTCCACGGGCACCACCTTCGCCACTTCCATCTTTCCCGTGGTAATGGTGCCGGTTTTGTCCAGGCACAGCACGTCTACCCGGGCCAGAGTCTCGATGCAGTACAACGACTGCACGAGCACCTGGCGGCGCGACAGGCGGATGACCGCCACGGCCAGCACCGTGGACGTCAGCAGGATGAGCCCCTCGGGAATCATGCCCACGAGCGCCGACACCGTGGAGAGCACGGCGGCGTCCCAGGGCAGGTGCTGGCCCAGGAACTGCCGGGCGAACAGCAGGGCGCCCAAGGGGAAGATGATGATGCTCACGTACTTGATGATGCCGTTCACGCTGGTCATGATTTCGGAGTTCACCACTTTGTGCTGCTTGGCCTCGGCGGTGATGCGGGCGGCGTAGCTTTCCGCGCCCACGCGCGTCACCTGGGCCAGCACCGATCCGGCGCTGATGAACGACCCGCTCATCAGCTCGTCGCCCGGCATTTTGGGCACAAGCTTGCTCTCGCCGGTCAGCAGGCTCTCGTCGGCCTTGCAGTCGCCTTCCACCACCCGGCAGTCGGCCGGCACCTGGCTGCCCCGGCCCAGGTGAATGAGATCGTCCTGCACGATATCGGCCAGGGGGATTTTGCGGAAGGTGCCGTCGCGCAGCACCTCGGCCTTCGCCGCCACCACGATGGCGAGGCGGTCGGTCAGTGCCTTCGAGCGAATTTCCTGCACGATGCCGATGACGGCGTTAATGACGATGACCAGCATGAACAGCATGTTCTTGTAGGAGCCGGTCAGGGCCACCAGCACGGCCAGCACCACGTTCACGAAGTTGAACAGCGTGCATATATTGTCCCGCACAATGCGTCCGACCGACCGCGTCTTCACGCCGGCGTCGGCGTTGGTCAGGCCGCGGGTCACGCGATCCTGCACCTCGGCGTCGGTGAGGCCGCGCGGGGAGGGGGAGACGGAAGAGCCGGGCTCGGTCGCGGCGGTTGCCGACGGGGGCTGAGTGCCGGTCGGGGGCATCGGGTTCGCCACGGGTTCGGCCGGGGTGCCTTGGCTGCTGGCGGTAGTGACGGGGGCTGCGGGCGTTGTCGCGGCCGCCGCGCGCGGGGTGTCGGCGACGTTGGGCTCAAGAGACATGATCGCTCCTTCCGCTCACGGCGTCTGATACGGGGAACCTGCTGATCTTCCCATGGTACCCGCCCCGCGCTGCCATGCAACCGCTGTGCCCGGCTGTCGACAACCCGTCACAAATCCGTGGCCCAGCCTCGGGCAGAAGGGCAAACAGGCCCGACGGCCCGAACCCGCCGGAGCCACTGGAGTGCCTGCTGTCGCGAAAGGACGCTTACAGCCCCAATGCCTCTTCCCAGGTGGATTCCTTGAAGCCGGGGATGACGGCGGCGTCGGTTACCAGCAGGGGGCGCTTCACGAGCATGCCGTTGGTGGCGAGCAGGGCGTACTGCTCGTCGTCGGTCATGGTCGGGAGCTTCTTCGAGAGCTCCATCTCGCGGTAGAGCATGCCGCTCGTGTTGAAGAACCGCTTGAGGGGCAGGC
>CANPHS010000143.1 GCA_947573925.1 uncultured Enterorhabdus sp. | reverse complement strand
TGGGTGCTCACCACATCCCCCGTGATGGATACATCCATTGTCCAACTGGGCGCCAACGACCGCATCATCTCCACCTTCTGGACGAGGCAAGACAAATACAACGACGGCTTCCAGATTCGCTATGCCACCAAGAAGGACATGTCGAATGCGAAGGTAGTCACAGATCCTTACACTTCGTCGTTGGGAAAGTCGGTATCGGGATTCAAACCGAGCACCACATACTACGTGCAGGTGCGCACTTACAAACACCCCACCGGAAGTGATGGTTGGTTCCATTCTGCATGGTCACCGATCCAGACCGTAAAAACCACTAAAGCAAAGGACACCTCCAATCAAGTCATCGTACCGTCTGCGCAACCGGGTCAGAGCAACACGAGCAACAATACCGCCAAACCTGTAAAGGTCACTACGAAGTCGACTTCCATCACCAAGCTCACCAAGGGCAAGAAAAGCTTTACCGTGAAGTGGAAGGCCCAGAAAAAGTACGCGACCGGCTACCAGGCGCAATGGTCTACGGACAAGAAGTTCAAGAAGGGTGTGAAGTCGAAGTTCGTCAAGGGCGCGAAGAAGACGTCGCTGAAGGTGGCGAAACTCAAAGGCGGCAAGAAGTACTACGTGAAGGTGCGTGCCTACAAGCAGATGGGCAAGACAAAGTACTACTCCAGCTGGTCGAAGGTGAAGACCGTGAAGACGAAGAAGTAGGCCCCTCCCCCCTCATCGCTGTTCGCCCACGGCGCTTTCAGGGAATCTCCAGGAATTGGGAGATTCCCTTTTTCTTTTCGTCGGGGCTGGTCGCAGGGGGTTTCTTTCATTATGCTAGTGACTTTCGCTATCGGTTTTAGCCGAAGGAACATCAACAAACGGGAGGTTACATGACGCACTTCACGCGAACCCATCGCACGGCGGCGGGATGCTTGGCCGTGGCCCTGGCGCTGCCCTTGGGTCTGGCCGGCTGCTCGTCGGCCGACAACAGCGCCGACCAGAACGCCGCCGAGGCACCGGCAGCCGAGGCTCCGGCCGACCAGGACAGCACCTCGACTGCCCCCGAAGGCGACCAGGCAGCGGCCACCCAGAACGACCAGCAGGTGGCGAGCGTCACCTACTACGACGGCGAGTCCACCGAGCCGGTGAAGGCCACCTACACCTATGACGAGGCCGGTCGCCTCACCAGCGCCGAGGATGTCAGCCTGAGCCAGAAGTGGACCTACGACGAGGCCGGGCGCCTCGTGAAGGACGAGGCCACTTTCGCCGCCGACGAGGAGAGCGAGGGCGGCCAGCAGACCACCACCTACACCTATGACGCCGACGGCACCCTGGTGGAGCGCATTTTCGAAGATACCACGGGCGAGAACCTGGACTACGAGACCGGCGAGCCCATGACCGACCCCGACACCGGTGCGGTGCTGGACGACTACAAGCGCGCCTACACCTACGAGGACGGCGGCAAGAAAATGACCACCACCATAACCAACGCCGACGGCCAGTGGATCGGCGGCACGGTTTCCACCTTCGCCGAAAGCGCCAAGGGCCTCGCCCCCACCGTGTCGGTGAAGCCCGGGGAGCTGGGCACCGTGGTGGAGCCCTGGAAACCCGTGAAGGAGGAGACGGTGAACCAGGAGGGCGCGGTGCTGGAAACCACCGAGTTCACCTACAACGAGGCCGGCGACGCCACCACCGTGACCACGTCCTACGACGAGGGCGAGGGCACCGAGAAGATCATCTGGAACACCACCTACGACGACAAGGGCCACGAGACCATGACCAGCGTGGCCATGGAAGGCGAAGAGGGCGAGGCCCAGGAAACCCCGACGGAGTGGACCTACGACGATGCGGGCCAGGCCATCGAGAAGGTGTCCTTCGACCCGTTCTTCGGCATGACCTACGAGTTCTACACCTACGACAGCCTCGGGCGCTTGAAGGCCGTCACCTTCGTGCAGCCCCAGGACGGCGCCGAGCACTACGTCGGTTGCCAGGTGTTCGACTACGTGGAGAAGAACGAGGATCTGGCCCAGACGCCGCAGCAGCTGATGGAGGAGGCCGCCGCCAAGGTGCCCGTCGAGGAGACGACCGGCGAGGAAGGCGACGCGGAATTCGCCGAGGGCGAGGAGATCGACCTGAGCGACCTGGAGGGCCTTGACATGGAAGGCCTCGAACTGGAGGACGTCGAGAGCATCGAGGGCGAAGAAGAAGCGGCCTAAGACGCTTCTCTTCCCTTTCCCCACCCCTCCGGCTTCAGGTTTCCGCGCAGCGCACCGATAAAAGCCGAGAAAAAGCCCTGCATGGTTCGCCATGCAGGGCTTTTCTTGATGCGTTGCGCAGGTTCGGGAAGCTACTCGGGGCCGTCTTCGGAGCCGGACGTGTCATCGTCGCCGGAACCGTCGCCCGAGCCGTCGCCGTCGCCGGAGTCACCGGAGCTGTCACCGTCGCTCGAATCGCCGCTGTCGCCGGAGTCACCCGAGCCATCGCCCTCGGACGAGCCGTCGCCGGAGCCATCGGAGGCGGAGTCGCCGGAATCGGTGCCCGTGTCGCCGGACGCGCTGCCGCTGTCGGAGGCGGAGGCGTTGCCGATGACGGGCAGGGTGTCCAAGGCCACGCTGGTGCCGAGCCACTTGCGCTCGATCACGTCGATGGTGCCGTTGCTGACCAAGTTCGCGAGTACATCGCCGGCGGCGGTCTGCAGGTCGGTGTTGTCAGCGGCCACGGCCATGCAGTAGCCGCTCGGCTTCATGAGCATGGCCACAATGGACACATCGAGCCCCTCATCGAGCCCGTGGGCCGCGTACAGGCCGATGATGGCATCGGCGGCCACGTACTTCACCTGGCCGTCCCGCAAGGCCACGAAGGCGTCCTTCAAGGTGTCGGTGGGCGTGAGCGCCCCTTCGCCGAATTCGTTGCTGACGGCCCAGGCGCTCTTGGAGGACTGCTGGGCGGCGAAGGTGGCGTCGCTGCCCTCTTCGGGAATGCCCGCGTCGGCGCTGAGCGCGAACACAGCAATGCCCGTGGGCAGATAGGACGGCGAGGTCCAGTAATCGCCTTCCACGTTGGCCGCGTCGATGCCCATGACCACGTCCACCTTCTTGTCGGCGAGCGCGGCGGCCGGGTCGCTGCCCACGTCCACAATGGAGATCTTCAAGCCGAGCTGATCGGCCAGGGCCGAGGCGATGTCCACGTCGATGCCGATGATCTTGCCGCTGCCCATGCCGGCCAGCGGAGGGTTCTCGGTGTTGACGCCCACGCGCAGCGTGCCGTCCTCGCCAATGACCGGCGAGGCCACTTGCGCCGATTTCAGCGCGGGCTGATAGCTGTTCGAGCTGTTGCACCCCACGAGCATGCCGGTCATGCACGCGAGCGCCGCCGTCAGGGCGACCATTACGAACTGGCGTCTTCTCACTTTGTCCTCCGTCTAAACGTCTGCAAAGCCGCTTCTCTCGACTGACCTAGTCTTTGACCCCACACTCGCGCACCGGGGCTTTCGCTTGCGCTACACGCCCTCTCGTCCGTCGCAGATTCTTTCTGCGAAATGGGTGCGGACGGTGCGACTTACCTCTAGGATACGCCATGCTCACGTCGGGCGGGCCCGAGCGCTTACGTGGATCCTTTCGACCGCATCTGCCTTGGACTTGGAGGCTTGCGCCCCCGCAACTACAGACCCGAAAGAAGCTCCGCTAAGTGTAGCAGATCGCGCCTGCTTCCAAGAAAAGCCCAGAGAACCAACGGGTGACGAACGACTTTCAAGGGCGGGACGGCAGACAGGGAAACCACGGCGGTTCCGGGACGGTTCCCCGACGGCGCCGCGACGGTCGCAGGGCGGCTGGGGAACGGTCGTGCCACGGCTCCCGGACGGCCGAAACCGGGAAAACGCGGCGAAGGTTTGACGGTTCGGGGGAGCTATGCTGGGGCCATGAAGACTGCAAGCGGACAGATGGCCCTTTTCTCCCTGGATTCCGATCCGGGCAGCCGCCGGGGCGAACGGTCCCCGCACCGCCAGCGAGCCCCGGCCCCTTGCGCCCAGCACCGGTCGCGAGGCACGACGTCTTTCTCTCAGCGCCGTCTGCGCGATCGGGCCTTCGAGGTGTTCGCTGAGACGCTCTTCCCCACCCGCTGCGCCGTGTGCGACGCGCCCGGGACGCCCCTGTGCGCCGCCTGCACGGCCCGGCTGCCCTACATAGACGCGCTGTTGGCCTGCCCGGTGTGCGGAGCGCCCTTCGGCCGCGTGCAGTGCACGGAATGCAACCGCGTGCTGTTGGAACCGTTCGGCTACGAGCGACCGCCCTACGACGGGGCGGCAAGCCCCTGCGTGCTCACCGAGAAGGTGCGGCGCGTTGTGACGGTGTACAAGGACCAGGGCGAGCGGGGCCTCGCGCGGCCTATGGCGGCCATCATGGCCCGCACGGTGCCGCGGTCGTGGCTCGATGCGCGGCCCGTCGTCTCCTTCGTGCCGGCCACGGCGGCCGCCCGACGGCGCCGCGGCTTCGACCATGCCGAGCATCTGGCCCGGGAGCTGTCGTGGATATTGGAACTGGATACGGCGCCACTTCTGGCCACGCCACGCCGCCTCGACCAGCGCCGGCTCTCGCGCACCCGGCGCATCGAGAACATGCGGGCGGCGCTTTCGGTGCTGCCCGGGGCCACGATGCCCGGCGCCGTCATCCTCGTGGACGACGTGTGCACCACGGGCTCGACGCTGTACGCCGCCACGGAAGCTTTGAAGAAAGGAGGGACGGAAACAGTCTACGCCATTACCTTCGCCCGCGCCTGACGGCACTTCGCGCCGAGGGCACCGCAGTGCCTTCGGCGCGGGGCTGGCCACCCCGTCCGTTTCGCTACCTTGGGAAACGATTTTGAAAGGCAGGCAAATGGACCCAGACAGTTGGCTGCGTCTTGCAACGAGCCTGCTGAGCCTCTTGCTACGGATCCGCGAGGTAGCGGAAACGGAACGAAAGGTGAAGCGGGCACGCCATAGAAGGCGCACCTAAAACCAAAGGTTCAGGGGAGATTTCACTGGCCTGTGGGACTCCCCTCGAGCCTGCCTTGTACTTTAGCACAGGAAAAGGAGCTTGACCAGAGGCTACTTGGAGGAGAGCCGCACCCCTTCGGCCTCGGAGAACTCGGCCACGTCCACAGAGATGGAGTGCTTGATGGGCTTCCACGCGGCCTTCTTCACCAGGGCGATGAGCGCGATGGGAATGTAGGTGAGCATGAAGAAGGGGAAGGTGAACATGTAGCGGATCTTCTTCGCCGTGGTGGTGCGGATGGAGTCCCATTCAACGAAGGTGGTGAGCACGCCGAACACGAACATGAACACGACGTAGTTGCACAAACAGAATACCACGGAGGTCACCGAGCTCGCGATGGCCACGCCCGTGGACATGACGCCCGTGGCGGCCAGCACGATGATGATGGTGTTGAACAGGATGGAGATGATGGACAGCAGCATGCCCGGCGCGATGGTCATGAGCATGTCGTAGCAGGCGAAGCGGT
>CANPHS010000142.1 GCA_947573925.1 uncultured Enterorhabdus sp. | reverse complement strand
GGAGAACAGGACATTGAGTCCTGTTCTCGTCGCTGCGGAACTCGCTCGGTCAAGGCACCCCGTGTCCCCTCTACGCTCAACCTTTGTTGGGTAACGCAGGAGGATGTTCTCTAGCGCTTCAGGACCTTGGCCAGGGGGATGGCGAGGATTTGGACGAAGATGGCGTTGAAGGTGGCGGTGCCGAGGACGATGGCGATGTAGGCGGCCATGGCCACGGCGAAGTTGCCGCCGACGGACACCACGTTGATGTAGGCGGACAGGGCGGCGAAGGTGAAGCCGGACACGCAGGTGGAGACGAACGTGTTCACGAGCGGGTTGGCGTCGAACTTGCCGATGTGCAGGGGCACGCGGATGAGCAGACCGCAGACGAGCGCCCCCAACAGCTCGGAGGGGATGTTCAGAAGCGGCGTGGCGTTCAGCATGGGAATCTGGCACACGAGCCCGGCGATAAGCCCGATGGCCAGCGACTGGGCCACGGTGGGCCGGATGAGGATGATGGCCAGGCAGTAGGCGGCGATGATGAAGTTCGGCTTCATGCCGAAGGAGGCCAGAAGGCTGCCCACGGTCAGCTTCAGCACGGCGCCGGCGGCCAGGAGCACCGCCACCAGGATGAGGTCCTGGATGGCGAGGCCCTTCTTGTCGGCGGCGACGGCCTTCGCGGTGCGGGCCTGGCCGGCGGGCGTTGCGGCGGCGGTGCGCGGGGCGCCGGCGGGGGCGTCGGTCAGTTCGGTGTCGGGGGTCATGCGGAGTTCGGCCATGGTACTCAGTCCTTTCGTGCGGCGTCTGCGGGGCCGCGGTTGCGCTCGCTTTCCACGAGCTTTCCTAACGTTCGCAATTGCCCCGTACCCGACGCCTTCGAGAGTTTCCGGCCCCACCCCAAACAAAAAGGGATCTGTCCTTGGATTAAAGGACAGATCCCTCGATCTGCGGTGCCACCTTTAATTGATCCGCGTGATGCGAACCCTCTCATGAACGGGCCATCACCCGCTCTGCCTTTAACGCAGGCTCACGGTCCAGATACTCGGCCGCGCAGATACAAACTGCGGCAACCTTTCCCCTTTCCCTCGGCGATCCATTTACCCTCTGGCGTTCTGCGGGAATCTCAGCTGCGCCCGCTCTCTGTGAGTGCCCGGAAGGCTTGATCTTCGCCTCATCGGTTTAGGTGTATTCAATTGCTTGGTTGCGTACTTTAGCACAGAATTCTGACCGCGCAACCCCCTATTTGGAAAAGCGGCGTCCCGGCGTTACCAAGCGAACAGCTTGCGCAGCTCGGCGGCGAGCTGCTTGCGGGTGAGCAGGAGCAGCACCGCCAGCAGCCCTGCGGCGGCCGCGGCGGCGGTCCAGGCGAGGTAGGGCCAGGTGGCAAGGCCTGCCAGGGCCAGGGCCGGAGGCACCAGCCCCAAGGCCAGCTCGTACAGCAGGTACTTCGCGTAGCCGGCCACGAAGGTGTCGCGGTAGGCAATGACGAGCACGGCGTTGAAGGTGAGGGCGATGAGGCACAGCCCCGGGATGGCGAAGGTGGTGGCGAAGAGGTTCCCCGTGGCCAGAAACCACAGGCCGCCCACGGCCAGAAGTACGAGGAAGTACCGTTCCACTACGCGGAAGAAATCGGGGGCGTGCACCATCATGTTGCGTACGAACAGCCAGTTCAGCGCCACGGCGGCGCAGGGCAGCCCCACGGTGGCGACGGTGCCGCCCAGCTTCGCGCCCAAAGCGACGATGGCTGCCATGCAGGCCAGGGTGAGCAAGAGCAGCAGCGTGCGCACCCCGGTGCTTTTGCGCTGGAAGGTGTTCGGCGGGAAGGGGGAGGGTTGGGGCGAGCGGGCCAGAGCCGCCTCGCAGGCCGGCGAGCGGTGCAGGGCCGCCCCGTCGCGGCTGGTGTTCAGGTGGCCGGCCAGCCCCGCGGCTTCCAGCGTCTCCACCAGGGCGCGGACGACGCGCAGGCCCACGAAGCGGCTGGACATGCCCACGGACAGGTCGTCGCCGTAGGTGCACACGATGAAGTTGAGCCCCAGGGTGGAGGTGAGCGCGCTGATGCCCCGCACGTAGGGGGCCGCCGCCTCGTCCACGGCCACCCGTCCCAGGCTGGAGACGGTGGTGGTCACCTCCCGGGTGGTCTTCCACGCGGCCAGCCCCAGCGCCGCGTCCTTCACGAACAGGGGTGCCATGCGCAGAAGCGGGTTCTTCTCCAGCTTCACCATGGCCATCATGCGGCGTTTCAGGGCCTCGGGTTCGGTGCCGGCGGTCAGTTGCCGCTGCACCTCGCGGGCCACGTCCAGCAGCGGGGCATCTTGGGCGCCCGGCGTGTAGCTGACGAAGGCGAGCCCGAAGAAGTTGCGCAGGGTGGCCGAGCCGAAGAGCTTCCGCAGATCTACCGGCACGTCCAGGTGGATGACCCGGCGGCGGTCGCGCGGGGTCATGGTGGTGCGCACGGCGCAGATGACCGCCGCGATGAGGAGCGAGGTGACCGACACGCCGGCCCCTTTGGCGAGGCCGTGCACCGCCCCGGCCGACAGGTGCAGCTCCAGATAGGCGGGGTCCACGTCGGTCTTCCAGCCAGTCAGGTGGAAGACGCGCGGCTTAGGCGCGCTCCCGGCGAGCGAGCGGTCGTAGTTGGCCGAGAAGCTGTCCTCGGTCTTCTGGGGCTCGGTGCCGGCGTAGGTGCAGGCCGCGCCGGCGGGCGCCCCGTAGCGCTCGGTGACGTAGAAGCCCACGAGCGCCTTCAGAAACTCCAGGCCGCCGCGCCCGTCGGAGATCATGTGGGACACTTCCACGTTGATGCGCCGCCCGTAGTACGTGACGCGGAAGAGCACGCTTCGGGGGCCCGTGTGCAGGCCGTAGCAGATGGGCAGCCGCTCCGGTTCCGCCAGAGGGCGCGTGCCCGAGGGCTCCAGGTAGTGCCAGAACATGCCGGACCGCAGGCACACGTTGAAGCCGGGGAAGAGCGCCACCGCCGCGTCGAGGGCCCGCTGCAGCGCGGGCGGCTCCACCTCGTCGGCCATGGTGGCGGTCAGGCGGAAGATGGTCTGGTCGGGGCTTCCCGCCTCGGCGGCGTAGAACTTCCCGACGTTGTCTAGGCGATACCAAGCAGGGGAAGCCACGGGGCATCACCTTCGGGCAGCGGGTCGTCGTCGAGGAAGTTAGCGATGATGCGGTAGGTGTCGCGCACGAGTGAGAGCACCGAGGGGTAGAGGAAGTAGCCGTGGACGCCGTCGGTCATGCGCACGCAGACCACCTCGTTGCCTTCTGTGTCCAGCCGGGCCGCGAAGGCCTCGCCCTCGTCGCGCAAGGGGTCGTACTCGGCGGTGACGACGAGGGTGCGGGGCATATCGGCCAGCGAGCTCGCGATGAGCGGGGCGAAGCGGGAGTCGTGGAAGTCCTCCGGCGTGCGCAGGTACAGCTCGATGTAGTCGACGATGGCCTGGCGGGTGAGGATGTAGTCGCTGCCGTTGTCGCGCACGGAATCGAAGAGGGTGGTCTCGGAGTGATCGTTGTACACGAGGGGATACAGCAGGATCTGGGTGCGCGGGGCGAAGTCGCCGCGCTCGCGGGCCAGCAGGCTCACGCCGGCCGTGAGGTTGCCGCCGGCCGAGTCGCCCATGAGCACGATGTGCTCCGGGTCGGCGTCGCGGATGAGCTCGCCGGCGAAGAGCGCCTTTGCCACGGCATAGGAGTCTTCCAGGGCGGCGGGGAAGCGGTGCTCGGGGCTGCGGCGGTAGTCCACGGCGATGACGCGGCGCTCCAGCTTCAGGGCCGTGCGCATGCAGGCGTCGCTGTAGAACTCCACGTCGCCGTTGGCCCAGCCGCCGCCGTGCAGGTACAAGATGGTGCCGCGGTGGTCCTCGTTCACGTGGAGGCCGCTTTTCAGGGAGAAGTCGATGTCCAGGGGCGTGAACACGCGCAGGGGAATGGGGAAGCCGTCGGGGGCGGTACACGTCATCTCGTCGATGCGGCAGCGCGGGTCGGCGATGGTGAGCCGGCCGGCGGCGTCCTCCACCCGGCGCTGGTCGGCGTAGGATTCGGCCACGTCGGGCTGCAGCCGCGTGATGGCCTTCACGACGGCCTGGACCACGGGGTTCATGGGCATTGGGCGACCTCCTTCTGATGGGGGGGCGAGGCGTATTGACGAAACGTAAAGATTACAGCCATGCTAAGGGAAAGGCGGGGCCTCTGCCAACAAGAAGCGCCCCGTTGCCACCAAATGGTTGACGGGCGGCCAGGTTGGGAGCATCTCTGTGCTGTGCAGGTTTTGTGGAGGTCGGTGCGGTGTGGGCGCGGGGCGCGGGGGAGGGTCGCTAGCATAGCTTCCCCACCTCGATGTCGGCGTTGCTCACGGCTCCGACCTCTCGGGTTTCTCGCACGGGGCCGTCAGGGCCGCACCGTGCGTTTTCGGAAACTGCGCAGAGGAAGGAGAGGCCGTGACGGCGCGAAACCACACCCCCGTAGACGATACCCCCACAGACGATACCCCCACCATTGAACGGGAAGAGCAGGCGCACCTGGACGAGGTGCTCGGGCAGGTGCGTGCGGCTTCGGGCCGGGCGCGGAGCCTGGCCGAGCGGGCCGAGGCGAGCCATGGCGAGGCCGGGGCGTACCTGGCGGCTTCGCGCGGCGAACTGGCACCGGAAGAGGCCCACCTTTCCGCCTACGAGCTGAACCGCCTGGACGCCCAGGCGGCGCTCGCCCACACCTCGCGGCAGCGGCTGGAGAAGCTGCTGGGCTCGCCCTACTTCGCGCGGGTGGACTTCGCCGATGGGGAAGGGACGACCGCGGGCGCCCCGGTCCGGTCCGAGGGCGGGGCGCGGATGGCGGACGACCCGCAAATCACCTATATCGGCCGCTTCGCCTTCACCTGGGACAACGAGGCGGTCATCTCCGACTGGCGCAGCCCCGTGGCCGCACTGTTCTACGACTTCGAGTCGGGGCCGGCCGCCTTCGACGCGCCGGCAGGGCGCCGGGAGGGCACGCTTCTGCGCAAGCGCCAGATAGCCGTGGAGGACGGGAGGCTGTCCTGGGCGGCGGATTCCACGTCCAGCGTGCGCGACGAGGTGCTGGCCCGGGCGCTGTCGCGCAGCTCGGACGTGAAAATGCACGACATCGTGGCCTCCATCCAGCGGGAGCAGAACGCCGTCATCCGCGACGAAGCCCCGGGCACCCTGGTTATCCAGGGGGTGGCCGGGTCGGGGAAGACCTCCATCGCCCTGCACCGGGTGGCCTACCTGCTGTACCGGCAGAAGGAGCGACTGACCTCGCAATCGGTGGCCATCCTCTCGCCGAGCCGGGTGTTCGCCGACTACATTTCCGGCGTGCTGCCCGAGCTGGGCGAGGAGCCGGTGCGCTCCTGGAGCCTGCACGATTTGGCGAGCCTGCTTTTGGAGGGCGTGGCGAAGGTGGCGCCGCCCGTGCCCTTCGCCGACGAGGCCGACCCCGCCCGGGCCGCCCGGGCGGCCGCCAAGGGCACCGCCTGCCACAACCGGCAGCTGGCCGCGGCAGTGGACTCCACGGTCGGGGAGG
>CANPHS010000141.1 GCA_947573925.1 uncultured Enterorhabdus sp. | reverse complement strand
CGTGCCCCTCGACGACGGGCTGCGCCAGCTTATTACCGAGAAAGCCGAGGCCGATCTGGGGAAGCGTGCGGTGCTGCGCGAGCGCATCGACAAGTCCATCCTGGGCGGCATCATCATGGACGTGGACGGGAACTACATTGATGCGAGCATGATCTCGCAGCTCAATCGCGCCCGCAACGTCCTCAAAGACACAACAGATGGAGGTGAATGCTAGTGACTGAAATCACCGCACAGTCCATTGACGCCGCGCTGAAGAAGCAGCTCGACGCGCTGAACGTCAGCGTCGAGTCCCGCGAGGTGGGCACGGTCATCCAGGTCGGCGACGGCATCGCGCGCGTCGACGGTCTCCGCGATGCCATGGCCGGTGAGCTGCTCGAGTTCATCGGAGAGGGCGGCAAGACCGTGTACGGTCTGGCCCAGAACCTCGAAGAGGACGAGGTCGGCGCCGTGCTTTTGGGTGACGTCACCGCAATCAAGGAAAACGACCAGGTCCGCACGACCGGCCGTATCGTGGAGGTTCCCGCCGGCGAGGCCATGCTCGGCCGCGTCGTGAATCCGCTGGGCATGCCCATCGACGGCAAGGGCCCCATCAAGGCCGAGGGCACGCGCCCCGTGGAGTTCAAGGCTCCGGGCGTTATCTCCCGCCAGCCGGTGAACGAGCCCATGCAGACCGGCATCTTGGCCATCGACTCCATGGTGCCGATCGGCCGCGGCCAGCGCGAGCTCATCATCGGCGACCGCCAGACCGGCAAGACCGCCATCGCGATCGACGCCATCATCAACCAAAAAGATACCGACATGATCTGCATCTACGTCGCTATCGGCCAGAAGGCCTCCACGGTTGCTGGCGTCGTCGAGACCCTCGAGCGCCACGGCGTCATGGAGAAGACGATCATCGTCTCCGCCAACGCGTCCGACTCCGCCCCGCTGCAGTACATCGCGCCGATGGCCGGCGCCGCCATGGGCGAGTTCTTCGTCTACAACGGCGAGAACGGCGAGCCCGCGGGCCCCGAGAACCCGGGCCGCGCGGTCCTCATCATCTACGACGACCTGTCCAAGCAGGCCGTGGCCTACCGCCAGATGTCGCTGACCCTGCGCCGTCCTCCGGGACGCGAGGCCTACCCGGGCGACGTGTTCTACCTGCACTCCCGCCTGCTGGAGCGCGCGGTCAAGATGTCCGACGAGAACGGCGCCGGCTCCATGACGGCCCTGCCGATCATCGAGACCCAGGCCGGCGACGTGTCCGCCTACATCCCGACCAACGTGATCTCCATCACCGACGGCCAGATCTTCCTGCAGACCGACCTGTTCTTCCAGGGCCAGCGCCCGGCTGTGGACGTGGGCATCTCCGTGTCCCGCGTGGGCGGCTCCGCGCAGATCAAGGCCATGAAGCAGGTGGCCGGCTCCCTGCGCCTGGACCTCGCGTCCTACCGCGAGCTGCAGGCCTTCACCCAGTTCGGAAGCGATCTGGACAAGGCCACCCAGGACCAGCTGACCCGCGGCTCGCACATGACCGAGCTGCTGAAGCAGGGCCGCTACAACCCCATGCCCGTCGCCGAGCAGGTCATCGCCATCTTCGCCGGCAACGAGGGCTTCCTCGACGATCTGCCGCTGGATGCCGTCGTCCGCTTCCGTACCGAGCTGCTCTCCTCGATCCGCGCCTCCAAGCCCGAGATCCTGGAGACCATCAACACGGAGAAGAAGCTGTCCGATGAGACCAAGGTCGCTCTGAAGGAGGCCATCGCCGCCTTCAAGCAGTCCTTCGACGCCGTAGCGTAAGGTAGGTAGACCATGCCCAACCTACACGACATCGAACGGCGAATCAAATCCGTCACCTCGACGAAGCAGATCACGCGCACCATGGAAATGGTCGCCGCTGCCAAGATTCGCCGTGCTTCCGAGCGCGTGGACAACGCGCTGCCTTGGGCGGTCGCCATCTCAGACATGCTCATCAGCACGGCTAAGTACGCCCATCTGGATACGGAGCCGCTGCTGCAGGTCCACGACGAGGTGAAGCGGGTGCTCATCGTAGCCGTCACCTCGGACCGCGGGCTCGCCGGCGGTTTCAACACCAACGTGCTTCGCTATGTGGAGAAGCTCACGAAGGAGAAGCAGCGCGAAGGTGCCGAAGTGGAGGTGGCTGCCTGTGGCAAGAAGGCCATCGGGTACTTCACCTACCGCGGCATCGAGCCGGTGTTCTCCTTCGCGGGATACTCGGCCGACCCTGAGTTCGCCCAGGCGGCCGAGCTGTCCGGCTACGTCATGCAGGCCTACGCCGAGGGCAAGCTCGACGAGGTGTTCATCGTGTACAACCACGCGAAGAACGCCGCCGAGCAGTCCCTGGTGGAGCAGCAGGTGCTGCCGGTGAAGGAGGAGTCCTACGCGGATCTTTTGGGCCTCAAGGCCAAGGAGGAGGACGTGTTCAAGTCCTTCCGCGAGCGGGACGATTCCGCCATCCCGGGCGACATCGACTTCGAGCCGAGCACGGAGTCGGTCATGTCCTACATGATGAACGCCTACCTGAACAACGCGTTCTACTACGCGATGCTCGATTCCGCAGCGGGCGAACAAGGCGCTCGCCGCAACGCGATGAAGTCGGCCACCGACAACGCGAACGAGATGGTCTCCACCCTGGAGCGCGTGTACAACACCGTGCGCCAGGGCGCCATTACCACGGAGATCACCGAGATCGTGGGCGGTGCCGCAGCTTTGGAGGATTAAATGGCTGAAACTACTTCTACTGAAGCGGCCAAGGGAGGCGCCGTCGGACGCATCGTCCGCATCGTCGGCGCCGTTGTGGATGTGGAGTTCCCGGCAGACGCCATGCCGGCCATCTACAACGCCCTGACCGTGAAAGCAACCACCCCTTCGGGCGAGGTTTCCACCGTGCTCGAGGTGCAGACGCACCTCCCCGGCGACATCGTCCGCACCGTCGCCATGACGTCCACGGACGGCATGGTGCGCGGCCTGGAGGCCCAGGACACCGGCGCCCCCATCATGATGCCCGTGGGCCAGGCGACCCTCGGCCGCATCTGGAACGTGCTGGGCGAGCCCGTCGACGGCAAGCCCATGCCCACCGACGTGGAGTGGATGCCCATCCACCATCCCGCGCCCCCGTTCGACACGCTCATCACCACCACCGAGACGTTCGAGACCGGCATCAAGGTCGTCGACCTGATCGAGCCCTACGTCAAGGGCGGCAAGACGGGCCTGTTCGGCGGCGCCGGCGTCGGCAAGACCGTTACCATCCAGGAGCTCATCAACAACCTCGCCCAGGAGCACGGCGGCACCTCGGTGTTCACCGGCGTGGGCGAGCGCACCCGCGAGGGCACCGACCTCTACCTCGAGATGGAGGAGTCGGGCGTCATCAACAAGACCTGCCTGGTCTACGGCCAGATGAACGAGCCTCCGGGAGCCCGTCTGCGCGTGGGCCTCGCCGGCCTGACCGAGGCGGAGTACTTCCGCGACCAGGGCCAGGACGTGCTGCTGTTCATCGACAACATCTTCCGCTTCACCCAGGCGGGCTCCGAGGTGTCGGCCCTGCTCGGCCGCATGCCCTCGGCCGTGGGCTACCAGCCGACGCTGGCCACCGAGATGGGCGACCTGCAGGAGCGCATCTGCTCCACCACGACGGGCTCCATCACCTCGGTGCAGGCCGTCTACGTGCCCGCCGACGACCTGACCGACCCGGCCCCGGCCACCACGTTCACCCACCTGGACGCCAAGACCGTTCTGTCCCGCTCCATCGCCGAGCTGGGCATCTACCCGGCCGTGGATCCGCTGGAGTCCACCTCCCGCGCCCTCGATCCGGAGATCGTCGGCCAGGAGCACTACGACGTGGCCATGGGCGTGCAGCAGATCCTGCAGCAGTACAAGGACCTGCAGGACCTCATCGCCATCCTGGGTATGGACGAGCTGTCCGAGGACCAGAAGCTGACCGTGAACCGCGCCCGCAAGGTGCAGAAGTTCCTGGGCCAGCCCTTCCACGTGGCCGAGGTCTTCACGGGCCTGCCCGGCGTGTACGTGAAGGTGGAGGACACCGTGCGCTCCTTCAAGGAGATCCTCGACGGCAAGTGCGACCACATCCCGGAGCAGTGCTTCGTGAACAAGGGCGCCATCGAGCAGGTCTACGAGGCCTATGACGCCATGCAGAAGGAAGGCAACTAATGGCCGCAATGCGCTGCACGGTGGCCCTTCCGGATCGCGCTCTGTTCCAGGGCGAGATCGCCTACGCCAGCATTCCGGGAACGGACGGCTACTTCGGCGTTCTCCCAGGGCACGAGCTGACGGTCTCGCTCAACCGCGAGGGGGGTCTGGTGACCCTCACCGTGGGCGAGAACGAGCAGGAGAAGAAGCAGTTCCTGGTCAGCGCACCCTCGGTTCTCGACGACACGGGGCCGGTGCTCGCCCGTTTCGGAACCGGGGTGGCGGACATCGACGCCGCGGCCGTGAAGGCCGAGGCCGATGAGTGCCGCCAGATTATCGCGGACGTTCAGCAGAAGAACGACCCGCAGGATCGGGCCACCCTCGTCACCAACCAGAAGCGCCTGGAATGGTGCGAGGCGCAGCTGAAGCACATCAGCGGAGCCGCCGCCTAAGGCAAGGCAGCTCCCCGATTTTGAGCCTGTTGAGAAAGGGCGCCCGCGAAAGCGAGGCGCCCTTTCTTGGTTTGGAACGGCAATCCATGCAAATCTCACGGTTTGTTCGTGGCTTCTCCGGATGCCGGCTGGTATCATGGCCGGTGAGAAAAACTGACGGAACGTGAAGCGAATTTCGTACACCTGAGCGCATACCGCAACCTAACTGAACCCGTGCGCCGCCGACCTCATCGAAGGGGCTGACAAGCCATGGCATTTGTCCATTTGCACAACCATACCGAGTACTCGCTGCTGGACGGCCTCACCCATGTGAAGGACATGGTGCGCCGCGCCGCCGAGCTGGGGATGCCCGCCGTGGCCATCTCCGACCACGGGGTCATGTCCGGCGTCGTGGAGCTCTCCGACGCCTGCGATGCCGTGGAGAAGGAGACCGGCGTCCGCGTGAAGCCCATCTTCGGCTGCGAGGTGTACTTCACGGCCGACGAGTCGCTGCGCAAGGACGTGAAGCCGAAGCTGTACCACCTGCTGCTGCTCGCGAAGACCAACGAGGGCTACCACAACCTGCTGAAGCTCGTCTCCGAGTCCCATGTGGACAACTTCTACTACAAGCCGCGCACCACCTTCCCCATGCTGCAGAAGTACGGCCACGGCATCATCGGCACCTCGGCCTGCATCGGCGGCATCATCCCGAAGCTTCTGGACGACCGCCGCTTCGACGACGCCGTGGAGTGGGCGAAGAAGTTCGCCAGCTGCTTTGATCCGGGCGACTTCTACATCGAGCTGCAGAACCAGGGCGTGCGCACCGACGCCGGCTTCACCCAGACCGAGCTGAACCACCAGCTGACGGCCGTGGCCAAGGAAGCGGGCCTGAAGACCATCGCCACCAACGACTTCCACTACCTCCTCCAGGAGGACGCCCGCGCCCAGGACATCATGCTGTGCATCGGCACCGGCGCCATGGTGAACGAAGAGAAGCGCATGAAGTTCGAGAACGACCAGTTCTACATGAAGACCGAGGAGGAGATGCGCG
>CANPHS010000140.1 GCA_947573925.1 uncultured Enterorhabdus sp. | reverse complement strand
GCGGCCGAAACGCCGCCACGTCGGCGCTGTCGAGCGGCCCGGGGCGATAGGCTGCCTGCCGCCCGCGCGGCCGCGACCCGCGCGTCGGGCGACCGACCCGGGCACCATGGGACGGGGCGGGCGCACCGCCCAAGGCCGAGGGGCCGCGCCCGCCAGGCTCGCCCGGCCGCCAGCCGTCGCCAGCACCCGCAGCACGCCCCGAAGCCGCCGACGGCCGGGCCGCCCCCGACGCCCCCGAAGGCCGCCTCCGCGTCACCTGATGCCGATTCCCCATAACCCTGCGCCCTTTCTTGGCCGGCCGCCATGTTCACACGCGCCCCGCATTACCCTGAATTCTGTCACAACGTTCCCTCATAGTGAAAGATCCGCAGGCAGATTGTATCTCTCTTCTCTTTCCAGAATAGCAGAACACGCGGAGCAGGTGAGGATCTTTTACTTTTTGAGTCAGCATTGACGTCCAAGCAAGCGCCGTTCTCGGATGAAATTCCGCCTTACGGCATCGCAAGGACGGAGGAATTCAGCCGCGACCCGCAAGCGCTCGGCCTGCGAGGTTCTTCTTTCCCGTGAATTAAATTACCAGATCAATCAGCTTTTGTTGTATGATGGGGTCATCGCAGGAGATCGAAAGGAGTTGCGGTATGACCGAAGCATTGAGCATCCGGAAGAAGGTGGGCGCCGCGCTGCTGGCCGCCACCCTGGCCTTCACAACCCTGGGCACGGCGGTGTCACTGCCCCAGCAGGCCTTCGCCGACGACGTTGCGACCGAGAACCCGGCGCCGGTGAAGATCTCATCCGTGAAAGTCAACAAGGCCAAATTCACCTACACAGGCAAGGTCATCAAGCCGAAGTACACCGTGAAGGCCGCCGACGGCACCGTGGTTGCCAACAAAGTCGCCGGCTCGAACGGCAATGTGGTCATCAAGCCCTCGAAGGCCATCAAGAAGGTGGGCACCTACAAGGTGAAGGTAACGGGCACCGGCGCGTACACGGGTGCGAAGACCGTCACCGTGAAGGTGTACCCGAAGAAGCCCTCGGCGAAAGCCCCGAGCGCCACCACCAGCGCCGTGACCGCCAAGTGGTCGAAAGGCACCAATGACGTGTCCGGCTACCAGATCAAGTGCTCCAAGAACAAGAGCATGAGCGGCGCCAAAACGGTTACCGCCGGCAAGAACGCCACGTCGAAAAAGATCTCGGGCCTGAAGGCGAGCACTCGCTACTACGTGCAGCTGCGCGCCTACAAGGTGGTGGACGGCAAGAAGTACTACTCCGACTGGTCCGCCAAGAAGTCGGTGAAGACCAAGGCGAAGGCGAAGAAGTCCAGCGGCGGCACCGTGTACATCACCGACACCGGCGAGAAGTACCACCGCGGCACCTGCCGCTACCTGCGCTACAGCAAGTACGCCATCTCCAAGAGCGAAGCCCAACGCCAGGGCTATACGGCCTGCAAGGTTTGTAGGCCGTAAGAACGAGCGCATCGCGAAGCGGATCGGGACCATCACCATCCCGATCCGCTTCCGTTTTTGCCAGCAACTTCCCGCGTTCGCCCTCGGGGCAAAACTGGTACCATAAGCAATACGGCACTTCGTGGCCCCGCGCCGCACACCCGAGAAAGAAGGTCCTCCATGACCAATGCCCTGCTCGCAAAGGATCCCACCGACACGTGTGTGCTCGTAACAGGGGGTGCTGGGTTCATCGGTTCTCACACCTGTGTCGAACTGCTCGAACAGGGCTATCAAGTCGTCATCGTGGACGACCTGAGCAACTCAAGCCGCGAGGCGGTGCGGCGCGTGGGCGAGATCACTGGTGTGGCCCCTGTATTCGCCGACACAACCGACACCGAAATCGCCGAGGCCGCTGCTGCCGTGGCCGGCACCGAACTGCGCGACGCCACCCCGGCCCCCTCGCTCACCTTCTACGAGGCCAGCATCCTCGACCGCGCCGCCCTGGAGGCTATCTTCTCCGCCCACGCCGTCGACGTCATCATCCACTTCGCCGGCTTCAAAGCCGTGGGCGAATCCGTGGCCAAGCCGCTGGAATACTACTGGAACAACATCGCGGGCACGCTGGCCCTTTGTGAGGTGGCGCGTGAGCACAGCTGCAAGAACATCGTGTTCTCGTCGAGCGCCACCGTGTACGGCGAGCCGGAATTCGTGCCCATCACGGAAAGCTGCCCCAAGCACGACGCCACCAACCCCTATGGCTGGACCAAATCCATGCTAGAGCAGATCCTTTCCGACCTGTACGCCGGCGACAACGAGTGGAACGTCGTGCTGCTGCGCTACTTCAACCCCATCGGCGCCCACGAGAGCGGCCGCATCGGCGAAGACCCGAAGGGCATTCCGAACAATCTGCTCCCCTACGTGGCCCAGGTGGCCGTGGGCAAGCTGGAACGCGTAGGCGTGTTCGGCGACGATTACGACACCCCCGACGGCACGGGCGCGCGCGACTACATCCACGTGGTCGACCTGGCCCGCGGCCATGTGGCGGCCCTCGATTGGATGGCCGGGCGCGTGGGCACGGGCGACCCCATCGGCGTGGGCTCGGTGGCCGGCGAGCCGGCCGAAGACGGCACGCGCCGGGGCGTGGGCATCTTCAACCTGGGCACCGGCAACGGCTCCTCGGTGCTCGATGTCATCCACGCCTTCGAGAAAGCCTGCGGCCACGAAATTCCCTATGAAATCATGCCCCGCCGCGCCGGCGACATCGCCGCCTGCTACGCCGATGCCACTAAAGCCCGCAATGAGCTGGGCTGGACGGCGCAGTACGACATGACCCGCATGTGCGAAGACTCGTGGCGCTGGCAGTCCCGGAACCCCGACGGCTACGAAACGATCCGCTAAGCTCGCACTGCATGCGCCGGAAGCTCCAGGACCTCCGGCGCATGATTCCGTCGCTGGTCCTCCGGAGGCATGTCCATCCAGCGTTCTCCGTACTTCTTCACGAGGTAGCCCTCGGTATCCCGTGGCACAGGCAACTCATGCCCCTCGAACGAAACCATCCGGGCCGGCAGAAGCTCATCCTGCGCAAACCCGCCTTCAACAGGGTACGAGAGCACCGTCACCCGATCGCCTGCAACATCCCGAGAAATCGCATTGCGAAAATGCGCGACGAGCACATCCTGGCGCGTGCACAGCTTCAGAACACCATGGACCGCCCCGCACGCCAACCGTTCTAGCCAGCCAAGAACGCCCCCATGGGGAACGTGCACCGATGCCGCATGATATATATACGATGCTCTCTGCCATTTCAGGCAATCAGCCACTTGCCTCTGCGCCCCGCGATCATCCCCGCAAAGCCTATCGTAGGGAAACACATCGACAAAAACACCTTGGTCGAGCCCAGCCTCGAGGGTCTCCCGCGTGTAGAACTTGGTGCCCTCCCTCATTACCTTCGCCCACATGGGGGCATAGCCCTCCGTCACATCGGGCGTAAGCAGTCGGTATCCTTCTGGGAGTTCATCGAGCGCGACGGCCACGAAACGCTCGTAGTCCTCACGCAACATCCCAATATCGATATCGTCATCCCACGGAATGAAACCGCCGTGACGCATTGCCCCCAAAGCGCTGCCCGAGTCCAAGAAGTACGGGATATCGTATCGAGCACACAGCTCATCGATAGCCAGCAAAACCTCAAGCTCAACCAGTTGCAGCTGGCGCAAGTCATCGGGATCGTATTGCACTGGGCCTCCCCTGTCGTTTCTATCGGTGGGAAGCCTACCACAACAGACAGCGTAGTGCCCATGACGCTGGACCGACGGAACCGCAAACCGCAAAAATGCAGGGTTTCGGTCAATTCCCTAGACCGCCCTGCTTTGTTGGGGGAAGATATCCGCAGCATCAAGAAAGGCGTACTGTGTCATCCAGGCAAAACATCGAGCAGAGCAAAACCCCGCCCGCCGGTCTTTCCGTCAAAGCCAACATGCTTTGGAATTCCGCCGGCTCTATCACCGTGCTTGCCTGCCAGTGGCTCCTTACCATCGTGGTTGTGCGCCTGTCGGGAGACTACGAGGCTGCCGGCGTGCTCTCCCTGGCCCTAGCAGTCTACAACATTTTCGCCCCCATTTCGGTATACCGCATGTACGTATACCAAGTTTCAGACGTGAAAAGGGAGAACACCACCGGCGAATACCTTACCTTCCGGCTCGTCACCACCGCCATCGCACTGGCAGCGCTCATAGCGTACGCTGCCATCACGTGCACCCCCTCGGCCCTTCCCGCCATCATTCTTTTTGCGCTCTATCGTTTGTCAGCACGCGTGATAGAGGTGCTTCACGGCGCCGATCAGCTGAATGGCCGCATGGACTACATCGGCAAATCAATGATTGCCCAGGGTATCCTCTGCTTCGCTGAATTCTGCATCGTGTTTGCCCTGACACAAAATTTGGAGCTGGCCATCGGCGGCATGGTGGTCGTCACCTGTCTTATCGGACTGCTTTACGATTACCCGCGCACACGGCAATTCGGCTCCATCCACTTCGGTATCAGCCGGAAGAAAACGCGTTTTCTGCTGCTGTCGTGCCTTCCCATCGTCGTAGCTGCCGTGGCGTGCAACGCTGCGCCGTCCGTGCCCCGGCAGGTGCTCGCCTTTCTCGCCAGCGATTCGGCTTTGGGCATTTACACCTCGGTGGCCGCCCCGGTAACCATCGTGCAAATGGGGGCCAGCTATCTCTACAACCCCCTTCTCAGCATCATCTCCGCCGATTATGCAGCGGGCCGGAAACGCAAGCTGCTTACCACCCTGGCGAAAATCGGCGGCGGCATTGCCCTCATCGGCGTCGTGTGCGCCTTAGGCTTTCAACTCTGCGGGGCATGGATTCTCACATTGCTGTTCGGCCCGTCAATCGAGCCCTACACCTACTTGCTCATGCCGGCCATTGCCAGCACCATTGTGTGCGCGTATTTCTGGTTCCTCGACAACGTGCTCGTGGCGCTGCGTTCCTTCCGCGGCAGCTTTGTCTCGAATATCGGGGCTCTTGTCGCATCCCTCGCGCTGTCTTATCCGTTCATTTCCCTGTGGAATATGAACGGCGTCAGCTTCACCTGCATCGCGGCTTTCGCCCTCGGCGTGCTACTGGGAGCAATCTATCTGGGGAAACTCATCAAGGAAATGAAAGATAATGGCTGAATCGTTTTGCCTCTTTTCCGCTCTGTACAAGCCCAGCGTCGGAGGGGTTGAAAAGTACACGGAAAATTTGGCTGCTGCCCTGGTTGCCCAAGGCCACCACGTTGTCGTCGTCACCGAGAACGCGTTTGGTAAGCCCTCGCACGAAATCGACCGCAATGGGGTGGAACTTGTGCGCCTTCCTGCAAGAGGCGCTCTTGGCGGCCGGTATCCCCTTCCAACCAAAATAAAGGAACGCCAGCGTCTGATCGAACGTTTCGCAGGATCTGCCGATTACGTCGTCGTCAACACCCGCTTCTATCCCTTGAGTCTCCAGGGGTTGGCCTTCGCCTCTTCCCATGGCATTCGGCCCATTCTCATCGAACATGGGTCGGCGCACCTCACTTTGGGCAGCCCTCTTCTCGATCCCGCAGTCGAAGTTGTGGAACACGCCATGACACGAAAGACCCGCGCATTCCGGCCAGCCTATTACGGTGTATCCGAAGAAGCCACCCGTTGGCTCTCCCATTTCGGCATCCGGGGC
>CANPHS010000139.1 GCA_947573925.1 uncultured Enterorhabdus sp. | reverse complement strand
TTTGGCCCCCTCAAAAGGCCGGGGCCGGGGTGGGACCCGCGGCATGGTGGGGGGTCCGGCGTTTAGGGGTCGGCCGGTCGGCCCGGGTTTCCAGCGCCACCTATCCTAGGCCGCGCCGGCCGCGGCGCCGTTGTTCCGCAGAACAAAAACGGGCCCGCGGGTTTTGTTCCCGCGTCCAGGGGGTGTCGCCCCGCCCGCTTCGTACCATGGCAGCGTTCACTTCCCCTCCGCCGCACCGCCGAGGCGCGACAGCCGTCGGAGGGGTCCGGTCAGCAAAGAAAAGGAGCATCACCATGACGGATTCGGTATTCCAGGGTCGCAGCCTTCTTTCCACCCGCGACTACACCAAAGACGAGCTGATGTGGCTCATCGGCTTTGCCGAGCACCTGAAAGATTTGAAGCAGCAGAACATCGCCCATCACTACCTGGAGGGCAAGAACATCGCCCTGCTTTTCGAGAAGACGTCCACCCGCACCCGCGCCGCCTTCACCACCGCCTGCATCGATTTGGGCGCGCATCCCGAGTATCTGGGCAAGGGCGACATCCAGCTCGGCAAGAAGGAAACGGTACGTGACACGGCGCTCGTGCTCGGTTCCATGTTCGACGGCATCGAATTCCGCGGTTTCAAGCAGTCCAACGTGGAAGAGCTGGCCGAGTACTCCGGCGTGCCGGTGTGGAACGGCCTTACCGACAAGGAGCACCCCACCCAGATGCTCGCCGACTTCATGACCATCAAGGAGAACCTGGGCACCCTGGAAGGCGTCACGCTGGCCTACATTGGCCAGGGCCGCAACAACGTGCAGAACTCCCTCATGATCACGAGCGCCATTCTGGGCGTGAACTACGTGAATGCCACCCCGGCCGAGCTTGAGCCCGACCCCGAGATTCTGGCCGTGGCGAAGGCTTTGGCCGAGCAGAGCGGCGCCACCATCACCGTGACCAACGATCCGGTGGAGGCCGTGGCCGACGCCGACGTGGTGTACACCAACGTGTGGGCCGCCATGGGCGAGGAGAGCCAGTTCGCCGAGCGCGTGCGCCTCATGAGCCCCTACCAGGTGAACGTCGAGCTCGTGAGCCACATCAAGAACCCCGACTGGATCTTCCTGCACTGCCTGCCGGCCTTCCACAACGCCGAAACCGACTACGCCGCCGACATCGAGGCCAAGCACGGCATTTCGGCCATGGAAGTGACCGACGACGTGTTCTACAGCGACCACGGCCGCCAGTTCCAGCAGGCCGAGAACCGCATGCACACCATCAAGGCCATCATGGCCGCCACCCTGGGCAACCTGTACGTGCCCAGCGTGTAGGTCCCGCCGCGTCGGAAGAGAGGGGTGAATCCCATGGCCGAAACTGTCACTGCCGAGCCCAAGCCCGAGCAGGCTCCAACGCCCGGCGAGCCCGAGAAGGGCAAGAAGAAGTTCAAGATGCCGAACACCTACGTCATCCTGTTCGGTGTGATCTGCCTCATCGCCGTGCTCACGTGGTTCGTGCCCGGCGGCGCTTACGACCTGACCGAGGGCGGCGACGCCATCGCCGGCACCTACCACACCGTGGCGTCGAACCCCCAGGGTTTGTGGGACGTGTTCATGGCGCCCATCACCGGCATGCTGGGGTCGGGGGCTATCAGCGGCGCCATTTCCATCTCGCTTACCATTTTGCTGTTCGGCAGCTTTTTGGAAATGATGGACCGCACCGGCGCCTTGAAGACCGCCATCAAGCGCATCACCACCAAGCATGCCGAGAACATGCACCTGCTCATTGCCATCCTGGTCGTTATCATGGCGTTCTTCGGCACCCTGGAAGGGGCCTACGAGGAGGGCATCGTGTACTTCCTCATGTTCGTGCCGGTCATGCTGGCCTTAGGCCTCGACACGGTGACGGCCATCCTCATCGTGGTGCTGGGCACGCAAATCGGCTGTTTGTCCTCGGTGGTGAACCCGTTCTCCGTGGGCATTGCCTCGGGTATCGGCGGCATTTCCGCCGGCGAGGGCATGATCGTGCGCCTGGTGCTGTTCGTCATCTCCACGACGCTCGTCATCTTCATCATCTGCCGCTACGCCGACAAGGTGAAGGCGCACCCCGAGAAGTCGGTGCAGTTCTTCCGCCGCCAGCAGGACCTGCTGGAATTCCCGGCGGCCGCGGAGGGCGACCTTTCCCTGTCGCCCCGCCAGAAGCGTGCCCTCGTGGTGTTCTGCCTCACCTGGATCATTCTCATCATCGGCCTGGTGCCGTGGACCTCGCTGAACCCCGACTGGACGTTCTTCGAGCAGTTCACCGCCTGGGTGGGCGTGACTCCGGTGCTGCGCGAGCTGCTCGGCTGCGACATGGTGCCCTTCGGCTCCTGGTACTTCCCCGAGATTTCCATGCTCGTGATGGTGGCCACCCTCGCCATCGGCCTGGTCATGCGCTACGACGCCGACACCATCATCGACACGCTCATCGCCGGTGCGGCCGGCCTCGTGTCCACGGCTTTCGTGGTGCCGCTGGCCCGGGGCATCCAGGTGGTCATGGACAACGGCCAGATCACCCCGAGCATCCTGAACGCCTGCGAGTCCACCCTGTCGGCCCTGCCGCCCATCGCCTTCGTCATCGTGGCCCTGGTCATGCACACGCTCATCGCCTGCCTCATTCCCTCGTCCACGGGCCTGGCGGCGGCCACCATGGGCATCATGGCGTCGCTGTCGCAGTTTGCCGGTGTGGAGGTGTACATCATGGTCATCATCTACTGCATGGCCTTGGGCCTGGCGAAGATGATCACCCCCTGCTCCATCGTGGTGATGACCTGCACCTCGGCGGCCCACATGAGCTACGGCGATTGGGTGAAGAAGGTGCTGCCCATCTTCGGCGTGCTGTTCGCGTTCTGCTGCGTGTTCCTGTGCGTGCTGGTGGTTCTGTAGCCGCAACCGTTCGCCCGCCTGTTCCGCACCACTGTTTTTGTTGGCCTCGACCTGCGACTTCCATGGTCGCAGGCCCCCCCGAAAGGAGAAACCCATGACTGAAGAGAAGATGACCGAGACCGTGTTCGACGAGCCCGGCGAGTCGGTGTTCGTGCGCAACGCCACCAACCCGCTGAAGAAGGTGATGATGTGCTCGCCGCGCTTCTACAAGTTCAACGGCATCAACGTCATCACCGCCGAATGGATGCGCAAGGGCGACGAGGAGCGCAACGACGTGATGGTGTCCGAGTGGCAGATGCTCGTGGACGCCTACGAGGCCAACGGCATCGAGGTCGTGCAGGTGCAGCCCCGCCCCGAGTTCGAGGTGATGACCTTCGCCCGCGACTACGGTTGCATGGTGAAGGAGGGCGCCGTGATCGGCCGGTTCCGCCATCCGGTGCGCCAGGTGGAGACCGTGGCCTACGAGGAGAAGTTGAAGGAGATGGGCGTGCCCATCGTGGCCCGGGTGAACGCCGGCTGCATGGAGGGCGGCGACTTCTGGATGATCGACGACCACACCCTCGCCTTCGGCCAGGTGGACCGCACCGACCAGGCCGGCGTCGACAACCTGCGCGACCAGCTGCAGAAGTTCGGCTACACCGTGGTGGGCGTGCCGTGCCCGCCGGACAACCTGCACCTGGACATGATCTTCAACATCGTGGCGCCCCAGGTGGCCCTGGCCTGCATCGACCAGCTGCCCTACAACTTCCTGCAGATGTTGAAGCGTCGTCATTTCGAGCTTATTCCCGTGGCCAGCGAGGACATGTACAAGCACGGCTGCAACGTGCAGTGCATCGGCGACGGCAAGGTGGTGGCCATCAAGAAGAACAAGCACATCAACGACAAGATGCGCGCACTCGGCCTGGACGTCATCGACGTGCCGCTCGACCAGATCCTGCACGCCGGCGGCGGCCCCCACTGCCTGACCCAGCCCATCTACCGTCCGTAACCGGCGCACGTGCGGCGGGGCCCGCGGCTTGTGCCGGCCGCCGGCCCCGCCCGCGCCGCCGGGGCCGACCTCGCCCTTGCGCCACCCTTGCTCCCAGGAGGATTTCCCATGAAGGTTCTCATCAGCGATTATCCCGACTCCATGATGCCCGACCACACGCTGGAGACGCGCACCCTCATCGAAGGGCTCGGTCCCGATACGGTCATCGACATCGTGCCCTACGCCGACGACGCTCGGGCGGAGTTCTACGCGCACCTGGCCGACGCCGACGCGCTGCTCACGGCGTTCATCCCCATGGACGACGAGGCCCAGGCGGCCGCGGCCAACCTGAAAGTGATTTCCATCAACGCCACCGGCTACGACAACGTGGATTTGGCGGCGGCCACGGCCCGGGGCATCGGCGTGTGCCCGGTGGGGGAGTACTGCACCTGGGACGTGTCGGAAAGCGCCATCGCCTACATGGGCGCGCTGAACAAGCACTTCAAGTTCTACCAGCGCGAGATTGACGACGACCACAAATGGGACTACGCCGCCGCTCCCCAGTGGCCGCGTCTGGAAGACCAGACGCTGGGCATTGTGGGCTTCGGCAAGATCGGGAAGTGCACGGCCCGCAAGGCAGCGGGCCTGGTGGGCCGTGTCATTGCCACCGACATCGCGGGCGACGACGCAACCTTCGAGGCGTTGGGTGTGGAGCGGGTGACGCCGGAGGAGCTGTTCGCCCAGGCCGACATCATCGTGAACCACATGAACCTCACCGAGGACAACATTCACTACTTCAACGAGGCGGCCTTCGCCGCCATGGAGCGCCATCCCATCTTCATCAACCTGGGCCGCGGCCTGTGCGTAGATGAAGAGGCTCTGGTGGCGGCGCTGGACGCCGGCCAGCTGCGGGCCTTCGGGGCCGATGTGCTCTACGATGAGACGCCGGATTTGGCCGCCAGCCCGCTGGTGGGCCGCGACAACGTCATCATCACGCCCCATTCCGCGTTTTATTCCACGTCGTCCATCGAGGATTTGGAGCGCTTGTCCTGCCAGAACATCGTCCACTACCTGAAAGGCGAGAAGGACAAGGTGTTCAAGCTGGTGAACTAGCGGGCCCAAGGGGAGACAACGGAGCGCGGCTGCGAAGTCGCGCTCTTTTTGTGTGCGGCATCGTGGCGGGCATATACTGGCACGGCCCGTTTCGTCGAAAGGAAGTTCCTCGTGTTCACTATCGGTTGCCATTTGTCGTCGGCCAAGGGCTACCTGAAGATGGCCCAGGACGCGGCCTCCATCAACGGGAACACCTTCCAGTTCTTCACGCGCAACCCGCGCGGCGGCAAGGCCAAGGCCATCGATCCGGCCGACGTGGCGGCCTTCCGCGAGTTCGCGGGCGAGCACGGCATCGCCACGTTTCTGGCCCACGCCCCCTACACCATGAACCCGGCGGCGGCCAAGCCCGAGACGCGGACCTTCGCCATCGAGCTTTTGACCGACGACCTTATGCGCATGGAGAACACCCCGGGCCAGCTGTACAACATGCACCCGGGCTGCCATGTGGGCCAGGGCATGGAGGCGGGCATCGAGCTCATCGCCGACGCGCTCAATCAGGTGCTCACGGCCGACCAGTCTACGACGCTTTTGCTGGAGACCATGGCGGGGAAGGGCACGGAGGTGGGCGGCCGCTTCGAGGACATCGCCGCCATCATCGAGCGCGTGAACCTGGACGAGAAGGTAGGCGTGTGCCTGGACACCTGCCACGTGTGGGACGGCGGCTACGACATCGCCGGCAACTTGGACGGCGTCCTGGAGGAG
>CANPHS010000138.1 GCA_947573925.1 uncultured Enterorhabdus sp. | reverse complement strand
GCCGGCTATTCGGCCGGAGAAACGATCGTTACACCAACATTCGGCACACGATCGACCGTTGGCGTAGACGGTAACGAATATCCCTTCTATGAAATAGACTCCGTAGACACGATTACCGTAGATGCCAAAACAGATATGTTCAAAAACTGTCGGTCGCTGAGGAAAATTGTTTTGCCGGCGGCTGATTTCCGAAACTTGCTTCCCACGCCGTCCTCCCAGTATATCGAGCGTGCAACGGGCAAGTGGCAAAACTCACGAGGCCAACTTTTCACTTCAGCCACGCTGCCAACATCCAAAAGCGATACCTATATAGCGCAAATCTCTTCGGGATCAGCGGATCCCAAACCTGGCGCCATCTCCCCCACAACGCCCGTAAAGCCTCCTGTCGTGCCGGCTCCGACTTCCCTCTCGAAGGCGAGTGTCACCGTTAAAAGTCGAACTTACACGGGTAAGACATTAAAGCCTTCTTCCATTACCGTGAAACTCGGCGGGAAGGTGTTGCGCAAGAACGTTGACTACACGGTTTCTTGCAAGGGCGGTAAGAAGGTCGGTTCTTACAAGGTGACCGTTAAGGGTAAAGGAGCGTACGCGGGGTCGAAAACGGCTACGTTCAAGATCGTTCCCAAGGGAACTCCTATTTCCAAAGTGAAGAGCACGAAGAAGGGTTTCACCGTAACCTGGAGGAAGCAGCGCAAGGAGACTACGGGCTACCAGATACGCTACTCAACCAGCAAATCGATGAAGGGCGCCAAGGCGAAAACCGTCAAGGGCGCAAGCAAGAGCAGCTTGAAGGTGTCGAAGCTCAAGGGCGGCAAGAAATACTACGTGCAGGTGCGCACCTACAAGAAGGTTGGCGGAAAGACCTATTGCTCCTCGTGGTCGAAAGCGAAGGCCGTCAAAACCAAACGATAGCTCTCCCCCTCCTATAAAGACACCAGGGATCGCGGAATTCCATCCTGCGATCCCTGTTTTTGTGCAACACGGTCCTATTCCAAAAGAAAGCCCCCTCGTGTGCAAAATTTCACGATGAAGCGAGGTTTGGAGCGATTTTCCGGCCCTCCGTGCACACTATTGGCGAATCAAGCGAGTGTTTTTCCGAAAACGACTCGCTTGATCGTGAGATTTTGCACACGAGAAGGGTTTTGGCGAAACGCCTCTCCTCGAAGCGCAACGGATGCCGCCGCCCCAGCGCGTCCAGCATCGTGGCGGCGACGTCTTCCGCAGGACAAACGCCAGAAACCGCTCCTATCCCAACGCCTTCTGCACCGTGGCGGCGATGCCCTCGGCGTCCAGGCCCAGGTCGGCGAACAGCTGCGGGACGGGGCCCTGGCCGACGAAGTGGTCGGGGATGCCGAGCGTGACGGCGGGTACCTTCGCGTTCTGGCGGGCCAGCACCTCGAGCACGCCCTGGCCGGCGCCGCCGGCGATGACGCCCTCTTCCAGGGTGACCACGAGGCGCGTCTCGGCGGCCGCGGCGACGGCCTCCTCGTCGAGGGGCTTCGCCCAGCGCATATCCACCACGCTGGCCTCGATACCCGCCGCCGCCAGCCGGTCGGCGGCGGCGCGGGCCTGGCCCACCATGCGGCCGAAAGCGAGCAGGGCCACGTCCGCGCCCTCGCGCACCGTGCGGCTCTTCCCTACTTCCAAAAGCTCGGGCGCGTCGGGCAGCGGCATCCCCTCCGCCTCGCCGCGGGGGTAGCGCAGCGACACGGGGCCGCCCAGGGCCAGGGCCGTGTGCAGGGCGTGCACGAGCTCGGCCTCGTCCGATGGCGCGAGCACCCGCATGTTCGGCACCATGCGCATGTAGGCCAGGTCGAACACGCCGTGGTGCGTGGGGCCGTCGTCGCCCACAAGCCCTGCGCGGTCCAGGGCGAACACCACGTTGGCATCGGGCAGCGAGCAGTCGATGATCATCTGGTCCACGGCCCGCTGCATAAACGTGGAGTACAGGGCCACCACGGGCTTGCGGCCGCCGAAGGCGAGGCCGGCGGCCATGCCCACGGCCTGCTCCTCGGCAATGCCCACGTCCACGAAACGCTCGGGGAATTCCGCCGCGAAGGTCTTCAGGCCCGTGCCGCCGGTCATGGCCGCGGTGATGGCCACGACGGCTCCATCGCGCACGGCCTCGTCGGCCAGTGCCGCCCCGAACACCTCGGTGTAGCTAGGGGCCCGCGGCGCCTTCTTCTGCGCCTTGCCCGTGGCGATGTCGTAGGGGCCCGTGCCGTGGAAGCGCTCCGGGTCCTGCCGCGCCGGCTCGTAGCCCTCGCCCTTGCGGGTGACCACGTGCACGAGCGCCGGGCCGTCCATTTCCAGCACGAGCGCCAGGATGTCGCGCAGCTCGGCGATGTTGTGGCCGTCCACGGGGTGGGTGCACACGATGCCGAGGGACTCGAACATCATGGAGTCGGGAATCACCATCTGCTTCAGGGATTCCTTCATGTTGCGGCCGAGGCTGAGCAGGCCGCGGGTCACCGGGCCGCCGGTCTCCATGGCCTCCTGCAGCCCCTCGCGGGCCTCGCGGTAGCGGTTGTTGGCGCGGATGTTCCCCAGATGCTTCATGAGGGCGCCCACGTTGCGCGAGATGGACATCTCGTTGTCGTTCAAGATGATGACCAGGGGAAGCTGCTCGTTGCCCATGTAGTTCAGGGCCTCGAAGGCCATGCCGCCGGCCAGGGACGCGTCGCCGATGAGGGCCACCACCTTCTCGCCGGTGCCCTTCAGCTGCCGGGCCTTCGCCAGGCCCGTGGCAATGGAGAGCGAGTCGGAGGCGTGGCCGGAATAGTGCACGTCGTAGGGGCTTTCCGTGGGTTTGGTGAAGCCGGAGATGCCGCCGTAGGTGCGCAGGGTCTTGAAGGCCTCGCGCCGCCCGGTGAGCAGCTTGTGGGCGTAGGCCTGGTGCCCCACGTCGAACACCACGCGGTCCCGCGGCATGTCGAGCAGGCTCTCCAGGGCCACGATGATGTCCACCGCGCCGAGGGAGGAGGCCACATGCCCGCCGGTCACCGAGGTGGTGGCCACGATCTCCTGGCGGATCTCGCCGGCGAGAATGGCCAGTTCCTCGTTGGTGAGCACCTTCAGGTCGGCGGGGCTCGTGATGGCGTCCAGAATGCGCGGCTCCATAGGGGCTACTCCTCGCCCTCAGGCTCGGCCGCAGCCAGGAACGCGTCCACGTCCTGCTCGGACAAGTCGCAGGCGGAAAGGCCCAGCTTCACCGCTTCCTCGTACAGCTTCAGGGCGTCATCGAGCGAGATGTCCTCGGCGGACACCTCGTCGACGATTTGGTTCAGGCGCTCCTGCACCGATTCGAAGTTCGCTCCCTCGGCACCCACGGGCTACACCCCCGCCTGCACGCAGGCGGCGGCACCGGAAGCACCCACCACGGCATCGGCCTCGGCGAGATCGGCGGCCGCCTCGGCAGCCCCGGCTTCCCCCGCCTCGTCCATGGTGCGGGCGATGCGACCGAGCACGCCGTTCACGAAGCGTGGGGAATCGTCCTCGCCGCCGAAGCCCTTGGCCAGCTCCACGGCCTCGTTGATGGACACCGACACGGGCACGTCGTCGCGGTGGAACATCTCGTAGAGGGCCACGCGCAAAATGGAGCGGTCCACGATGGGCATGCGCGAGAGCGCCCAGTTCTCGGAGGCCGCCTCCAGGCGCTCGTCGATGGCGGCCTGGTGGGTCTCCACGCCGCGGATGAGCCCGAGGGCGTAGTCGGTCAGCGCACCCTCGCGGATGCGGCCGAACTCGGACGGGGTCTCGTCGGGCGCCGTCTCGGGGGCCGGCTCCGGATCCAGCTCGGTGGCCACCAGGCACAGCCCCTCGTCCAAGAGCTTGGAGGGCGACTGCCCCTGCAGTTCGCTTGTGTAGAGGACCTGCACCGCGAAGGCGCGGTCGCGGGTCCTCTCGTGTTTCTTCGCAGCCATGAACCGGGGCTCCTAGGACTTGAACTGGATGCCGTCGATGTACACGTCCACGGCCGACACCTCCACGCCGGCCTGGGTGGCCAGGGATTCGGCGATGGCGGTGCGCAGGGAGGCGGCCAGCTCGGGCAGCACGTAGCCGTAGTACACTTCCACGTGCACGGCCACGTACAGCTTGCCGTCGTCGCCCATCTTGGTCTCGATGCCGCTGGTGGAGGGCTTGCTCGCCAGCATGGAGCGGATGCCGCTCGTGGCAAAGTTGCCGAGCGAGGCCACGCCGTCCACTTCGCTGGCGGCCACGGAGATGATGGTCTCCATGACGCCCGGGGCGATGGACAGGCCCTCGACGCTCATTTCATTGGTCATAGTACGTCTCCCATCTGGGTTTCGATGAAGTCCGTGGTGGCGTCGCCGGCCAGAAACACCTCGTTTTCCAGCACGCGCTGGTGGAACGGGATGGTGGTGGCGATGCCCTCGATCACGAACTCGTCGAGGGCGCGGCGCGCCCGGGCCACGGCCTCTTCGCGGTCCTGTCCATGCACGATAACCTTTGCGACGAGGGAATCGTAGTGCGGAGAGATTTTAGAACCAGGCCGTAAATAAGTTTCCACGCGCACGCCGGGGCCCGCCGGGGGCTCGAAGCGCGTAACGGTGCCCGGGCAGGGGCGGAAGCCGTGGGCCGGGTCCTCGGCGTTGATGCGCAGCTCGATGGCGTGGCCGTTCGGGGCGAACGGGGCGCGGTCGGCGCAGCTCATGGGCTCGCCGGCGGCGATACGCAGCTGCTCCTTGATGATGTCGGTGCCGGCGATCTCCTCGGTGACGGGGTGCTCCACCTGCACGCGGGTGTTCATCTCCATGAAGTAGAACTCGCCGCGCTCGTCCAGCAGGAACTCGATGGTGCCGGCGTTGCGGTAGTCCACGGCGCGGACGGCCTTCAGGGCCGCCTTGCCCATGGCGCGGCGCAGCTCGTCGGTCAGCGCCGGCGAGGGGGCCTCCTCCAACAGCTTCTGGTGGCGGCGCTGGATGGAGCAGTCGCGCTCGCACAGGGCCACGGCGTTGCCATGGTCGTCGGCGAGCACCTGCACCTCCACGTGGCGGGGGCGCAGCACCAGCTTCTCCAGGTACACGCCGTCGTTGCCGAAGGCGGCGCCGGCCTCGGTGCGGGCGGCTTTGTACTGGGCAGCTAGGTCGGCCGGATCGTGCACCTCGCGCATGCCCTTGCCGCCGCCGCCGGCCGTGGCCTTGATGAGCACCGGGTAGCCCACCTGCTCGGCGAAGGCCGCGGCCTCCTCCACCGTGTCCAGGCAGCCGTCGGAGCCGGGCACCGTGGGCACGCCGCAGCCCTTCATGGTCTCACGGGCGCTGGACTTGTCGCCCATGCGCTCGATGCACTCGGCGGCCGGCCCGATGAACACGAGGTCGTTGTCGACGCAGGCCCGGGCGAAATCGGCGTTCTCGGCCAGGAAGCCGTAACCCGGGTGGATGGCCTGGGCGCCGGTGTTCTTGGCCGCCGCGATGATGGAGGGCATGACCAGGTAGCTCTTGGCCGACTGGGCCGGGCCGATGCACACGGCCTCGTCGGCGTACTGCACCGGGTAGGTGTCGGCGTCCTCCGTGGAATACACGGCCACGGTCTTCACGCCCAGCTCGCGGGCCGCGCGCATGATGCGCAGGGCCACTTCGCCGCGGTTCGCGACGAGAATCTTATCGAACATGATTAGTTCTCCGGGAGGGTCTGGACGGGCTCGTGGGGCTCCACGTAGAAGAGCACGGTGCCGAACTCCACCGGGGTGGCGTCCGACAGGCACACCTCGCGCACGGTGCCCATTTCCTCGGCCGTGATCTCGTTCATGAGCTTCATGGCCTCCACGATGCACAGCGTCTCGTTGGCGGCCA
>CANPHS010000137.1 GCA_947573925.1 uncultured Enterorhabdus sp. | reverse complement strand
CCGAAGTGTCGACTCCAGTCAGGCCAAAGTGTCGATATTTCTATTGCCAAACACAAGCTTCCCGGCCACGCCGTCCTTCCCGGTGTAGATGGCCAGCTTGATGGCGTCCTTGGCGCTCTTGTCGCGCGGGTCGACGCGACTGCAACGGCGCAGGCCCGCGGCCCGGGAGGCCTCCTCGCGCCGGCGCTGGGCCTCGGCGGCGATGCGCTTCCGCTCCCGCCTCGCGTTCTCCCGCTGGCGCTGGGCCGTATCGCGCTCGCGCTGCTGCTGGCCGCGGCCCTGGCTGTAGCCGCCGGGCCGCGCGACCACCTTCCCCGCCGCCATGAACAGGCACTGGGAGCACAGGCCGTCCAGCAGGGCGCGGTCGTGGGAGATAAGCACCCCCACGCCCTTGAACTGCGCCAACGCCGCCTGGATGGCCTCGCGGGTGGGCGCGTCCACATGGTTGGTAGGTTCGTCCATCACGAGCACGTCGGGGTTCTGCCACAGCACGCAGGCCACCTGCAGCCGCTTCTGCTGGCCGCTCGACAGCGAGCCGTAGCGCCAGGGCCAGTCGTCCTCCACGGCCAGCTGCCGGCGCAGGCGCACGGCGTCGCGGTCGTAGGCGGTGGCGAAGTCGTACAGGGCCGCGGGCTCCTCGCTTGCGTCCTGCTCGCAGTACGCGGAGAACAGGCGCGGCGCCACGGTGCCGCCGTCAGGAGTCACAAGCCCGCACAGCACCCGGGCCAGGGTGGACTTTCCGCAGCCGTTGTCGCCCACGAGCCCCGTCCAGCCGGCGGGCAGCGTGGCCGAGACGTCGGCCAGCACGGGCTCGGCGCTGGCCGGGTAGGTGAAGGTGAGATGGTTGAATGTCAGTTGCATGGGAACCTCCCGAACGGAGGGCCACGCGCAGGGACGCACGAAAATGGAAAGCGGGATGCGGAATGCACAGCTAACGATGCGACGCCCACGCATGGCCAATGGTCATACACGATGGGGCGCCCAAAGGGGCATCGTTAGTTCTTCATGCACCAAACCCTTTCTCGAGCCGGCGCTTGCCAAAGGCTCCGGCGAAAACAGTGCCCCCATTGTGACGACCACCCGCCCGATTGTCAAGCTGGAGAAGGCGCCGTCATCGACTCCTGCTCTCTCGGCACGCCGCCCGACCCCGACACCATCCGCCTCGCCGTCCGCCTCATCCTCGGCGATGCATCCTAAACTCCGCAACACTCCGACGGCAAACGGACGGTTGCAAGACGGTCTTTTCACGGTGTAGGGACGGTTGGAAAGCGGTTCTGCAGGGAAGCAATTGCCGTCTTAAAGAGGAAAGAGCCGCCCTCTGCCGAGTAGCAAAGAGCGACCCTCCAACCACGTACTGATCACACGTGGAGCGGTCGCCGTTGCCGCGGCAACCGCCTTCGGCTGCATTGTATCATACCTAAAGAACATTTCGATGGGATAACAGGTAGAGAATCGTGCCGGGAAAACAAGAAGGGCCGGGACGCGTGGCGCATTTCCGGCCCTTGTCCGTGCCACCTAAAACAGGCGCTTACAGGATGCTGCTATACTGGGCGAACGTTTTGAAGGAGGTTTCCGTGCGCTACCTGATCGCTTCCGACATCCACGGCTCGCTGCCGGCGGCCGAGGCGCTGCTGGCTCGCTTCCATGAGGAAGGGGCCGACCGCTTGCTGCTGCTGGGCGATGTGCTGTACCACGGCCCGCGCAATCCGTTGCCTGCGGGCTATGCCCCTGCCGAGGTGGCGCAGCTGCTGAACCGGTACGCCGACCGCATCACCGCCGTGCGGGGCAACTGCGATGCGGAAGTGGACCAGATGGTGCTGGACTTCCCCTGCCTGGGCGACTACGCTCTCGTGGTGGACGGGGGCACCACCCTGCTGCTCACCCACGGGCACCTGGACCTCGCGAAAGTCATTGAAGGTCTGCCGACCGGTTCGTTCGTGTTCTCGGGCCACACCCACGTGAAGGGCATCGGTCCCAAGGTCGCCCCGGCCTGCTGCCGCGAAAAGGCCGCCGCCCTGCCGCTCACCTTCGCCAACCCCGGCAGCATCGGTCACCCCAAGGACGGCTCCGCCAGCTACGCCATGTACGAGAACGGCCACGCGGAACTGCGCGAGCTGTAGCTTGGGTTTTCTGGGCTGTTCCGCCTTCCCAGGGTTCAAGTCGCGCATGACCCCCGGAAACGAAAAGACCCCCATCGCTGGGGGTCTTCTGATTCATGGTGGTCGGAGGGGGACTTGATGCGCCTTTGCCTTCGGCAAATTCGCGAGACCTCGCTTCGCTCGGCCCGAAAGTGCCCACTGGGCACTTTCGCCTTCGCAGGGTTCAAGTCCCCGCATGACCTCCGGAAACGAAAAGACCCCCATCGCTGGGGGTCTTCTAATATATGGTGGTCGGAGGGGGACTTGAACCCTCGGCACACGGATTTTCAGTCCGTTGCTCTACCAACTGAGCTACCCGACCGGATGGCGTGGAACATTGTTCCTGACGCGTCCGTATATTTTAGCGGGTGTGCGCGAGCATTGCAAGAACTTTTTTATGCCACAAAGGCCATGAGAGTTCCTGCGGCTATAAAAGGCCCGAAGGGCATGGTGGCCGCCAATCCTTCGCCTCGCAGATCAACCCCAGCGCCCGCGCTCCGCTGCCCCGCGGCATCGTGCCCATCGTGGCCTTGGGCGCGGCGTCGGCGCAATTTCGCCGCACCGCGACGCGTAACCGCATACACCACGCTGAGCACACAGGCCGCCAACAAGCATATCAGCCCGCGTTCCCAGCCGAGAAACAGGCCGAGCACCGCCATGAGCTTGATATCGCCTCCGCCGAAGGATTCCTTGCGGGTCGCGCCCTCGTAGAGAGCCGTCATCACCAGCAGACCGCCGCCGAGCACCACGGCGCCCAATATGCCGCCGGCCAACGACTCGCCCGCAATTTCCAGCCCAGGCGGCACCATAACCGTCGGAGCCGGGGAAAGCAGTTCGGCCTTGAACCCCAGTCCCATGTATTGGCCGGCGAGGCCGAGTACCAGGCGCCACAGCAGCCAGAGCCCCGCAAGGGCCGCCACGAGGACGTTCGGTATGCGGCGTTCGCGCACATCCACCACCGACATCACGGCCAGCAACGCCAACACCAGCGCGTAGGCCGCCAGGGTGACAACGGAAACGTAGGTCATCGGAACTCGCTATTCCTCGGCCGCCACAGCCTCCGTGGCGTCCAGCACGGCACCGGCCGCAACGGCTTCGGCCACATCGGCCACCTCGGACGCAGTCGCCTCGCTCGTCTCAGCCGCAACCGCACCGGCCGAGTCGGCACCCGCCGTTCCGCAGGCCTTCCCCGTGCCGTCGCCGAAGATGAGTTCGCGCTCCTCGCCGGTCAGCGCGGCGCGGGCCTGGTCGCGCAGGTTGTTCACGCCGATGAAGAACTGCCGCATCATGACCACCACCAGATAGCGGCCCTTGGGCGTGAGCGTCAGCTCGTCGGAGTTGTCGGTGGCGAAGGCCCCGCAGGCCCGCATGAAGGCCATCTCGACGGGCAGGCCGCGCTCCACCGTAGTGCCGAAATCGCGGTAGAACTGGCGCTTGTCCAGGTGCAGCCCGAACAGCTGCATCATGAAGCGGTAGCGCATGCGGTCGCGCAGGCTGAATGTGGTCTTCCCCATCATGGACATGGAGCCGGCCTCGATGGCCTCGTTGTACTCGCGCACCGAGAACGTGTTCACGTACAGGTTCTCGCCCAGGTAGGTGATGCCGCCGCTGCCGATGGCGGGGTATTCCTCGTAGTCCACCACGTACTCGTCGATCATGGCGTCCTCGCCGGCGGCGCCGGTACCGCGGCGGTTGAACGTCCAGGCGCTGCCCAGCTCGAACAGGCCCGGCTGGCCGTTCGGCAAATCGCCCAGCAGCAGATCGCAGATGATCTCGTAGAAGCGCTGCTCCCGGGCGTAGTCCACCGGGCCCACCGTGGCCGCCAGCGACCGCTCCACCGAAGGCGACGCCATGAGCGGGTAGAACGTGGTCTGGCTGGCGCCCGAGGCCACCACCATCTCGATGTCGTGGATGAGCGAGTCTTCCGTCTGCGCCGGGAAGTTGAAGATCATGTCGGCGTTCATGGAGGTGAAATAGGGCGACGCCTCCTGAATGCGCTCCAGGATTTCCGCCGCGCAGCCGTACTTGTCGTAGCGGTCCATCTGGCGCAGCAGATCGTCGTCGAAGGACTGCACGCCCACGCTCAGGCGCTGCACGCGGCCCTTCAGCTTCTCCAGATAGGGCCGCGTCAGATGGTTCGGGTTGGTCTCGCTCGACACTTCCTTGATGGAGAACAGGTCACGGGCCAAATCGATGGTCTCGCACAGCTCGTCGATCATGATGGTGGGCGTGCCGCCGCCGATGTAGACGGAGTCGAAGTCGTAGCCGAGCTCCTTCAACATGCGCATTTCCTTCCGCATGTTGGCGAAGTAGGGCTTGGCGCGGTCCTCGCGGAAGGGGAACCGGTTGAACGAGCAGTAGGGGCACAGCCGCTCGCAGAACGGCACGTGCATGTACAGCATGTAGGGCTGCCCCGGCACCGGCGCGGGCATGCGGGTCTCGGTGCACGGCTTCAGTTTCAGGTAGTTCGCCGTGCACCCGGCCACCACCGCGCTCAGCAGTCGTTCAGAAAGCATGGGCTACTCCCAGGCGGAACGGCCCTGGAGGGCGCGTTTTCCGATGTCGTGGCGGAACTGCTTGCCCTCGAAGTTGATGAGGTCGCAGGCCTCATAGGCACGCTCGCGGGCCTCCTCGAAGGTGTCGCCGGTGGCCACCACGTTCAGCACGCGGCCGCCGTTGGTCACGAGCTCGCCGTCGAAGTTGCGCTTGGTGCCGGCGTGGAATACGGTCACGCCGGGCAGGGCCTCGGCCTCCTCGATGCCGAGGATGACCTTCCCCTTCTCGTAGGTGCCGGGGTAACCCTCGCTGGCCAGCACCACGGACACGGCCCAGTCGTCGGACCACTCAAGGGCGATGTCGTCGGCGCGGCCCTCGGCCACGGCCAGCATCACGTCCACCAGGTCGCTTTCCAGCCGGGGCAGCACCACCTGGGTCTCGGGGTCGCCAAAGCGCACGTTGAACTCCACGATCTTCGGGCCTTCCGGCGTCAGCATGAAGCCGCCGTACAGCGTGCCGCGGTAGTCGGTGGCGAAGGGCTCGCGGGCCGTGGCCGCGGCGGCGTCCTCCATGATGGACACCATGGCGGCCATCTCGTCGTCGGTGACGATGGGCACCGGCGAGTACACGCCCATGCCGCCGGTGTTGGGACCGAGGTCGCCGTCGTAGGCGCGCTTGTGATCCTGGGCCGGGGCCATGGGGAACGACTTCCCGTCGGTCACGAAGCACAAAAGCGAGCATTCGGGGCCGGTCATGCACTCCTCGATGACCACCGTGGAGCCGGCATCGCCGAAGGCGCCGTCGAAGCAGGCCCGCACGGCCGCCTCGGCGTCTTCCACGGTTTCCGCCACCACGACGCCCTTGCCCGCGGCCAGGCCGTCGGCCTTGATGACGATGGGGGCGCCCTGCTCGGCCACATAGGCCAGGGCGTCGGCCTCGTTGTCGAAGCGGCCATAGGCGGCGGTGGGAATGCCGTTGGCCATCATGAACTCCTTGGAATAGGCCTTCGAGCCCTCCAGCTGGGCGCCGTCGGCGTTGGGGCCGAACACGGGCACGCCCGCGGCCCGCAGCACGTCGGCCACGCCATCCACCAGCGGGGCCTCGGGACCGATGACCACGAGCCCGATCTTGCGCTCGGCCACGAAGCTGAGCAGCGCCTCGCTGTCGGCGATGTCGAGGTCCACGTTCTCGGCGATCTCGGCCGTGCCGCCGTTGCCCGGAGCCACGTACAGCACGTCGGTCTTCGGCGACTTCTGCAGCGCCCAGGCAATGGCATGCTCGCGGCCGCCCGAACCCAAAACCAAAATGTTCACGATAGTCCTTTCACATAATTCCTTTAAGAAATTACCGGTCGTTCGCCTCTTGGAAACGGAGGGG